>DATMKR010000029.1:0-18615 GCA_035571115.1 Candidatus Acidiferrum sp. | reverse complement strand
GGCATGGGGATCGATCCCGCATTCCTTGAGGGTGCTAGAGTTATATGCAGTAAAAATGTAGGTGCTCGCGTTGGTGCCTAGCGCGTAGAGTGCTGGGTAAACTTCGCCGCCGCCGATTCCGTTGGACTCGGCAAGGACGCCATCGCCCTCGCCGCTCCCGCCGCTGTAGTAACCGTAGACACCGGATTGTCCTGCGCTACTAGTCCTGCCCTCGACGCCCCCGACCTCGGTGCCCACTTCGCCTATGGTGACGCCATACACACCAGGGCCATTTGAAGAGCGGCCATAAACGCCGTTGGCTGAGCCCCCGGTCCCGGTGCTGATGCCCGAGGTACCGGAGTTGCCGTTGGTCGAGCTCGTGACCCCGTGAACGCCGTCGCCGATTGCGCCCATGCCGTAGACGCCCCACGTGCTGCCGCCGGTGGAGTTGCCTTCTACGCACGCCTTGCCGCTGCTGCAACTGTAGGTTTTGCTTTTATCTGGGTCTGCGTGCTCAGCTCGCACGATGCTGAAGGTGGAGAATGCGACGGCGATGCCGACGGCAATCGCGCCCACGACAGCGGTTTGATTCCGATCATTAGTTTGATTCCGATCATTAGACTGAGACATTCGTTTTGCTCCTCTCGGGCTTCCGTTTCGTGAAGAAGTCTCTGCCAGGGCCCGGCAGACTCTCATCGTACATCACGAGCGCCACGCTGCGCCTCGGTAAGAGTTAGGCCCCTAAAATTGTGCGCCCCCGCCCGGCCGCGAGCTTAGGCCGCCCCACTGCGAGCGCGCTCTTAAAGAGCAAGGCCTACGAGTGGCGGGCTCAGTTCGGTCTTCGCGCCACTGAGCGTCCGAATCGGTTCGGCGTCGCCGCTTGCGCCCGCCGCATAAACCGTGAGGGCATCGTAGTTTGAGACGTAAATACGAGCCCTCGAATCCACAGCGACGCCGACGGGAACGTTCAGCTCCGTTTTCGCGCCGCCGAGCGTTCGAATCGGTGCGACGTTGCCGGTCGTCCCGGCAGCATAAACCGTTACCGTAGAATCGCGATAGTTCGCGACGTAGATGTTTGCGCTGCTGTCAAGCGCGATCCCAAGAGGTTCGCGCAACTTCGTTTTCGAGCCGCTGATGCTCTGAATCGGCGGAACGTTGCCGTTCGCGCCCGGTGCATAGACGGTTACGCTCTTGTCGTTGGCGACGTAGATGTTGCCGTTGGTATCGAGAGCGACGCCGCCCGGACCGTTCAACTGCGTTTGCGAACCGCCAATCGTCCGAATCGGTGGGGCGTTGCCGCTCGCGCCGGCGGCATAGACGGTAATGGTAGAGTCGTGGAAGTTTGCGACATAGACGTTGCCGTAGGTATCGAGCGCGATGCCTGCCGGTACCTCTAGCTTCGTCTCCGCGCCGCTGATCGTCCAGATGGGTGTGACATTGCCGGTTGCGCCCGCGGCGTAAACCGTCACGCTCCCTTCACCAGCCTCATTCGTTACGTAGATGTTGGCGCTGGCATCTGTAACGATGCCCCAAGGCAGGTTCAGCCCCGTGTTCTTGCCGGCGATATCCTGCACCGGCTTGACATCGCCGCGCGCGCTTGCACGATAAACGGCTACCCCGTCCTTGCCTCCGTCAACGACGTAGAGGCAGCGGCATGACGTCGGAAGGGCCTGCGGCATTGACCCGAACGCGCTCACTCCAAAGGCGTTACACGCCACGAGCATCGGCGCGGCTACGCAAAACCTCAATGCGCCGCGGATAGCCACTAGCGCTTTCACAACTGACTGTCGAGACGTGCTAGGCGGATATTCGAAGTGAAACCGCGAGCCATCCGCGTGGGTACGCTGCATGGACGAGTGGTTCGTGATTAGTCTTTTCGGACCCAGCAAAATCGTGCGCAGCCGCAGGGCGGCCCGTGTCCTCATGCAAGCACTTCGCCTCCTCGCGCTGGCTAGCGTCCTTGGAATCGCCGTTATGCCGGCAGCTTTCGTCGCTACCGGGGGCGCCGCGATGGCACAGTCAAAATCGCCCACCAAACAGCAGTTAGAGACCGCGGTCAAAGCCGCAAACCAACGATCGGCCAACTCCGCCAGCTAAGGCGGCTCGAGCCGAACGTCAACAATATGACCGCCGCGCAACTAAAACAATCGCTCAGCCAAATTTTCTCGCCTGAACAACTCGGTGCAATTCGCCATTCCCTCGCGGCGCAAGGCGTGTCGTTGCCGAGCCATTAGCCAAGCCGCTCGTTGGCACTAACCAGAGAACAACGTAACCTTGATGCCTTCCTGCATAAGCTGCTTTTGGATGTGTTCGAACCGTTCGTACGAAGAGATGGTAACCGGCCCAGTATAGCCCAAACTCTGCAACTTACGTGGCGGATATTGAAGGTAGGTCTTACCGAGCTTTTCGAGGCTCTCCGACATAACCGGTCCAAGCCACGTACGTTCTGTAAAATTATTCATGAACAGATCGTATCGCTCTTGCGGATCTTGCCAGAGATCAAAAATCTGCGGCACCGTGGCTATGTACTTTTCGGCTCCCTTCCATCCAAGATTGCTATCGACTGCCAAGCCTCCCGTCTGGGCACCATTGTCGCCCCGAAGATTGAATACCATCTTGTAGTTTCCGATGCGTACCGCTCCCGGCAGCAACTCGTCCTCTGTGAAGTAAAACCACTCGTTACGCGGGCAAGCCCCGGTCCCGAAAAACACCGGCGACATATCGTAGCTATCGAAGATCATTGGTTGGCCGGCCCGATCCTTATCGGGCAATGGCACATTGGCAAGTGCCGCAAACGTAGCCATGAGATCGAGACCGCCAACGATATCATGGTTCTTGGAGTTAGCGGCGATCTTCCCCGGCCACCATGCGATTGCTGGCACGCGGGCGCCGCCTTCACGCACGGTACCCTTCGTGCCCCGGAACGGCGTGTACCCGGCGTCGGGATACACGTCTTGCCACGCGCCATTATCGGTGGTCCAAAAAACGAGCGTGTTATTCTCCGTATCTAACCGCCGGATTTGGTCCATCAGCCGGCCGACCCGTGCGTCCAGCTCGACGAGCGAGTCGGCGTACTTACTCTTCGACGTAGACTTGCCGATATAGTCCGGGTGTGGAAGATTTGGCTGATGCACCTTCATGAAATTAATGTGCGCAAAAAACGGTTGATCGGTTTTATAAGCACTGTCGAGGAAATCGGCCGCGGCCTTCTCAACGTAGCCGTCGAAAAACGGAATCCCGACGACACCCTTGTCCGGCGTGTCGACGTATTGTCCGTTGATTTTGAAGTCCTCGTGCGCCTTCTCGCCGGCTTTGCCGGAGAGCGATCCTTTAGTGACGCGTTGATACATCGCGCGTAAGGTCGGATCCATGTCCGGAAACCATGTGGGATCGGCATACGTGTAGGCGTTGAGATGGTAAAGGCCGACGTATTTCATCTCATCATACCCGTGCGCGTTGGGCAATGCGTCGTCATCTTCGCCTAAATGCCACTTACCAGTGAAGAACGTCGAATAATCTGCCTGCTTCAGCACGGATCCCAGCGTCCATTCGGCCGATGGTAGTCCTCCGCCCTGGCCTTGGAACGCCACGGCCGTCATCCCGCTGCGGTTCGGAATACGTCCAGTTAGGATCGCCGCTCTGCCAGGAGTGCAACTCGGCTGACCGTAGCAATGGAACAATGTCATGCCCTCGTTAGCTAGACGGTCGAAACCGGGTGTGGGCATACCCCGACCCACACCTCCGCCATACGCTCCGAGGTCTCCATAACCCGTATCGTCGGAGACGATGAGTACGATATTGGGTCTCTTGGCTTGTGTGGCCATCCCTTAACGTCCTTTCGTTGAAATCAGTTACTTTGGAGCTGAAGGAAAGATCGTGTTCCAATCTCGTTTCATATCCACCACGACCCAGCCCCTCGATTTCGCTTCATCGAGTGCCTTGTTGAGCATACCGAAGGGCGAATGAGCGTCGTAGGCGTATTCGCGATCCGAATCAGTGTGGTGCACGATCAACACTAGTCGGGCGCCCGTACCAGCCGCGGTCCATTGCAGCATCTCCAGGTCACCGTCGGAGTTGCCGAAGGCGGCGATCGGCTGCTGTCCGATGTACTCGTGGATTCCCACCGGCTTGCCGATCCCGTCATCGACGAGGTTGATCTCCGGGGTACGGATCAAAACCGGTTGGTCACCGCGCATTTCAAACTTTGTTTTCAACGAACTGCCGACAACGCGTCGCACTGGAATGCCATACACGCGTTCTGACCACGGCCGTACGAACTCGACGCCGCCGCCGGTAACGATGTAAACTTCAAAATCGTTCGCCCGTAGGTATTTGATCAGGTCCAACATCGGCTGATAGACACATTCGGTGTACGGGCGGTTGAAGCGTGGGTGACGAGCCGTTTCAATCCAATCCTTGGCCGTTTTTGCAAACTCCTCGGTTGACATTCCGCACTGGGTCGCCGCGAGAAGCTGCATCAGACCCGGCACGCCAGCCGCCGCCAGCCGCGCAAGATCGTTCTCCAAGACGAACTTAAAGGGCTCTGTCGTCTTCCACTCCGGATGCTGGGGAGCCAGCTTCCTGACGTCATCGAGCAGAAATGCAAGCTGCGTATACATCGGTTGCTCGACCCACAGCGTTCCATCGTTATCAAAAACCGCGACGCGATCGGGCACCGCCACGTACTCCGGGTTTCCTTCAGTCGTTACGCGCCTAACAAAATCGACGATCGCCCGCTTCGAGGCGCCATCGTTCCAGGAGGGAAGCGAATCAGGCATGAAACGTCAGCGTCTTAAGATTCTTGCGAGCCGTGCCGAAGTCGCCGAGCTGATAGACCGAAGCGCCTGCGGCATTGAACGTGAACGCTTCGAAGGGTACGGCAAGCATGTCGTCCAGGTAGTTTTTCAGTCCGACGCCGATCGTGACGTGCGGCATGAAGTTCTTCCCCGAGTGCTCTGGGACGAACTTGCCGATGTAGTCGATCAGCGCCGGTACGTCATGCAGCGGCGGCTCCGAGGGCAGTCTAAAAAACGCGTCCGCCGTCGCGGTAGCGAGCGAAAACGGACCCACCGCGTCGATAAGTTTTTGTTGAAGCCTCAGCAGGTCATCCGTGACTTCGACGACGATGCCGGCGAGTCCAATCGGACCCGCGGGGATATAGTAGTACTTGTACGCCGTGAGCGTCCATTCGCGCGGGTTTTCCGCGGTCACGGCGTCGGCGACCGCCGTATAAACTTTTTCAAGGTCGGCTTCGCGGACGAAGCGTTGCAACATCGATATGTGCGCGTGATGCGTGTCGTCGAGAGCGTAACCCTGCGGAAAGTTTTCGAGCAGTTTCGCGTTATCGGCTAACGAGCGCCTCACCATAGTTTCGCCCGGCTCGACCGCGACGTCGATCGCCACCAGTGTATCGGTCATGGAGTAAAGCTCCAGGTTCCTAGTTCCTTGCGCGCAGTACCGAAGTTCCCGAGCTGATAGACGGATATAGCGACCGGCGAAAAAGTAAACGCGGAAAACGGTTCGGCTTCCAGACGTTTCACGAACGCTTCGGAAGCAACGCCGCAGGTGACGTGCGCGATGTAATTCTTCCCAGTCGATTTCGGAACGAACGCCGTTACGTACGCAATCGTCGACGCGTTGATGTCCGGTTCGGCGGCGGTCGTCGCAAACGCAGCGGCGGTTCCGGTCTCGACCGTATACGGCGCGATCGCTTTGATGAGCCGTTGCTGTGCCTCTAGGACGTTCTGCGGCGGCTTTGCGAGGATAACTGTGAGAGCCAGCCCGCTCCAGACTACATTGTCAATTTTGAAAGCTTCGAACTTCCAGGCGGCCATGTCGTATTCCGTTTTGATCTTCTGGACCGCCGCGTAGACTTTCGACAGATCCGCGGTGCGGACGTATCGTTGCAACATCGAAACGTGCGGGCGATGCGTTGCATCTAACGAGTAACCTTTTGGGAAGTTCCCCCGCAAGCGCGCGTTCAGGGCTGAGGCGTGCTGCAGCATGGTTGCATCCGGCTCCAGCGCTATGTCGATCGCCGTAACGGCCGATCGCGCTCCATTGGCTGCTTGAGCATATACGGTTTCCGTTCCGAGACCGAAGACTATCAGAGCAACCACCATGAGATATTTGAGCATTGACTGTCTCCTAGGAATGAAAGATGTAGCTCCAGGACTTGACGGTGGGGGCTAAGGGTCTGGATCGAGATTTCCGATGTACGCGGCGACTTTGATTTTTCCCGCAAAGTGGGCCCCTTCGTTTACAAAGGCCTTGACCACGGACCGGCTGACCTTCGCTTCCCGTGCGACCCTGGAAATGCCGGCGGCACGAACTCGCCTGCGCAAGCGCGTCGTGCGTTTTGCGCGAATCGCGGAAAATCACCGGATCAGTTTCGGCCATGTGCTCGATCGAGGCGACGTGCACCGGTCGCGGGATCGTCTTCAGTCACTTAGAACCCTTAGTGCGGTTGCAATCGGGGCATCGGCTATTGGCGCGCTATCAATAGCGCGCGTCGCGATACGCCACGGAAGAGTCGCCATCGCCGCTGGCCGCTCGATGGTCGACTCGGGAGGTCTGAGCGAATCGCGAAGCCGCAGACCGCCGAACAACTATCAAATGTCGTGGTGAATCACGAATTGATTAACCTCCTGATAAGAGTTAATGAGCCCTGGAATGGTTCGGTAACGCTTAATGAACCGAAAGCCGAGTTTCGATAGAGCACGGTTAGGGGCTGGATTTTCAGCGTAAGGCTCGCAGTACAGACTCTTCAACGCGAACTTTCGTATAAAGGCTGTTGCCGATTTTCGGAGGAATTCAGTGCCTATGCCGACTTTGCGATGCTCTGGCGCCCAAATATGGAGGTGCACGTAGGCCTCCTCTCCGTACTTGATCTTATTAATGTTTGAGTGCCCTATGGGGAGCCCGTTATAAAGCCAACTCAAGAAATAGGTCTGCTTTTCGCAATCCGACCGCTCCAGGTCTGGCAATAATCGATCAAGCCAATCCCTCCGAGCGGGCAGTTTCCTGGGATCAACTCCCATACTAATGAGAAACTTCTCGTCGGCTTCGAGAAAATAATCAATCATGCGCTCATAGTCTGCTTTGCAGCTGAACGGCTTAACAGCGGCGCGGTACATCACCAATCGGCCTTAGAGGCTGAGCGCGAACGCAGTTCCCCCGTTGTGATGCCCACCGGACGTCGTCGTGCCGTAAAGTTTCTGCGCTGAATGGACCAGCGGCGCGACGGGCTCGGCGCCGTCACTCGAGTACGTTTCGCACGCGAAACGATGCACGATCTTCTCGGTGCCGGTTGTGGTGAGTTCGAAGATTGTACCGGTGTCGAGTCCACTGGGCCCGTCGCATTGCGCGCCACCATCGGGCGTAACGCCATACAACGCGCCGTTGACCTCGGTGAGCGGCGACGTGGGATATGCGCCGTCGGGTATACCTTTGAACCTGTAGAGTACGCGTTCTGCGCCGGCAGCAGTGGCTTTGAAGATCGTCCCGCAACCGTAACCGGAACACGCCGCGCCGCCCGCAGTCGTCGTGCCAAAGAGTGCGCCGCCGGCGCTTACCAGCCCGGCCTGCGGATTCGCGCCATCTGTGCCGCCTTTGAAACGATAGAGCACGTCTTCGGTTCCGGACGTGGTCACCTCGAAGAGCGTACCGCATCTCGAACGGTCGCACGTTTTATCACCGCCGGAGTATGTCGTGCCAAACAGTTTGCCGTCGAGTGCGAGCAGCGTTCCTTCCGGAGCCGCGCCGTCTTTACCGCCCCTAAATCGGTACACGATGCGTTCCTCCCCGGACATGCTGACCTCAAAGACCGTGCCGCAGCCGGTTCCGATGTACTGTCCGCACGGGTGGCGCGTCCCGCCAACTAAGGTAACGCCGTAGAGTTTTCCGTTCAGCAACGTCAGCCCGGCGAAGGGAAAGTTGCCGTCCGCTCCCCCCTCGAAGCTGTGCAGAACACGTACTTCACCGGAGGTCGTGATCGAAAAGACGGTTCCGCAACCCTCGCCGCCGCTCGGAGGCGGCCCGGTTTGGCATTGTTTGTTGTGCCGCCAACTAGTGCCGCCCCCGACTGTCGTTCCGTACAACACGCCGTTAACGACGATCAACCCGGCGGTCGGATACGCGGGGTCCGTGCCGCCCCTGAAGACGTGGAGCACGTGCTCCTTCCCGGAGGCGTCGAGCGAAAAGACGTTGCCGTAATTCCTCCCACCGGCCGCAACGTTCGTGCCGTAGAACAAGCCGTTATACGCGACCAGACCGTTCGGGTTTGCACGGAAGCTGTGGATCGTGTCTAAACCGTCGTGCGCGAGCGGATCGGCAAACATCGAGGTGACCGGTTGCGCCGGTAGCGCTGTCGATCCGCCACCGCATGCGGTCAAGAAAACCGCCGAAATCGTGGGCACGGCGATAGCGCAGCTGCCAAGGTTCAAGCGTATCATCGGCTTGCTCCTCTTTTGAGAGTAGTGCCGTCAAACTTCGGCCTCGTGGCTGGCCGTCCTTGAAGCGAGCCTCCTCGTCACACCCATCATTTTGCCCGGCATTGACCCGCCGCGAATGCGCCGACTACTGCAGGTTCGTCATGCCCCTACTGCCCTGGGCTTGCAGCAGGCGTCACAGCGACAAGCGGTCGTCGTACCGGAGTCTGCGCTGGCCTTCTCGCACGGAGCCAGCTAGTGCCACTCGTTCGCGCTCAGAGCACCAACGATCGCGCTTCGAGTACTCTCGCGCAGATCGCTGCGCGGTTGCCACTTTCCGTCCTTGCTGAGTACGAACACGAACAGCTTGTAATGCGTGACGCCGACAAAGTTCGGCGGTTCCCAGGCCTCGAACAGAACGTACTCCCCGTGCTTGTCAAAGTCTACCTTGGCGTACCTGACAAACAACAGATCGTAGACTTCATGTCCGAGCTTTTGTTCGTCGTCATAGTTTTCCGTTCGGTAGCGTACTATGAGTGCCGGCTCAGACAGATCGCGCAGATAAACCTTTTCCAGCTGCTTCGAAGGATGCGTGTTTGCGATACTAACGGCGTCCGGTGATGGGGTCAAACTTGGGTAGGGCTTGCCGCCGGTGGCTGCGAGCGGTGTAGGAGCAGTGCCCACAGCTAATGCTAGGACGGCAGTTAAAAACCACACGAGCGGTGGATTCGCGCCTTAACAATGGCTTCCGCCCAGCGTCATCACGACGAATCCATGATGTCAGCGGCTTGGTTGCTGCGCTGGGACTAGGGCCTGCCGCGCTGTACGGCACGACGGCTTACGGCGGCTCGGGCAACAGTGGCACCGTTTACACGATAGACGGTACGGGCAAAGAGAAGGTGCTGTACAACTTTCAAGGCGGCTCCGACGGCGCATTGCCCTTCTCGGGTTTGATCGACGTGAATGCGACGCTCTATGGCACGACGCTTCAAGGCGGTGGTAATCACGTCGGCTGCTATTCATCGAATACCGGCTGCGGAACCGTTTACAGCATAAGCACGACGGGCCACGAGAACGTGCTTTATTCGTTCGGCGGCGGTGGCACGTACGGCGGCGCCAATGGCGCAAGTCCGCGGGCGGGCTTGTTCGAGTTGAATGGCTCCCTGTACGGCACGGCGAGTGCGGGTGGTTCGGACGGCTTGGGAGTCGCCTTCAGCCTCAGTCCGAGCGGAAGCGAACAGATTTTGCATAACTTCGCCGGTGGCTCCGATGGTGCATTGCCTTTCTCGGCCTTGATCGACGTGAACGGAACGCTTTATGGGACGACCTCGGAGGGTGGTTCAACTTTGGGCTGCAAGCGTTATGGCAGCAGTGGCTGCGGAACCGTCTTCACTTTAATCCCATAGTCGGGCGCCCTCACGCGGCGCGGGCGCGCGGGCGGAGGGCCATCATTCTGCGAGCCGGAACGCTGCTTAAGGGAATGAGAAAGTTCGCAATCTTTGCCTGGCTCATGCTTGTGGGCGCCGTTCTGTTGGCAGTGCCCGCCGTTGCAAGGTGCGAAAACGGAGCACCGCCGAGTTATGACGACATCCGCGCCATCAAGTTCGAGCATTGGGACTGTGCTTCGCCTCCCGCAACGAATCGAGCCTGTCTAAGGTACGTGATGTTCGTCTCCAACTGGGAACGCGATCAGGATCAGGTAGCAGAATATTCACAGTTTAATGTCGGGGCAGTAGGACACTACGAGTTGAGCGTGGATGCTAAGGCGCTGATATCGATACTCCAGCGCTACGACTTCTTTGAGCTTAGCCCACCAAACGTTCTTGTAACAGATACGCCTTACTCGGCGCTTACTGTTAAGCGATGTGCTGTGGTAACGCGGATCGCAATGCCTGCGGCGATCCTTCCTGCAACGCTAAAGATGAGTGCCTCTTACTATGCAACGATGGGTTTACTCGGCACACTTGACGAGTTCGTCCGCGAAGCGCACAAGCGGCTACTTTCACCGAAACCCGACGAAGAGGACTGGGATTGGGACTCGATCTAGCGGTCGCCGCTAAGCCACGACACTGGCTAGCTCGTGCGGCCTCGCGGGCGCGGCGGGTTCGACTAGCGGATCTGAACCGATTCATACCTCGCGCGCCCTTTGGGGCATTAACCTTATTATTGAAATCGCTGTGGTAGCGATATTCGTTTATATGTATACCTTGTCGGTGCTGTCTTATTGCCCACCTCCAAAGTGACGGAGCTAGCTCCTGAGCGGCGACGACCGCCGAAATCGGCGCCACGGCTGCGGTAAACTGCGGGCCGAGGCAGCCAGCGGCCCTGGCGTCCTGCCTGTTTGCGATGGAACTGAGGCCCGGCGCCGAACATCCTTAACCGCTGATCCGTTCACGGAAGCGAAGGAGCAAGGCAAGATGAAAAGCGCAGATTTTGGCAGCTGTGCAGGCATTTGCGTGGCTGCAGCATTGCTGGCGAGGTGCGGTGGATCGCAGCCGCCGATCGGCGCGCCGGGCGCGATGCCACAAACCTCGGCGATCGCAGTGCACGCCGAGCGTGGCGGATCATGTTAGCACCTATCAGTAAGGGCACGATGCGTCTTAGCCCTGCCCGCTATTCGCTCATCCGTTGCGCAGCTATAGCGATGCTCGTGGCGTCTGTTGCATTCCTGAGCCTTACTTCGCATACGACAGGCGAAACTTACCCCATTCCGTTTGACAGTGAGCCAGATTGGCAGACGAACGTACAACAGTATCCAACTGGCCCGGTCGCGCAGCTTGTACCAAACAACGGGCTTAAAGGTTCGCTAATATTGATTCGCCTGATTGCAAAGAGCAAGTCATTGACTGCAGAAGATGCACGGCGCCGCGATCGCGAGCGTTTCACTTAGCGTTGGATTTGCTCGCATTGCAGCTGCGCGCGCCTCGCCCCGCGGAAGCTTAGCTCACTCCCCATCAGCTGCTTTACGGTGCTTCGGCTGACACGGAGCGCATTCACGGTTTCTTCCATGATTAAAACGCCACTAAACGACATGCTGCGAACTGGCGGTTCGTTCTTCGAAAGGAGTTGTTCGATTCGGCGAAGCGTCTCAAAGATCGCTTGTTGATAGTCCACGCATTGTGGCAACATTTCGGTAGTCATGAAAGCGAGTCTACGCCGGAAAAGCGTGCGATTTGTGCAAGAAGACCGAAAGGCCGCCTATTTCTATCAGAGGTCGACCGTCGGAACGAACGCTCCCCCCTTTGGCCAAACGACGATGATCCCTTCCGCCGCGGCTAGCTCCGGAAGATCTTTACTGGGTTGCTCTGGGAGAAGAATTGCACAACGAGCCGAGTCCAAGAACCGTCGATAATCGCATCATCACCGACCTCGGCGTAATCGACGTCGGTAACGACGGCCTCATTCTGCGCGAGCTCGCGCCCGGTGTTACGATTGACTCCAGGCGGCCACCGGAGCCGCCGCTACAGATCCCCCGTCCCCCGGTGGCAATCGACGTTTAACCCGGAGCAGTCGAGATTACACGTGGCGCCTGCCGGCTTTGCCGGCTGCCCGAACTTCCCAAACGTCCCCGTACCCGGAACCGCCCACGTTGGTCGTGCCGAAGATGTTACCGTGCGCATCGAACGCCGGATTGCTGAAAACGTACTGACCGTCGGTTCCGCCCGTGAAATCGTACAGGTCGACGTAGTTGTAGGCGCTCCCCGAGCGCTGTAGCTCATACACCGACCCGGAACTGTACTGACCGTCGCAATGGGTGGTCCCAAAGATATTGTCGCTCGGGTCGAGGTAAGCGGTGCGGAATTCGCCCGAGATCCCCCATCCTGACAAACTGTAGATCGTGTTGAACGACCAGCTTCCGTTCGAAGGCGTTAGTTCGAAAAACGTGCCCCCCCCCGCTCCCGGACCTTGGGTGGTCGCGCCAAAGAGATTGCCTTGCGCATCGAAGCTCAGGCCGGCGTACGGAGTCCCGCCGTCGGTCACGTTCCCGAACGTGTGGATGATCTGTTCGGTCCATCCGCTCTTCGAAGGGGTCAGCTCAAAGACGGTGCCGTAACCTTGGCCGCCGAGCGCGGCGGTGCCGTAAATGTTTCCCGCCCGGTCAAGGGTGACCCCGGCATACGGCTGCGTACCGTCGTTTGAGTTCGCACCGAAGCTGTACAGGACTTTTTCCTTATCGGCTCCCTTTGCGGGCGACAACTTGAAGACGGTGCCCTGTGCGTAGGCGCCGCCATATTGCGTGGTGCCGTAGATTGCGCCTTTTGAGTCGATCGTCAGGTCCCCGGCGGACGGATTGGCGCCCTGGACGCTCTGAGTAAAAGCATACAGCACGCGTTCGGTACGGGGCGCCTTGCCCGGCAGCAATTCGAAGACGGTTCCGGCTCCGCCGCCGCCACCGTTCACGGTAGTCCCATACAGTTTCCCTCCGGCGCCCGGCATCAAGCGGGCGTAGGGATTCGCGCCGTCGGTGCCGCCGGCGAACGTATGCAATACGACGTACTTATATCCTTTGGCCGTATTCTTCAGCTCGAAGGCGGTGCCGTAACCGCTGCCGCCCGAGCTCGTCGTGCCGTAAAGGTTACCCGCTCTGTCGACAGTCAGGCCGGCAAAGGGGTTTCCGCCGTCGGCACTGTCCTGGAACGTGTAGACGACCTGAAAGCTCGCAGAATCGCCCGGACGGGAACGAACGGTTCGCCCAGAGACCAGCACCGCCGGGGAAAACGCCGCCTGATTGGCGGGCCCTGATGGAAGATTAGCGACGCCGCTGCAGCCAGCGACCGCGATCAGAAGTGTGACGAACCCGACCGGCAAGCGATAGTTCACAGGTCCTCCATGCTCTGGATAGTAGGTTAACCGTGTCTTCGGCGTTTTTGGGGGCCGTCATTAACCGGCCCGGAGAGCGGCCGCATTTCGAAAATGTAGCATGAGCTCGCTCGGTTTGACAAGCAGTAAGGCATGGACAGCGTTAGTTAGGCGTTTTTATTTAACGCCGGGGCGGCGAGGGATGACATCGTGGCCAAACTCGCCGAATTGGTCGCCCTCCCAGCCCTTTGGAGCTTGAAACGCGAGGTCTTCGGTAAGCCGACGACCGCAGCCGATGCAGGCGATCAGAGCGCAACGCGCCGCGAGCGTCCGTCCAACCGTTCCCTTAGTCATTGCGGTTTAGTGAGTCTACGCGATCGCGGCTAAAACGTGAGATAATTTGCGCGCTAAGGCGTTCCCATTCACTAGGCAGCAGCCCGAATTCGAAGTTTGCCTGATCGATGGCCCGGTCAATAGATTTGTGCCACGTGACATTCATGTCGAGCCCATTCTCGTCCATGTACAGCAGATGATATCCGTCGTTGTCAGGAGGAAGCGGGACGATCTCTAAGCGCTTGCGAGCCGGCTGAAGACCGCCTTCACGGTAATGGCGAGTTTTCCCGGTCACCCGTTCGGCGACGCCGGCTAAGCTGAGGCGAGTACATGGCGCCGTCGTCTCGATAGTAGAGCCGCATCCACGCCAAGAGCCACGCCCGGTCGTCGGGGCTGAGATGCTTAATGGCAACTTCACCGCAGTAACATCGCGGGTCAGGTCTTGCGGGCGCTCGAACTGAGGTGGTCTCGCCATAGCACGAAGAACAGCGGGCGGCGTTCCGAGGATTCCCGGAATCGCAAATCCCATGGGATAATACAGGTGGGCGAAAACGTCCGGGTCCTCGCCCTAGCCAGGGTCCCGGTCCTCGTCGGCGCGCACGGGTCCTAATCGTCGCTCGGTGTGCACAAAGGGAGAAAGAACAAGGAGAGAAGTTAGTTCATATGAGCGTACAAGAACAAATCAACGAATATATTAGCAGCCAACCTGAACCAAAGCGTAGCGATATGCAAGAGTTGCACCACCTCACACTTCAAGTTATCCCAGATTGTAAATTATGGTTCGACAATGGTAAAAACAGCGAAGACAAAACTGTTAGTAACCCTACTGTAGGCTACGGATGTCGCACCATAACATATGCCGATGGAAAGACCAGGGATTTTTTTCAAATTGGTTTTGAGTGCAAACAAGACCGGAATCTCTGTCTATATCCTCGGTATCAAAGATAAGGCATACTTAGCCCAAACGTATGGAAACAAATTAGGCAAAGCGAGCGTAACCGGGTATTGCATTAGGTTCACAACGTTAAAAGATATAAACGTTGCTATACTTGAAGCGGCAATACGATATGGAGTAGAGATGGCGCCGGCTTCTTGAATGTTATAGTGACGAGTACCACTCATGCCGCCGAAGTCTGCCATCCACGAGAAGGGGGCCACATTTATCTGCCGCCGTGTTCCGCGCTGGCGGCATTGGGAAGCCTTGCGCGAGGTCGCGGACTCTTAAACACTCGCTCCGCTGGAGGGCTGCGACGTTGGCGAACGAACTCAATCGCCATATTTAAGAGCGTCGCCATTCGCGAAGTCGCTAATCCGATAGTCGTGCAGCGTCCTAAATGCCTCAACGTAAGACGATACTTCGGGACCTTTGCCCCGAATCCACACTCGTTCCTGAAAGCTGGGGTCGGCAAAGACGTGCGCCGTGCTGATGAGTCCGCAAAGGCTATTGCGATCTCCGATTGCTAGTTCACCGCTCGCCATGCGGCCGCGCTTCGGCCTCCGCCGGGCGAGCTCCCTGGCGTCGTCGCACTGCCGCCGATCCAAACGGCTAAGCTTCTGCGCTGCGAGGGGCCGTGCAAGTGCAATGCGAGCGACGCTCGCCGATCGAGGCTGCTAAGCCGCAAAAGCGACGGCCTCGCGAGCGCGAAGTCGTGCAGAGGGGCAGAGGCGCGGGGGGCTGACCGCGCTACAGCGGAGTTACAGGCAGGACAGGATCGGCTTCGCGAATAGTTGACTATGAGGGTCTTTGACTTCATCGGGTGGGGGCACTGAAGGGCGGCGCATCGGCGAACGGCAGTCCCTTTCATAGCCACTCGACGCTGCTGGGGATGTTGTCTGCCCTCGTCGTCCTGACTGCGCTCGGCTGGGCCACGCATTGGCACGTTGAGCTAATAGCCGTATACGGCATTGCATTTCTAGCATCGTTCGCGTTGTTTGCGCGGCTATTTTACGGATTTCGCGCGTCGCGGACACTTGATAAGGAACTCGTATCTCCTGACTCGGCCTGGAACCGGACCGGCTATCTAGGGACTGACATAGATAAACCGGGCTACGAGCTTGAACGCGCCTACAGAGAAGCACAACAAGGCGACGCTTCAGATTTGAAGCGACTTGCCGGGGAGGAGCAATCGAGCCAGCCTTGCGCGGGCGAATCGTAGGCTGGGGCGCGAAATCGCGAAGCCGCGCAGAGGGGCCGTTGCAGCTTGGAGCCTCGCAGCTTCAGCAGGTTCCGTCCTATGATGCCTATCATGAAAAGCCAACTGCAGCGCTGGACTTAAGTCGAAGGCACCGAGATCGTGATACTACCTTCGGCGTCGAACGCTTTGAGAGTCTTTCCGCCTGCCGGGTAATTGTAGTAGTTTACCGATGCGGTCTCATCGAGGCCGCAACTTATTGCCGCCGCCGAACCTGCGATGGAGAGCGTCGGTCCGTAGTCGCTGGCGTAAAACACGTTGCACTCGTCGAGCCTGACGTGCCCCACGGCCTTACCATTCCCACCATGCAGCCGATACAGCGTTAGCGTCTGCGTGTAGTCTGAGGCTCGACCTGTAATCACCAAGTGGGTTCCGTCCCACGCATACGCGCCTCCCTGGCGGACGTCGAACTCCCTGACGGCGGAGCCACCCTTTGGCAGCCATCCTGCCTTTTTGCCGACGTAGTCGCGCAGGTAGAGATTCCCCGCGCCGTCATAGGTCATCGTGCGAACTTCGCGCACCAACCCGCGTGTCGAATAGGCCGCCGGTGAACCGCTAGCCTTTCTCCAAATGGCGACCTTCGCCGACGTTGTTCCCACGGCGAGGTTACCACTGCTGGAATCGACCGCACATGCAGCGGCGCCGTGGCCTCCGAAGTTCAAGGTCGCGATCGGCTGCGTACCGGCGTGGGCATATTCGAGGAGCGTGCTCGCACCGCCGGGGATTTTATTTATCACCCAAACGTTGCCGTGCTGATCGGAGCAGACCCCAGCCACGCTGTGGTAACCAGTGAGCGTTTGCACGCGTTTGCCGCTGGGATAGCCGAAGACGTTCACTTGTGAATAGTCTGCGACGTACACAAGATCGCGCGCTGCATATCCATTCTGGACGGCTGAAACCTGGGGCGTCCTCGACAGAGGAACAGGCGCCCCGCCGCAACCGGCGAGAAGGGCAAAGGCGGTCCACCTTACCAGCGTGCAGTGACTGAAAGCGAAGCTCTTCATGCGTCTGCCTCGAGGGGTCGTTCAATGCGAACATCGACCTTCGAAATCTGCGGCGGGCAGGCCTGCGCCCCGTAGCGACTTAGACGCCTCGCAGCTGTGCCGCCGGGCACAGCGCCTCGCCGAGGGGGCGGTCCGTTTTGTCCTCGCCAACTCCTTACCCCTTACGCTGCGGCTCGGGCATAGAGGAACGGGCCTAATTCGGGCCCCCTAGCTGCTCGACCGGCTCGCCTCGCGTGTGGCCAAAAAGCTTTGCAGAATAAGGGCGTTTCGAATAGTACGATCCGGCGGCGCGCATAACCGATTTTGCAACGCACGTTTGCAAAAACTCACACACGTCGAAAACGCCATATGGGATAACGCTTTGTCGCGCGGTCCCGATATGCATGCTCCATGTGCCATGCATTCAGTGCGGTGCCAGCAATGGGCTTTGCCGAGGGATTCGTGAGGGTTTGCAAACGTCCAGTCCGGCCGATCTCTGGTGTACTGGTCCGAGGGCGGAGGCCCCAAGCGATCGGACGGACTGGCGACGAAAAGGTGTTGAACTCTCGGTTCGCGTTACGGACCTCCATTCGAACACACAAAATGAGCGAAAGGAAGGGCTTTGGCGTCGCTTAGTGACTGGGAACGAAGGCAACTCCGAAGGGCTGGTAGCTTGAGTACCCGCTCAATTGTACGCTGTACTCGTACGTCATTGATGGATAGGAGTAAATGTCCCCCGTAAGCTCTCCCTGGTTTGCGCATGCCAGCTCTGTCTCTTTCGGATTAAGGCCGCACTGCCAAGCCGTCCCCTGAAGCCGATACGTCGTGGGTGTTCCCGTATACGGTGGTGCCAAGATTGCGAGCTCCGAGTTGAAAACATCGGGCATTATCATATTGCCCGCTTTATCGAAGGAAATCGAACCACCGGCCCCCACCACGCCCTGGAGCTGGATCTTTTTGCCGTGCGTCTGACTTCTTTTGCTAGCGGAGAACACGATCAGGAATGGGTTCCCGCCGCAGCACGAGACGTACACCTTGCCTTTATTGATCCCGATCGCGTCGACGCCAAAGCCGTAACTAGTCAGGCGAGGGTCCGTATATTCGAACTGTGGGCTCGAGGCTCCCTTTGGGTAGACCTCGACGGCGCCGCCGTAGGTATAGCTGCTCTGCGAATACAGCAGCAACGCGAGTCCATAGGCAGTTTGGTTCGAGCCAAATACAACACCGACCGGATCCGCGTTTCCAGGAACGGAAAGAAGCGCGGTCTGAGCACCGCAACCCGGCGCGTAAGCGATGATGCCGGTGGTAGAACCATAAACGGGCAGCCACACGTCTCCGTCGCTCGTCGTGGCGATACTGTTGACGGCTGCCTCAGGCACGAATGTGGTTTCACAGAACGGTTTAGTCTTCGGCAACTTGAACCCGTCGTAAAGCTCGCCTTCGGAGCGACTGACGTATAAGGTTTCTGGTTTCGATCGCTTTGGCGGGAACCGTAGATTCAAACCCAACGACCGAACGCCAACGCGTTGGAGCGCAAGCCCCGAGGACAACGGACGGACGACGCCGGCCACGGAATAGAACTTGTCGGCCGTCGGCGCTAGGCCGCCGCCCGATCCGCCGCAGCCGGCGAGCAAAAGCGTTGCGACGACGGAGCAGTGGACGACGGCGCTCTTAGAAACTGGCATAGACATCATAGACTCCTTCTCCGCGAGAAGGTCACTCCCGCGGACTGTTACCGGGCAGGTTTTCATTGTCGATGTTCGCAATCCGAAGCGAGAGTTTCCTCGGGGGTCCGATGCCAGAAAGTGGACCCGCTGATGCAAAAAAGTCCCTCAGCTTACCGAACGGCGTAACATCCAGGCGAACCTCCTGATGCCGTTTGCTAACCCCGAAAGCTCG
>DATMKR010000028.1:0-2582 GCA_035571115.1 Candidatus Acidiferrum sp. | reverse complement strand
GTTCCAGGCCGGCAGGATCGCCAGTCCCAGGTGGTGACACACGGCCGACTCCATCGCGTCCGCATCATCGACCAGAATGGCGCCCTTCACGGGAACGACGTGGCGGCCATGCTCCGACTCGAAAGCCCATTCGTCGGCGGGGCAAAGCCGCGGATAAACGATGCAGTGATGCGCCTTCAGATCTTCCGGCGTCTTCGGCATTGCGCGGCTGCGGAGGTACGCGGGAGTCGCGACCAGATAGCGTCGCACGGTGCCGAGCCGGCGGGCGACGAGCGTGCTCGCCTCTAGATTTCCGATCCTCAGCGCAAGCTCGATTCCCTCCTCGACGAGATTGACCAACCGCTCGCTGAAGCGAACGTCGAGGCGCACGCCGGGATAGGCTCCGACATATTCGGCGATGATCGGCATCATGTAACGGCGCCCGAACGAGGACGGCAGGCTGATCTTCAGCGTGCCCGTCGGTTGCGGCGATATCGGGTGGGCGCTCGCTCTCGCCGTATCGAAGTTGCTGAGAATTTCTCGCGCAAGCTGATAGATGCGGTGCGCTTCCGGCGTGGGTCGGAGCTTGCGTGTCGTCCGGAAGAAAAGCTGCGTTCCAAACTCGCTCTCAAGCAAAGCGATGCGCTTGCTGACGGCCGGCTGACCGATGCCCAGCTCGGCTGCCGCCGCCGAAAAGCTTCCTCCTTCCAGCGCCCGCACGAATGCACGCAAACAATCGATCCGATCCATCGCCATTCCCCATGGGAATAATTCATATCCTATCCATTCCCATAGTGAGCGAACAAGCGCCGCGATAAGCTCGACCAAAATCAGCGCTGCAATGGGAGGGAAACGTGACGCGGAACATCGGAATCGTCGGCGCCGGAATTGCCGGGCTGCATTTGGCTCTCTACCTGCAAAAGCACGGCGTAGAGGCGACGCTCATCACGGATCGTGCTCCGAAGGACTATCGGCAGAGCCGGCTTCTCAACACCGTGGCGCACCATCATGTGACGCTCACGCGCGAGGACTATTTGGGCGTCAATCACTGGAGCGCCCCCAAGTTTCACTATTACTACCACGACCACTTCTTCAATTTTCCGCAGCCGCTGCGCTTTCGTGGCCACTTCTCCAAGCCCAGCCGGGCCTTGGACTATCGAATTTATCTCCCGGCGTTGATGGAAGATTTTGAGCGCCGCGGCGGCAAAATCGAATACCGCCGGATCGAAGAAGGCGATATCCGCCCGCTGGTCGCCCGCTTCGATCTCCTCGTGGTCGCGACCGGCAAAGGCCCGCTCGGGCAACTCTTCACCTACCGTCCCGAACACACGCCCTATTCCCAGCCGCAGCGGCTCCTGTGTGTCGGTCTGTACACCGGCGTTCGACAACCCGACCCAATGAACGTGACGCTGTCGGTTTCTCCGGGACACGGTGAGATGATCGTTATTCCCACCCTTACCTTCGACGGTGTCGCAAACGCTCTTCTGATGGAGAACGTGCCGGGCGGAGATATGGAAGTACTCTCATCTCTGAGCTACGACGACGATCGCAAGACATTCCTGCGTGCGGTGCTGGAGAAGTTGGAGAAGCATCATCCGACGACCTACGACCGGGTCGATACCGCGCGCTTCGATCTCGCCCAGCCCCAGGATCTTCTCCAGGCAGGCGTCGTGCCGACGGTCCGCAACACGGTTGTGGAGTTCGACGATGGCAAATGCGCCATCGCGCTGGGTGACGTTCATTCCGTCGTTGACCCGATGATGGGCCAGGGCGCCAACGTCGCGTCCTACGCAGCCTTCGTGCTCGGTGAGGAGATCGTCAATTCCGACGCGCTCGATGCGCGCTTCTGCGAAAAGGTGGATCTCAAACGGCAGGACCGCGTGCTCGCGGCGTCGCGATGGACGAACGTCATGCTGCAGCCGCCGTCACAAGCTCTTGGCATGCTGATCGGGGCGATGGGCGGGAACCAAGCGCTCGCCGACGAGTTTACTGAGAATTTCAACTATCCCGATCTGCAGTGGGACCGCATCGCGACGCCGGAGCGAATTCAACTTGGATCGACCGGCACTCCGCTCCGACGGAGCGGGCACGAGCGACGGCTTGAGGGACACAAGGATGCACTGTTTGACCGCCACCTACCCGATGCCCAAAGACGCGAGCCACTTTCGGTCGTACTACGAAGGCACCCACGTACCGTTGGCGAAGCAACTTCCCGGTCTGAAATCCTGCTCCTTTGCCTACCCTGCGCCGCTGGGCGCCGGCGCGGCGCCCTTCTGCATCTTTCAAGCGTATTTTGCCGACGAGGCGGCAATGAAGGCTGCACTCCAATCGGGCATCGGGCAGAAAGTTGCCGCTGATGTTCCCAACTACTCGCCCGACGGGGCCACTCTCTTTCACTTTGCCGTCCGAGACTAAAAAGTTGCGCGTGTCGGTGGGACGCGCCATGGCGATCTAGCCGAAAGCGGGGAACGCCCGCGCCTAGGCGGCGTCCGGCACAACCCGGTTACGACCGTCACGCTTGGCGCGATAGAGCGCCTGGTCGGCGCGCTTGAGCAGGCTCGCGGCGTTGTCGTCCTGGCCGCGCAGCGCGGCAATGCCGATCG
>DATMKR010000027.1:0-42961 GCA_035571115.1 Candidatus Acidiferrum sp. | reverse complement strand
GAGCGGCGCGAGAACGCGCTGTTTGCAATCTCCTCGATCTTCTCACGATGACCCCGTCATCCTGAGCTATGTCATCCTGAGCTATGTCATCCTGAGCTATGTCATCCTGAGCTATGTCATCCTGAGCTATGTCATCCTGAGCTATGTCATCCTGAGCTTGTCGAAGGACGAAGGACGAAGTGCGGGCAGTCGTTCAAAGAGTCAGCCGCGCCTGCGTGCGCGTCGGCGATCGGAAAGCGGGGGAAATTGCTGCCGGTCTGTTAGTGCTGGTCAGCGTCGGCGCCGACGACGACGAACGCGACGTCCGGTCGATGGCCGAAAAGCTCGCCGGGATGCGGATCTTTCCCGATGCCGACGGATTGATGAATCGCTCGCTGCAGGACGCCGGCGGAGCGCTCCTGCTGGTTTCGCAGTTCACCCTGCACGGCGACGTGCGGCGGGGGCGGCGCCCTTCGTTCGTTGCAGCCGCGCCGCCGGCGCGGGCGCGCAGCCTCTACGAGCTCCTCGGGACGGAGCTGGCCTCGTTCGGAGTTCCGGTGGCCTACGGCGAGTTCGCAGCCCACATGGCCGTCGAGCTGGTCAACGACGGTCCCGTTACCATCCTCGTCGACACAAAAAAGCTCTTCTAACCAAGCAGGAGCTCCCTGCTCGAGCGTGCTCGTACTGCACGCTCTCATCGACCCCCAACCTTGGCGTCAAACTTTTCCCTCCAATATGACGTTGTAGTAGTTAGAAAGAGTTTGCCGCCCTTGCTTGGCGGCAGACGGACAGGTGAACAGCAAAATCATGGCAGAGAACAAGGAACAGAAGGTCCGCACCGGCGGAATGTCCGTCCGCGAGGCCGGGCAAAAAGGCGGCGAGACCGTCAAGAACAAGTACGGCGCCCAGTTTTACGAGCAGATCGGACGCAAGGGCGGCCTAGCGACGAAGCTCGCACACGGCCACGAATTCTACGAGCAGATCGGTAAGAAGGGTGGCAAGAAGGGCGGCGAAGCCACGCGAGACCGGTATGGGCCCAACTTCTACGAACGCATCGGACAAAAAGGTGGGCAAAAAGTCAAGCAGCTCATCGAAGAAGGCAAGCGCGCAGCAAAAGCTCAAAAGCGCGCCAGCTAGGTTATCCCGGCTTGGGATACGCCTAAGCCTTATCGTCTTTGCAGTCGTCGCGATCGGCGCGGGAAGCGTAGGGGCTTATCCAATGCCCCTTAAGCCCATGCCGAAACCGTCGCCGAGTCCGACGGCTCCCCCAGCAAACGCCTTGCCTTTTGACTCGACGTTGCTCTTCGTATTGGACGATCCCATTTCGTCGAAGTCATCGAAGCCCGGCGAAAACGTGCGCGCTCACCTTAAGAGTGCGATCGTCGTCAACGGTCGGACCGTCGCGCCGGCGGGCGCGCCCGGTCAAATTCGCATTGTGGCGGTCTCGGGATCGGACATCGAGGACAAGTACGGCTTCGTGGATATTTTCTTCGAACCGCTCGCGTTGCCGGATGGTCGCGTCTTGCCGTTGCGCGCTCCGGTGGCGCGTCTCGAACCGCACGATACAGCCGGACACGAAAGTACGGTCGAGGCCGAGGACACCGTGGGCGACATCTTCGTGCCGTATTACACCCTATGGCAGATCTTCCGTCACGGGAAGAATTTCGTGCTGAGTGCCGGTTCCGAACTTCCGGCGCGAACCGAAGCGACGATCACTTCTCAGGCCAATGGGACGATAGCGATCGTCACGCCGCGCCCCTTGCCGCAGGGTTCCGAGGTTCCCGACGCGACCTTTCCGCTGTCGCCGTTGGCGACGCCGCTCCCGACGGCCGTCCCGGTTCCGAAGATCAGGTACACACCGTCGCCATCGCCCTCCCCAATCGCGACATCGACGCCAACGCCTTAGAAAGCACGATGTTTTTGGCCGTGCTTCGGGAAGACAGGGCCGAGAAAGGGAGGTTCTGCTCGTGTTGATTCGCCTAACCTGCGCGCTTGCAGCCATCGCGCTGACCACGATCCCCGGCTTCGCCGCTACGCCGTCACCCGGCCCGTCGCTCTCGCCCGTGCCCCAGGGCACCGAAGTGGCCTTCGTCCAAATGATTCAAAAAGATCTGACGGCTCGCTTCCCGACGCCGGCGGATGCCGTGAAGGCCGGGTACTTCCGGTATACCAACGAAGACGAAGACGGCGCGATCAGCTACGCCAACCTGCAGTGGCAGAGCGGGAGTCCCAAGGCGCCCAGTCAGCTCTGGTACGACGTGCACGGTAACTTGCTCGGCGCCGATTTCTCGGTGCTGCAGAGCGCCTCGCCGGCACCGCCCCAAGTCTGGGGCGTCAACTACCGCCGTTGGACCTCGTTTCGCGAGCACGTGCATTACGTTCTCGCCGGCCCCAACGGTACGGAGACTTACGGCGCGACGAGCGTGAAGAAGTTCGCCGCGGCAGGCGGCAATGTCGATAATCCGCAGCCCCAGACGGTCGTCAAGATGGGGAAAGCCAAGGACGTCGCCGACGTAACGCGCGTCTTCCTCTTCCCTTCCATCTGGGATCTCATCGTCTGGATCAAACCGAATCCCAGCGGCGCGTTCGCCGACAAGAACCCGGACGTTATTCCCAGCGCCAACGCCGAGAAACCCGACTAGGGAAGCTCTGATTTAGCTAAGGTCGTTGTCGTCCTTCGACAAGCTCAGGATGACAACGACCTTAGCAGAGCTTCCCTAATAGCTGTGTGGCTCGTCAGTAGCCGCGAATGCCGTTTGGCGAGCCCCAGCCGCCGGGACCTGAATAGTACTTTTTGTACCTGCCGGCGCCGCAGAGGTAGTTGGAGCAACCGCCGCCGCCGGTGGGATGATGGAAATACCTCTTGTGCTGGTTTTTGGTCAACGTCCAGAAGTTCTTGCCGCCATCTTGACTCGTCGCGTTGCCTGCCAGCCCAATAACGCCGGCGCTAAACGGTGAGGCGACGCTGGTGCCGCCAACCTCGCCCCAGCCGCCGTAGAGAGCGCTGTATACAGCAACACCCGGCGAGACACCGGCCTCCGACGAAACGTCACCTACGGTTCGGGACGAGCAATCCGGATCGTGCTGCCACGAAGGCTTTGTGATACCGGTCGCGCAACCGCCGCCGGCGCCATCCCAGATCGATTCGGAGTACTTTGAACCACTTAGGGCGAGCTGAGTGCCGCCGACGGCGATGACGCTGGCGAGTACGGCGGGGGCACCGATTTGGCCGTACCCCTCGTCGCCGGTTGCGGCAAGATACGCGATGCCGGGCGTGTTGAAGTAATTTTGGAAGTTCGAGTCGCCGCAATCGTTGCTGCCGTAGCAGCCCCAGCTATTGCTGAGGATCGTCGCGCCGAGCTTGACGGCTTCCTTTTCGGCTTGTTCGAAGTCGCTGATCGTGGAGCCATCCTTGGCTTCCATGAGGTACACCGTACATTTCGGACATGCGGCAGAGACCATCTCGATGTCGAGGTCCGTCTCCACGCACCAGCCATAGTCCTCACAGCTTGGAGGATAGTTACTCTGTTGTCCGTCCTCGTTGTACTTCACCATCGTGCCGGTTCCGAGCTTGTACTGGCTACGATACCCCGCGAACGTTGTGGCCGCGTCCGGGTCATCGCCGGCCTCGATGACGGCGACGATCTGTCCCGATCCTTTTCCTAACGAGCCGGTGAGGTTGTAGGCCTGCTCGAGCTGGATCGCTGTGAAGCCGCACGTTGAGGACGGATTGCAGCCCGAGAGCGGGGATAAACCGTTCTTGTTAGAGATGAGCGCGAAACACGTCGGCTTGCCGACGACTTGCGGGCAGGCGGCCCGCGCGAGATGCTTTGCCTGCCACTGCGGCGCGGCGTGGATCGATGTTGCGACGCCCTGCGTGGCGGGCGCCTCGACCGGCGGCTGCGTTCCGGTGCATGCCGGCAGCAAAACGAAAGCGGCGCAGCTAAATGCTAACGCGCTGAAACTCGAAATCTTCATCTAACTTGCTCCATTGACGAATTCGTAGGCTTCGAATCTTCGCCAACCGGCGCCAGGAAACTCCTGTTTCCCGACTATTTCTTGGGAACGCAGTAGTTTTGCGCGGCGCTGTAGGCGATGTCGACCGCCTGGTCTTCCGAACGATCGATCACCGCGCGCTGGTTATCGAAGTGCAGCCAGCTCTTGCTATCGCGCATGGCAGGTGCCTCGGTCATCTCGCGTTCGTCAAAGCCGCCCATCGCCGGGTTGGCGCGCGCGATGTTGTAGTTGAGCATCGCCTGGTACAAGTGCATGAGGTCGATCGCGAGCTGGCGCTGGTGGTCGTAGGCGGTTTGTAAGTCCCACACGGCCTGGGTGACCTGCGACTTCGCTTTCGGGTCGGTCGTTAGCGCGGCGCCGTCTTGCAATTGGCCGATGTTCTTCGAAATTCCGGCCAGCGAGTTGTTGAGCGTCGTTTCCTGGCGCTCGATCGAATCGCGCACCTGTAGGTACTGCTGGACGTAGTTCGTCTGATGAAAGACCGAGTTGAGCGTATCGAGCTGCACGCTCGTGCCGTCGAGAACGCGGTCGTTGGCCAGCATCGGCAGCATCGCACCGTTAAAGTGATCGGCAAGCGAGTTGCAGTACGGCGATGAGATCACCGTCACGATGGTTGGGAGTTCGCGCTCGGCGGGCGAGGCGGACGGCGACGGGCTCGCCATTACTACGGCGAGGAGGGCGGTCAAGAAATTCAGAATTAGCATGTTTAGAAAACCTGAGGGGCAGAGTTACTCGTTCGTCCAGTAATCCTTGAGCGCTTTACCGCGCGAGGGGTGACGAAGCTTGCGCAACGCCTTCGCTTCGATCTGCCGAATTCGCTCGCGCGTGACGCCGAACTCCTGGCCGACCTCCTCGAGCGTTCGCTGATGGCCGTCTTCCAAGCCGAATCGTAAGACGAGCACCTTGCGTTCGCGCTCGGTGAGATTCTGCAGCACGTCCTGCATCTTCTCTTTGAGCAGCATGACGGATGCGGCTTCGGCCGGGGCGACCGCCTCCTGATCTTCGATGAAGTCGCCCAAGTGCGAATCTTCCTCTTCGCCGATCGGCGTTTCGAGCGAGATCGGCTCTTGCGAAATCTTCATGACCTCGCGCACCTTTTCGGGGGTGAGCCCCATCGACTCAGCGATCTCCTCGACCGAGGGCTCGCGGCCCAGTTCTTGCAAGAGCTGGCGGGAGACTTTGATCAGACGGTTGATCGTTTCGACCATGTGCACCGGGATTCGGATCGTCCGGGCCTGATCGGCGAGTGCACGCGTAATCGCTTGCCGAATCCACCAGGTCGCGTAGGTCGAGAACTTGTAGCCCTTGCGGTAATCGAACTTTTCGACGGCGCGAATCAAGCCGAGATTGCCCTCTTGAATCAAGTCCAAGAAGAGCATGCCGCGGCCGACGTACTTCTTGGCGATCGAGACGACGAGCCGCAGGTTGGCTTCCGTCAGCTGACGCTTCGCCTCTTCACCCGCGTCGACGGTCTTCGAATCCGTGGCGCCGTTGCGACGCCCTTCGAGTTCCCCGGCCTCGATGCGCATGGCCAGTGACTTCTCTTGCTCCATCGAGAGCAGCGGAACGCGCCCGATCTCTTTGAGATACATGCGCACCGGGTCGTCGAGCGAGAGCCCGTCCGGTATCGTCTGCTCGGCTTCTTCCTCGCGCTCGGCCTCCGGCTTCTCGTCTTTTTGCTCGTCGACGAGCTCGATCCCAGCGCCGGTGATCTCTTCAAAAAATTCATCAAGCTGCTCGGGAGTGATCTCCTCGAGCACATCAAAAGCGCTGTTGATCTCTTCGTAGGTCAACGATCCCGCAACTTTGCCGCGAGCGAGGAGCTTTTTTTTCAGCTCATCCAGCGTCGCCGGCGGAGCGGCGTCCGCGACCGGTGCGTTCTTCTTACGTGCCATTATCTTTTTCGTTCACCTCCTCTCTGTTTTTGCTCTGTTTCCGGCTTTGGCCCTTAACGCTTCAATTTGGCGACAAGCGTTTCGAACTCTCCGCGTAGTTCCTCCGAGACCGCCTCGCCGCAGGTGAGCCGCTCGTCGATGAGATGCGATAACTCCCGATACCGCTCCCGTTCGTCGTTAAGCCGCAACCGCTCGACCACCCGTTCCAAGTGCGCGCGCCGGGCTTCGGAATCGCCGTACCGTACGGCCGAGCTTCGGTCGCGACGTCCCAGGTCGGCGACCACGTCGAGAATCCCCTGATCCTCGGCAAAGAGCCCGAACACGTCCGCCGTAGTGCGGAGCGTACCGGCCGCCCCGACGATCCGTTCGTAGATCCGCCGATACACCTCGTTCGAGAACCGTGATGCACCGATGCGCTCGCCGTACTCCACCGCCAGGAGCGGCTCCTCGAGTAGTATGCTCACGACTTCGCGTTCGAAGGAGAGCGGCTCGAGTGAAGTACTGACGTGGCGGCTTTCCGGCAACCCATTTCGCGCGCGCGGCGCGAAGTTTGCGCTATCCGCGAGGAAACGGCTATTCCGAAGGTCGTCCACGTTCACCTGCAGACGGTTTGCGACGTAGACCACCCAGCGGTCCCATTCCTCACGCGGCGCTAATCTGCGAATCAGCCCGGCGGCCTTGGGCATAATGCGCGCGGGAGAATCGAACCCAGCGCGAAGTTGCTCGATTTCCGCGTCGATTTTGAATTCGATTGCCGGCTTTGCAGCATCGAGCAACCGACGAAATTCGCCGGCGCCTTGGACACGAACGAAACTATCTGGGTCGTCTCCGGAAGGGAGAATGACGATGCGCACCGGGGAACCGGTGCTCTCTAGCGTGTTAGACGCGATGTCGATGGCTTTGGTTGCAGCGCCGCTGCCGGCTGCATCGCCGTCGAAGCAAAGATAGATGTAGTCGGCGTATTTTCGAAGTTCGGCCGCTTGCTCGGCGGTGAACGACGTTCCAAGCGCGGCCACGGTATTTTCGATCCCGGCTTGATGCAAAGCGATGCAGTCGAGGTATCCCTCGACGACGATCAGCGTGCGATCGCTTTGAGCGGCGCGGCGCGCGAGATTGAGTGCGAAGAGGTGATGGCCTTTGGTATAGACCGGCGTTGTAGCCGTATTGAGATACTTCGGCTCGCCGTCGCCGATCGCGCGGCCGCCGAAGGCCAGAACCTCGCCGGTGGTCGCGTAAGTCGGCACCATCAGACGATCGCGATAGAAGTCGTAATAGCCGCGTTGACCGCTCTTGACCAAGCCGGCCTTGGCGGCCAAGCCCAAATCCACGCCGTTGCGCTCGAGCTCGCCAACGAGAGCGCTCCACGAATCGGGTGCATACCCGAGGCCGAATCGCTCGATCGTTGCGGCCATAAAGCCTCGCTTGGCGCAGTAGGCTCGCGCCGCCGCGCCTCCCTCACCGGCAAACATGCGCGCGAAATAGGCGGCCGCGATGCGATTGGCTTCGTAGATCGCTTCGCGCTCGCTTCGTACGCGCTTCGTACGAGGATCCTCGGGCTCCAGCTCGATGCCGGCTTTGGCGGCGAGCATCCGAACCGCGTCACCAAAACCGGCGTTTTCCAACTTTTGGACGAAGGTGATGACGTCGCCGCCGGCCCCGCACCCGAAGCATTTGAAGAACCCACGATCGGGATGCACGTGGAACGACGGCGTCTTCTCGGAATGAAACGGGCAGAGACCGACCAAGTCGTTGCCGCGCTTGCGAAGCGGCACGTACTGTCCGATGAAGCTCGCGATGTCGATTCGCGCGCGAATTTCGCCAAGAGCGCCCTGGTCGTATCTCAATGCCACGGATTTCCTTCGAAGGGAGTTCTTCGGTTCGCCCACGTATTCCGTCGCGCGTGGCATGAAACGCATCTTCGACCCGGTTCATCACTTCATCGAGTTATCCACAGCGGAAGCGCGACTGCTCGATCTTCCGGCGATGCAGCGCTTGCGCCGGTTGCGGCAGCTGGGCCTGGCGTACCTCGCGTTTCCGTCCGCCGAGCATTCCCGCTTCACGCACGCGCTCGGCGCACTCGCAATGGGGACACGCGCTTTCGACGAGCTGGTGCGCTACGGTCGCCATTTCTTTGGCGACGAAAGCGATGTGGCGTATCAACGGCGTCTCGTCCGCGCGGCACTATTGCTGCACGATATCGGCCACGGGCCCTTCAGCCACGCCTGCGAGGAGGTTCTCGGGGTTCGTCACGAGCGTCGCACTTCCGATATACTGGCGTTGGCCGACGTCGCTGCGGGCATCGCCGCGCTCGAGGTCGACGCCGGCGACGTGCTGGGACTGATCGTGGCGGACTCTTCCAGCCGATACCCCGCGCTGCGCGAACTCGTGAGCGGACCGAATCTGGATGCCGACCGCATGGACTACCTTCAGCGCGACGCCTACTTCACGGGCGTCGCGACCGGCCGCTACGACGCGGAGCAGCTCCTCGGATCGCTGCGCATCATCAGCCAGGGCGGACAGCAGGTCGTCGGCATCGACCGCCGCGGCGTCGTTGCACTCGAGTCGTTCGTGATGGCGCGCTACATGATGTTCGCGTCGGTCTACTTTCATCACACGACGCGCGTGTTCGAGCACGTGCTGCACGACGTGCTGCGCGAGCTCTGGCCGAACCCGCGCGCGCTCGACGAGATCGGCGAGTTCCTTCGCTGGGACGACTTCCGCGTGCTCAACTCACTCGACGATTCGCGCAGCGAGGCGGCCTACGCTCTGCGTAACCGCGTGAGGGTCTACGCTTTGGCCGCCGAGTTCAATGCCGAACGCGACCTGCGCGCCTTCGGGGCCTGCGAGGCGGCGCTGCGCGAGCGCTTCGGCGAAGCTAACGTCTGGGCCGACTCGCAATCGCAGCTCCTGCACCGGCTGCCCTTGGGAATCGGTCAGCCCTCGACCGTTCTGGTAGACGGCCCGAGCGGTCCGATCGATGCGCGCGAGGCCTCCGACCTCATCGCCAAACTGAGCGGGACGGCCTACTGGCGCAAACTCTTCGTGCGCCGATCTCCCGGCCGCGAAGATGACGTGCGCGAGGCGCGCCGCATTTGCGCGGAGGTCGTCGCCGCTAGCTGAGGACGCCGATTGCCGCTTGAGCGGCGGCCAGTCGCGCAATTGGGACCCGATAGGGCGAGCAGGAGACGTAATCCAGGCCCAAGCCGTCGCAGAAGGCAACGCTGCTGGGTTCGCCGCCGTGTTCTCCGCAGATGCCGATCTTGAGATCTGCGCGCGCCGAACGCCCTAGCGTCACCGCTTGCCGCATCAGCGCGCCGACGCCGCGCCGGTCGAGCACTTGAAAGGGATCCTCCTTGAGGATTCGTTTATCGAGGTAGACGGGGATGAACGATGCCTCCGCATCGTCGCGGCTGTAGCCGTAGGTCGTCTGCGTGAGATCGTTGGTTCCAAACGAGAAGAATTCGGCATCGGCGGCGAGCTCATCGGCGACGATGCAGGCTCGAGGAAGCTCGATCATCGTGCCGATGCGATAGGGCACCTCCACGTTCTCTTTCTTTAGGATTTCGTCGGCAACACGCTTAGCCGCCTCGCGCGTCGTCTTCATCTCTTCCTTCGTTCCGACGCCGGGAATCATGACGTCGGGCCGCGCATCCACGCCGCGGCGCCGCAACTCGCAGGCCGCTTCGAAGATGGCGCGCACCTGCATCTCGTAGATCTCCGGATAGACGATTCCCAAGCGACAGACGCGCAGACCGAGCATCGGATTCTGTTCGTGCAGCTGCGCGACGCGGCGTAGCAGCGCTTCCTTCTCGCGATACTCCGCCGACTCGATGCCTTTGGTGAGGCGCAGCTCCGTCGTTTCGACGAGCAGCTCTTCGAGCGACGGCAGAAACTCGTGCAGTGGCGGATCGAGCAGCCGGATCGTCACCGGTAAACCCCGCATCGCTTCCAGGATGCCGAGAAAATCGTCACGCTGAAAAGGCAGGAGCTTTTCAAGCGCTTTCGCCCGCCCCTCAACGCTGGTCGCCAAGATCATTTCGTGGACGATCGGCAGGCGCGCGGGCTGCATGAACATATGCTCGGTGCGGCAGAGACCGATCCCCTGCGCGCCGAGCTCGCGCGCCTTGGCCGCATCTTCGGGGGTATCGGCATTCGCCCAGACCTGCATGCGCCGCAGCTCGTCGGCCCACGACAGAAACGTCGCGAGCCAGTCGGGCAACTGCGACGGCGGCGGGATCAATCGCAGTTCGCCGATAACCACGTTGCCGGTCGTACCGTCGATCGTCAGCCAATCTCCTTCGCGCAGCTCCCGGCCGCCGAAGCTGGCGCGTTTGTTGCGCAGATCGATTCGAATGGCCTCGCAACCCGCGACGCACGGTTTCCCCATGCCGCGGGCGACGACCGCCGCATGCGAGGTCGCGCCGCCCTTTTGGGTTAGCACTCCCTCGGCGGCGATCATTCCGTGGACGTCGTCGGGCGTGGTCTCGGTTCGCACGAGGATCGTCTTGCGGCCCTGCTCCTTCCACGTAACGGCATCTTCCGCCGTAAAAACGATCTGGCCGGCCGCGGCACCCGGCGCGGCGTTGAGCCCCTTGCACGCAACCGCGATGCGCTCGTTGGGATCGATGCGCGCGTGGAAGAGCTGGTCGAGCGATTGCGCGCTGACCATGCCGACGGCGCGTCGCTTATCGATGAGTCCTTCTTCGACCAGATCGCGCGCGATCTTTACCGCCGCTTCAGCCGTGCGCTTTGCGTTGCGGGTCTGCAGCATGAAGAGCTTCCCGCGCTCGACGGTAAACTCCAGGTCCTGAACGTCGCGATAGTGCCGCTCGAGGCGCGTGGCGATCTCTACGAACTGCGCGTAGACCTTGGGCTGAAGCCGGGCGAGGTCCGCGATCTTCTCCGGTGTGCGAATACCGGCAACGACGTCCTCACCCTGCGCGTTGGTGAGATACTCGCCGAAGAGCTTCCGCTCGCCGGTGTTCGGGTCGCGCGTAAATGCGACGCCGGTCCCGGAATCGTCGCCCATGTTTCCAAAAACCATCTCCATGACGTTGACGGCGGTGCCCCAATCGTCCGGAATCTTGTTGAAGCGCCGGTAGTCCACCGCGCGCTTGGAATGCCAGGAGTCGAAGACTGCTTGAATCGCCCCATACAGCTGCGTGTGCACGTCCTGCGGAAACTCTTTGCCGTGCTCGCGCACGATGGATTTGAAACGATCGACGAGCGCCTTCCAGGATGCGGCGTCGATTTCGGCGTCGGTCCGAACGCCGAGGGAGGTGCGAGCGGCGTCGATTAGCTCTTCGAAGCGATCCTTACCGATGCCGAGCACGACGTTTGAAAACATCATGATGAAGCGGCGGTACGCGTCCCAGGCGAAGCGCTCGTTGCTGGTCAGGCGCGCCAGCCCGGCGACCGTGTCGTCGTTCAAGCCGAGGTTGAGGATCGTATCCATCATGCCGGGCATCGAGACGCGCGCGCCACTGCGAACCGAAACGAGCAACGGATTCTCCGCGACGCCGAACCTCTTGCCGGTGCGCTTCTCGAGCTCGCGCATCGCGACGTCGACTTGCTCTTGCAGCCCCTCCGGGTATGCGCGGCCGGCGCCATAGAAGCGCAGACACGCCTCGGTCGTGATCGTAAACCCGCTGGGCACGGGCAGACCGGCAGCGGTCATCTCCGCCAGGCCTGCGCCCTTGCCGCCGAGCAAATTGCGTGCAGCTTTGGGATCCGAGTTCGACGCGAGTGCGCCGCTCTCGTCGAAGAAATAGACGAACTTCGTCACCGCAAGCGTTCCCGCAAATGCTCGGCGAGCCGATCGCCCGCGATGCGCTCCTGCTGCATCGAATCGCGCGAGCGCAACGTCACGCTTCCGTCGGCCATCGTTTCGTAGTCCACGGTCACGCAGAACGGCGTGCCGATCTCGTCCTGACGCCTGTAGAGCTGACCGATGTTTCCCTCGTCGTACTGCGTCCGAAACTCCGGCCGCAGCGCCGCCTCGATACTCGAAGCGCGCTCGACGAGCTCGGGCTTGTTGCGCGCCAGCGAAAAGACCGCGACCTGCACGGGGGCGATGAAAGGATGGAATCGCAGGACCGTACGCTCCGTCTCCTTCCCGTTGGGATCGACGCTGCGTTCCCGCTCGTAAGCATCGATGATGAAGGTGAGGGCGGTGCGATCCATTCCGGCCGAACTCTCGATCAGCAGCGGCGTGTAATGCGTCTTAGCCGCTTCGTCGAAGAAGCGGAGATCTTTGCCGGAGAGCCGCATATGCGCGTCGAGGTCGTAGGTGCCGCGGTGCGCGATCGACTCGAGCTCTCCCCAGCCCCACGGGAAGAGATACTCGACGTCGATGCCGGCCTTGGCATAATGCGGGCGCTCAGAATCGCTCAGCTCGTAAAAACGCAGCCGCTCGGAAGCGATGCCGTAACTCGCATACCAGTTCTTGCGGCGCTCTACCCACGCACGAAAGGTTTCCATGTCGGCGCCGTCGTCGGGAACGAAATACTCCAGCTCGGCCTGTTCGAACTCGCGGACCCGAAAGGTGAAGTTTCCCGGCGTGATCTCGTTGCGGAACGATTTGCCGATCTGCGCCACGCCGAACGGCGGCCGCTTGCGCGCGCTTTGGTAGATGTTTTTGAAGTTCACAAAGATGCCTTGCGCGGTCTCCGGCCGCAGGTACGCCGCCGACGACGTGTCTTCCATCGGTCCTACCGACGTGCGCATCATCAGATTGAAGTTGCGCGGCTCGGTAAACGAGTCTTTGCTGCCGCAGTCGGGGCACTGCGAGCGATCCTTGAGATGGTCGGCGCGAAAACGATGCTTACAGACCTTGCAGTCGATCATCACGTCGTGAAAGGCGTCGATATGCCCCGATGCCTTCCATACGAGAGGATGCATGATGATGGACGAGTCGAAGGCAACGACGTCGTCGCGCAGCTCGACGGTGTCTCGCCACCAGGCACGCTTGACGTTCTGCTTGAGCACGGCCCCCAGGGGCCCGTAATCCCAAAACCCGTTGATTCCGCCGTAGATCTCGCTGGATTGAAAGATGAAACCTCGGCGCTTGGCAAGGGCGGTGATCTCTTCCATCGTGACGCGGCGAGCCGAGGCTGCAGTTTCCACTGGGTCGCTAGATTTATCGCGCCCGTCGCAAACCCCCGCCGTAGCGGCGGCCGCGCCACTCGACGCCTCGCCCGACGAACGTGCAATAAAGCGACGTCGCAAAGATAGCCAGCGTGACCACGAGCCCCAACGGCAATGCCAAACCGGAGCCGGGCCGGAAACGAGCGCGCCGCATCCCGAACTCGGCGACGGCGATGATTGCCGCACCGCTCAGCGCGAGAACGGCGACAGCCAGCCATTGGCGCTGGACGAGAGCGACGAGCACGACGATCGGGGAGATCGCCGAAACGCACGCCAGAAGCGCCGTCCCGGCGATTGCTCCGAACGGACGCCCCCGGGCTCCGATTGCAAAGTTCTTGACGAAACCTTGCCATATCTCCGTGAAGGATCGGTACATGCGCGTGCTGACGAGCCCATCGGCACCTGCGAGAAAGATTCGAAACCGGCCGTCGCGCTTGAAGCGGCGAGCCAGCTCGAGATCCTCGGCAATCTCGGCGCGAACGGCTTCGTGTCCGCCGATCGCGTCGTACGCAACCCGTGAGACGAGGATGTATTGCCCGTTGAAGATCGCAACGTCGGGCTTTTGCGGGTCGTTGACGTCGTCGGTACCTCCGATGCCGAGCATGATGACGAAAAGGATCGTCGGTAAGAGCAGGCGTTCGGCGAAGCCGATCGTCAGCTGATCGGTCAGCAGGCTCACGACGCCGTAGCCGTTCTCCAGCGCACAGTGAAGGGCCGAGGTCGCCGCGAGCGGCTCGTGCTCGGTGTCGGCATCGGTGAAGAGGAGCCACGCTCCGCGAGCAAGGCGCGCGCCTTGCGCGAGCGCCCACGGCTTTCCAACCCATCCGTCGGGAAGCCGCTCGCCGGCGACGGCCTTCAGGCGCGGATCGCGCTCGGCGATTGCTTCGACGATGCTGCGCGTGGCGTCGGTGGACCGATCGTCGACGACGATCACCTCAAAGTTTGAATGGCGCGTTGAAAGCAGCGAGGTTACGCAGCGCGCGATGTTCCGCTCTTCGTTGCGAGCAGGCACGATGATGGAGAGACTCGGGAGGTCGCTTTGCGGTTCGCGTGGCTCGATCTTGTTTCGCGAGCGAAGAACGACGTCGAGTGCCCGCAAAGCGAAGATGAGGTTGGCGGCGCTCAACAAGAGCGCGACAATAATCAACGGCGTTGGTTATCCCTGATGTAAGCGGCGACGGCGCGCTTCTGCGCGCGCGCGAGCCACGCCTCGACGATGACGTCCTTCAGTTGGCCCGTCGAAATCTTATCGAGCCGTATCAGCACCGCCGGATAGCCGTCGAAATGAGGCGTCGTGAAGAAAACCTTCGGATCGCTCGCCAGTAAGACGTCTTTCATCTCGAGATCGGGTGTCCGCAAGCCCAGGATAGGTCCCGTCGGTGCGCGATCGCCCAGCGCCGCGATATCGGCGCGCCGCAACGGTCGCTCCCACACGAAGAACTTCTTGTTGACGATCCACGCCGACGTGGCACTCGAGCCAACTTCTTCGCTCGTGCCAGGCAACTTGAGCGCGATCCGCCGCACGTCACGCCACGTAGCCATAGCGCTTAGACAACCTCCGCGGCGGACGGAATTCGTCTCGCGCCAACGAACCGGCAACCTGTGAACTGGAAAGCGGTCGATGCGAGACGACACATTCCCGAAAGCCTACCCCAAAGTTCTCGTCTTTTCAACCGAGAGTCTCCGGCGTAATGGAAGCAGCGTTTCGTTCCATTGTGCCGGTCATGCCGGCCGGCTCAAATCTTCAAGAGGCGCTCGCATTCTACACGGCCCATATGGGCTTTGAAGTCACCTGGCAAAGCGAAACGATGGGAGCCATACGGAGGGGCGCCGTCGCGTTCAACCTCGTCAAAAACGACAACCAAGAATGGGCGCGGAACGCGAGTTTCAGCATCGCCGTTACCGATCTCAACGCCCTTTATCGAGAGTATCGGGCCATCCCGGCCAAGGTGGGGCCACTCCAGGTAAAGCCTTGGGGACGGCGCGAGTTCCACGTTATCGTTCCGTCCGGCGTGTGCTTTCAGTTTTACGAGCACGCCTAGCGGCATTTGGCGTCAAAGATTCCGAACTTGCACCACGCCGACTGCGGGACACCATATTTCCGCATGTAGTCCACGCCCATTTCTCCGCCGCCGCTTTCGACCAGTTGCCACCGGCCTTCGCGTTCACGATAGAGAGACTCGCCTCCGCCGGCGCCATACCACTCGCCCATCGCCCAGCCGCCGTACACGACGACGTACGGCACAAGGGGGCCGGGCATTAGTTCACGCACGGCTTCGACTTCCGAACGCGGCCCGGCGTCCTTAAGAAAATGCGTGCGGCATGGGCGGTCGTCGCGGAGCGCGGGCATTCCGCGCATGAGTTGCTCTTGCACACCTTTGCCGAGCGCCGGATCTGCGAGGTCGCACCGGGACTCCCACAGTTCGAGCGGCTGCCAACCAAACGAAAAATGCTCCACCAGAATCGGGCCCGCCACGGGCTCCTCTTCCATCCTTCCGCCGCTCGTGAGCACGGTTGCATATAAGCCGACGACGTTGACGCGACTGATGACGGCCGGCTTCTTCGGATCGGAGTACATAGCCCCGATCGCCGCGCGTTGCGCGGTCGGCGCGTAGCTCGGGGAAAGTCCAAGGAGCGCTAATAACGGTACGAGCACCACGACGCTCGGTTTTTACGCAGCATGGCCGGAGCATCCTAGCGTTCCGCCAATTGTTGACAACTTCCAAGCGAGGGATGGAAACGGGCTGGGGCGTTTCGATGGTGTCGTGCTTCGACAGGCTCAGGATGACAATGCGGGTGACACTGGGAGGGCTTTGGGCTGTGTCTCCGCTCTGAGCTGGCCGCAGGCGGCGGCGATGTCGCGGCCCATGTTTTGGCGCACGGTGACCGGAACGCCGGCGGCGTCGAGGATCTTCGCGAACTCCCAAATCCGCGAATCGGGCGTCGCGCCAAACGGCGCATCGGGCGTCGAATTGTAGGGAATTAGATTGACGTGGTACAGGTGGCCCCGCATGAGCGCGGCCAACTCGCGCGCCGACTCGGGGCTATCGTTCACTCCCGCCAGCATTACGTATTCGAAAAAGACCTTGCGCCGCGTCTTTTCGACGTACCGTTCGCAGGCCGCCATCAGTTCCGCTAGGGGGAAGCGGCGGTTGACCGGCATGAACGACGAGCGCAGCTTGTCGTTGGGGGCGTGCAGCGAGATCGCGAGGTTGACTTGGCAATGCTCGCCGGCGAAGGCATCGATCTTGTCGAGCAAACCGACGGTCGAAATCGTGATGTGGCGATGCCCGAGTCCAAAGCCCTGCGAATCGTTGAGCAGCGCGACGGCCTCCATCACGGCATCGTAGTTGTGAAACGGCTCGCCCATTCCCATGAAGACCACATTGGTGATGCGTTTTTCGCGTGCTTTGAGCTCGCGAGCGAAAAACCAAGCTTGATCGAAGATTTCGCCGGCGGTGAGATTGCGATTGAACCCGGCCTGCCCGGTCGAACAAAACGCGCACGCAAACGCGCATCCCGCCTGGGAGGAAAGGCAGAGCGTGGTACGGTCGCCGTGGTGTTCCATCAATACTGCCTCGATTTCTTTGCCGTCCTGCAACCGAAAGAGGCCTTTGGTCGTCTGCGCGTCCTGCGAGCGCTGCAGCAAGACGGGCTCGATGGCGGAAAACGCAACGCCGCGCGCTACGAGCGATTCGCGTAACTCCTTGGGCAGCGGCGTCACCTCGCCGGGTCCGCCAAGGAGCTCTTTCGTGGCCGCGCGATAGAGCTGGCGCAACCGGTACGGCTTGAGCTCGTAGTGCCTGATAAACTCATCGACATTCGGAAAGCCGGCGCGTTTTACGACGTCGCGCAACCAAATCTGTAACGCGTCGCGGATCATTCGAAGAGACTCGATTGAACGTTGTCCCCTTGTCGCCCTTCGACTGCGCTCAGGGTGACGAGGGGCGGAGCAGGTTCATCGAGCTTAGTGCGCACGGCTTTGAGATCGTCCCAGACCATCCGCTTGACGGCCTCAATTTCGCCGCCCGTCTGCCGCAAGATGTAGGCGGGATGAAAGGTCACCATCAGCGGCGTTTCCCGTGGCCCGATGTACCAGCGGCCGCGCATCTTGGTGATCTGGAAATCGCGTCCGAGGAACGATTTCGCCGCGGGCGCACCGAGGGCCAGGATTACCTGCGGTGCGACGATCTCGATCTGTTCGTCGAGAAAGGACCGGCAGTTCTCCATTTCCTGCGGCTCGGGCGCACGGTTGCGCGGACCGTTCGGGCCGGGCACGGTCGGGCGGCACTTCACCGTGTTGCAAATGTATACGTCGGCGCGCGGAAGCCCGATCGCGGCGAGCATCCGATCCAGAAGCTGTCCGGCTCGACCGACGAAAGGGCGGCCCAGTTCGTCTTCGGTTTCGCCTGGGCCCTCGCCGACGACCATCAAACGCGCGCAGGGATCGCCCTCGCCGTAGACGTTGTGGCGGCGTTCGTATCCGATCGCGCATTTGCGGCACTCATCGGCCGCGATCGCGGCTCGCGTCAGAAGCTCCCCGCGGCGCTCGCTCTCTTCCATTTAAGCGGGATCCTCTTTGGTCAGGGCGACCGCCTTGCCGGAAGCCACGACCTGGCACGAACCGTCGCCGTCTTCGGTGACGTAAAACTGCAGGCCGATCACGGCGTCGGCTCCGAGCGAATTCGCTCGCCGGCGGAGCGCCTCGAGCGCTTCGGCGCGTAACTGCTCCGCATCGCTCAGAAGCTCACTCCCCGCCAGACCGATCAGCATCCCGAGGCTTCGAAACGTCGAGCGCAGTCGGTTGCGAGTGCGCGAAGCGCTTCCCGAGATGTAACCAAAACTCCGAACCGTTCGATAGCCCACAAGCTCCTCGAAGGTCACGAGGTTCCGGCAATCCGAAGAGAGCGGCATGCCGAAGGTTTCACCGTCGGTCCTGATCATCCGCCTGGATGCGATCGGCGACGCTTTGGCCTTGACGCCTGCGATTGCGGCGTTACGACGGCAGGCCATCGCCGTCGACGTTGTCTTGCGGCATTCCAATGCTAACGCGTTTGCCCCGCGGGCCGTCCGCGACGTCATCGTCGCGGATTTCGAGCTTCGAGACGGTGCGCGATCGAACGTGAACGAAATCGAACGCCTCGGCCGCGAGCTTCGCGGACGCCGCTACAGCCACATTGCAATCGCGACCGAAGACCCGGGCGGCTACCGGCTCGCCGCGGCGATCGGCGCTCCAACGCGAATCGGCTTTGAGGATCCATGGACCAAACCGCTCAAAGCACTTTGGTCGCGCCGCATTGTAACGACGCGCGTTTACCGCAGCGCTCGCCTGACCGCGCGCTCGCCGCACGAATGCGAAACGCTCTTCAAACTGGTCGGGCCGCTGGTCGGCGACGAAAAGCCGACTCACGATCTCATGCAGCTCCGCCCGCTGGTTCTCGAATCCGAACCGGCGCCCGACGATCGCGTCGCCGTTCAGATCACCGATAAGTGGGAGCGGCTCGGCATTCCGCTAGCGTCCGTCGTGGATTTGGTGCGTCGCGTCGCGGCGGGCAGCGAGCTTCATCTCTTGTCCTCGCGCGGCGAATCCGCCTACGCACAATCAGTGGAACGCGCGACGGGAATCGCCGTCAGCTATTTCGACGATCTCCCATCCTGGAAAAGGGCGATCGCCGCCGCCGTTGCGCTCGTTGCTCCCGATTCGGGAGCGGTGCACGTCGCGGGGATGACCGGCACGCCGGTTGTCGCGGTGTTTCCTCCGATGCGTCTCTACGACGCATGGGTCGCGCGCTGGGCGCCGTGGGCGACGGTGCAGCGTATCGTGCGCGCCGATGAAGGCTGGCCCGCGCGAGCCGCCGACGCGCTGGCGCTCCTGCTCTCGACCTAACTACAGGGGCCGGCGCGACGATACAAAAGGATGCGACCGCTGCGCGCGACGAGCATGTAACGCCGCTCGCCGACCAATTGGGCGAACGCGCTGCCGTACTCTTGGAGGCGCGCGGAATCGGGGAAATCACGATCGAGCAATACGAAACATGCGCGAACGGCCGCGCTGGGAAGTTCCGGCAAGAGGCGCGCATTGGGATCGGTCAGCGCGAGATGCGTGTAGGCCTCCTCCTGCGTCGCGACTTCGGCGTCCTCCGGCAGCGTCGCTAAAAAATGGTCGAGCGCAAGGTCGCGGGCTTCCACTCTGCGCAAGGTCAGGCCGGGATGCAGCGGATCGGCCACGAGGAACTCGACGACACAGAGCGCGATGCACGCGCCCAGCACGATGCGGAGGCGGCCCCGCGAGATGCGGCGCAACCCAATTGCAAAGGCGAAAAGCACGTAACCGATCCACGCGCCCGCGTAATGCGTGCCCATAGTAAACGTCGTTGGCATGCGCGACAAAAGCACTTCTCCCAGCGGCGCGACTGCGAGAAGGATGGCCGGAGAGAGCAGAGGCGCAAAGAGCAGCGGCCCGAACGCCAGCACGAGGAAGCCGAGCCGCGGCGGCAGCGCGCTCACGAGGCCGCGCACATCCTGCGTACTCCACGCATAGAATCGGCTCGGTTGCCATGGCGTTGCCGCAGCCGCCGAGGCGTGCGGCGCAATTATTGCAAAGTACGTTACACAAACCAGCGCGCTTGCGACCGCGATGCCCGCCGCGATGCGACCTCGCGTCGTTCCGCGAAACCACCACGCGCCAAGCGCGCCGGCGATCGCCAGAAAGATCGCCTGATCTTCCTTTATAGCCAACACGGCTGCGGAACCGGCGATCGTCCCGGCTGTCGATCCGGCATCGAACGCGTACAGGGTCCACGCGACTGCGGCCGGCGCGAATCCGTTTTCGTGGAAATCACCGAAGATCAAGCCGGCTAGCGGCGGGTAGAGCCAGACCGTCAGCGCGCCAAGCCGTGCGATCCCGACGTCCCCGCTCGAGCGCCGCACGAGAGCGTAGATCGGCGGTGCCACGGCAGCCCCCGCGATCGCCTGCAGCGCAACCAACGTCAGGGGCGAATGGAACGCCGCTACCGCCGCCCCTACAACGTAGAGAATCGGCGAAAAGTGAAAGGCCCAGTGGCTGCCTTCAATCGGATTGCAAAAACAGCCGAACGCGCTCGTGGCCGTCTGCGCGAAGATTCCGAAGTCGACCAGATTCCGGTGGACGTCGTATTTGAGCGCACCTAAGCACGTGAACGACGCCGCATACGCGACGCACCCGAGCCAGAGAAAGCGATCGCGCACGCGTTACGCGGGCCGCACCGCGTTGCGCTGCTGCAGATAGGGCCAGATGAATGGATCGATGTCGCCGTCGAGCACGGCGGCCACGTTGCCGGTCTCAACGCCGGTGCGGTGATCCTTCACGAGCTGATACGGCTGAAGGACGTACGAGCGTATCTGCGAGCCCCACTCGTTGGCCTGGCGCTCCCCGCGCAAATCGTCGAGCCGGCGATTGCGCTCTTGCGCCGCCAGCACGGCGAGTTTCGCGCGAAGGATCGTCAACGCGACTTCCCGATTCTGGGCTTGCGAGCGCTCTTGCTGCGATGCCACGACAATTCCGGTCGGCACGTGGACGATCCGCACCGCGGATTCGGTCTTGTTCACATACTGGCCGCCCGCTCCGCCCGACTTGAACGTCTCGACCCGCAAATCGTCGGGTTTAATCTCCACGTCGCTTTCGGCGGCGTCCACCTCGGGAATGACGTCGACCGCTGCGAAGGAGGTGTGCCGGCGATGGGCCGCATCGAACGGCGAGAGCCGGACGAGCCGGTGCACGCCGCGCTCGCTTTCCAGCATCCCGTAAGCATTACGCCCACGTACGAAAAACGTCACCGACTTCAGACCGGCCTCTTCGGCGGGCGACTCGTCGGCGATCTGCGTGGAGAGACCCTTCGATTCGGCCCAGCGCACGTACATGCGCGCGAGCATCTCCGTCCAGTCCGCTGCGTCGACGCCGCCCGCGCCGGCAAAGATGCTCACGATCGCGTTATGTGCGTCAAACTCGCCGCTGAAACTTGCCGCCATTTCGAAATCGTTCACCGCCGACTCGGCAGCGACGATGCTGCGATCGGCTTCGGCTTCGGCGGCGGGATCGCCGTCGAACAGCGCGAGCATCTCGCGAGCCTCGCGCAGCGAGGCGGCAATCCCGTCGAACGAAGCCGCTCGGTCGCGAAGCTCGGAGAGCTCCTTCATCACGCGCTGCGCCGAATCGGGATCGTTCCAGAACTCGTTCGAGCGAGACCGTTCGTCGAGCTCGGCTAAACGGCGGCGGGCAGCGGCGTCGTCAAAGGCGCTCCTTGAGCGACTCCAGGCGCTCTTCGAGGCGGGCGATCGTCGTTCGTTGCGTTTCGCTCATGAGGGGCATTCGTTTCTTGCCGCGACGATGCGGGCCTCTTGTCGCATCGCACCTCAGTCGTGAACGAATCGCACTTTACAACGGAGGTTTCTATGAACGTTGCGCCGCTCGAAGGCTCGCTCGGCCCCGACTCTCTCTCGGCTCTCGCCGGAAACGCGCAAGAGGGATCCCCGTTCGATGGTGGCGTTGCGCCGGCCGCCGGCGATAACATTTCCCGATTCGTCCCCCCGTGGCTCAACAACGGGGCCGCCGACCCCGCTTACGGTGAGGCAGCCTACACCAACCCCTCCCTGCAGGGACTCTTCGGTCCACTTATGGGCATGCTGCAGCAGTTGATGCAGATGCTGCAGTCGCTGATGGGCAACGGCGGTTGCGGTTCCCCCTACGGCGGGTACGGAAGCTGTCAGCCGCGCAACGGCGAGCGTTTCTTTCAAAATGCCACCGGGTCGAGCGACGGCGATCCGCATCTCTCGTTCAACGGAGCACAATGGACTGCCATGGCCTCTCAGCCCGACTTGCTCAACTCCCGGTCTTTTCCAGGTGGATATCGAGTCTCGACGCAAGCGACGCCGCCGAACGCCAAAGGGATCACGTGGAACCAATCGGCAACGGTCTCTTTAAACAACGGGGCGACGACGATCACGCTGAACAATAATGGAGAACCAACGATCACGAGCTACGGTCAAACTCTTTCCATCGGTCGTGGTCAGACGCTCGAGCTCGGCGACGGAGCGTCCGTCGAATGCGAACAAAACGGCGCGCTGCGGGTCACGGCTCAAAACGCCCAGGGCGGTCTGATAGCGACGACGCTCTCCGCTCGCGGTAACGGTGTCGACGTAGATGCCACGGCACACGATGTTGAACTCGGCGGCGCGTTAGTCAACGGTTATGAAGGTCAACCTGGTCGCGGACCGTTACCGGGACCATTTCCGATGCCGTGGGCGGAGCCGATTCCGCAGCCATAACCCGTCCTCGGATAACGCACGAGGACATACGCGAAGAGCAGCGCGATCACCGGCAGCATAAAATAGCTCGCCTCAGTGCCAAGCGGACCTCCGTTTATCCATGCCGGGCCCGGAAACGCCACGTCGAGAAGATGCCCGATCGGTTGAGCGCCGCCGTTGCGCGTTCCGATAACGAAAAACTGCATGAAATCGAAACTACAGTGAAAACCAACCGCCAGCCAAAGCGAGCCGGTCCGCAGCACCGTCAAACAGAGGAGCAGCCCCAGCAGGGCGATGTTGCAGATATCGATAGCGTTCTCATCGGGTTTCGTGAGATGCACGGCGCCGAAGAGCAATGAGAGCGCCACGGCAGCCGGCCAAAACCCCATTCCCCTAGTGAGCGTCTGCAGCGGATAGCCGCGAAACATGTACTCCTCGTTCAAGCCCACGAGCAGCATGGCGGCCAGCCATAGTACGGCCTGGATTAGTAGAGCGCTCCCGTGCAACGCCAAGCCGTGCACGACCATCCCTCCCGTCGCTAGCATCGCAACCCCAACGGCGCCGGCGCTGACGACGCCGATAGCGATGCCTTCCCAGAACCGCTTACCAAAGGCCAAACGCGCCGGGAGGCCGTAAGCGTCGATGCGTCGATGCTCGAAGGCGGCAAGGATCGCGGTCGCGCCGAGCACGGCCAGTCCTTCAAACACCTCAACTATCAGGAGCGCCTGCGCAGTCAGGCCATCTCCGGCGTGCAGGGCACGGAGGGCGGGCGGCACGAGGAAGCCTTGGAACGCAATTTCCAGCGCCACGAGAATCGCCGCGTACGCTAAGAAGCGCCATCCCGCGCGAATGCCGTTCGGACCGACGAATAGGCTTCTGATCACAACGAATCCGTTCGCGCCGCCCCGACGTTAAGCTTTCGTGCTTAGCGCGCTTTCCCTCACGGCTGCGTTGTCACCATCCCCAACTCCGCACCCCGCTCGCGCGCTGCGGCCTAAAACCAAATACTCGCGCCATGAGCGACTATTACTTTCATCCAGGAGAGAAGCGTACGGCGCGGCTAACTTTCATCAGCCATCCGTAGAGAAGTCCGCGCGATAGCTAGACTGCGACCTCGACGCCGACCTCGATTTGGCGGTTCGCGTTGATGTCGAGCTCGGCAGCCAACGTGCGCGAGTTGCGCTGCAGCACTTCGAAGAATCGCCGTTGCCAACTCGGCAACCCCCCCGTCCTCTTACCGACGATGACGGGATTGGCGAAGACGAACGACGTCGTATCCTTGTCGATGTTCAAATCCGCGGCGCCGCAAGCGTTGAGAATCGGTTCCAATCTTTGCATCTCCATGTAGCCGAAGTCGGCGCGAATTCGAACGAAGCGCTTCGAGATCTCGTCGATCGTTACGCGCTGATCTTCCGGTACGTATGGGCGCGCTACCCTCTTTACGGTTAGCAAGACAACGATTTCGTCGCTGAGCAGTCGTTCGAGCCAGCGATGGGAGTTGACGAAAGGGACGCCGTCAGGATTGCCGCTGAGAAGGACGACCGCGCCCTTCGGGAGCGACGCCAGCGCGCCGTGATCCGCCGCGAACTTCTCGACCGGTTCTTGCTGCGCGAGCAGCTCGCGTGCGACCGCCCGCCGTCCCATGAGCCAGGTAACGGCGGTCAGCGATATGAAGGCGGCGATGACAAGCGGCAGCCACGCCCCGTCAATGAGCTTGTGCAGACCGGCAAGAACAAAGGTTGCATCGAGCAGCGCGAAAGCGCCGGCTAGGGCCAGGGCCGCTACCGGCTTCCAACCCAGCGCACGAGTTGCGACAACATAAAACACGATATCGGTCGCGAGCATCGTAGCGGAAACGGCGAGACCGTACATCCCCGCGAGCCGATCGCTGCTGCGGAACGTGACGACCAGCAGAATACAAACGATTGCCAGGATCGCGTTAATGAACGGCACGTAGACCTGTCCGCGCTCATCCTTGGATGTGTGCAGCACCGTCATGTTCGGACAGAGATTGAGCGCTATGGCTTGCTCGGTCAGAGTAAATGCGCCCGATATCAACGACTGGGATGCGATGATCGTCGCGGCAGTGGCCAAGGCTACCGCCGGGAACAGGGTCCAGCCCGGCGTGAGCGCGTAGAACGGCGAATCGAGCGCTCTGGGATCGGCGGCGATGACCGCACCCTGGCCGGCATAGTTCAAAATGAGCGCTGGGAAGACGAACCCGTACCATGCGAGCGTGATGGGAATGCGACCGAAGTGCGACATGTCGGCATAGAGCGCTTCGGCGCCCGTCATTCCGAGAATGATCGCGCCGAAGATGAGAAACCCGAAGATACCATGATGCGTTACGAAGCGCACAGCGTGCAGCGGGTTGAGCGCGGCAAGAATCGCAGGATGGGCGGCGATCGCAATCAGGCCGGCCGCGGCGATCGCGACAAACCACAAGGCCATGATCGGGCCGAAGACGACCCCAACGCTCTGCGTTCCCCGCCATTGAATGGCAAACAGGCCCAGCAAGATTCCGGCCGAGATCGGAACGATGAGGGATTGGGCCGCCGGCGTGGCGATACTCAGTCCCTCGACCGCCGAGATAACCGAGATTGCGGGCGTGATCATGCCGTCGCCAATAATCATCGCTCCTCCGACGACGGCAACCCAGAGAAGCCAATCGACGTGCATCGGAACGCCGAAAATCTTCGGAGGCTCGGCGCGCGCTAGCAACGCGAGAATCCCGCCTTCGCCATCGTGATCGATGCGCATCAAAACGGTGACATACTTGATGCAGACGACGAAGAATAGAGTCCAAATGAGCAGCGAGACTATGCCGACCGCATTCTCTACCGTCGGGGCGGCTTTGGCATTCGTGAAGCAGGTCCTGATCGTGTAAAGCGGGCTGGTCCCGATGTCGCCAAAGACGACTCCGAGCGCCGCGAGGGCGAGGGCCGACGGCAGCGGTCGGCGCAAACGATCAGTCACCGACCCGCGCGATCTCGCGCGCGGCACGCTCGCCCGAGATTACCGCGCCGTTGATGTACCCCATGTCGTTATACGAGGTCTGTTCGCCGGCAAAGAACACGTTGCGCTCCGGTAGCGGCTCGATTCCGGCAAACTGCGTGTACTGCCCTACTCCGTAGTATGAATACGCCCCATGATGCCACGGATCGTGCGCCCACACGTCGAGGTACGCGACGCCCGAGTAGAGTTTCGCGATTCCCGGATAAACGCGATCGAGTTCGCCGACGTACTTTTCCGCGATGGCTTCCGGCGCGGGACCGTGCGCGGCGGCGGGGAGCACCCCACGCCGCCCACCCGGAAAGCCCACGAGAATTCCGTACTTGCCCGGCTGCGCCGCGGAGACGTCCCACGATTCCTCGTAGGGAAACTGTACGTACGAGGAGCCGTCGTAGCGCTCGGCGTTCCATATTCGCCGACGGAACTGCATGTGCAGCTTCGCGTTCGTGCCGAGCTCGAGATTTTCGATCGCGATGCGTTTGAGGGGCGAGAATCGTACGCGCCGCAGATCGACTTTCCGCAGCGTCGTGAAGGGAATCGCGAGGCAGACGAGGTCGGCGCCGATATCGAAGACGTGGTTCTCCGACGCAAACGTGCAGATCAGCGATCCGTCGGAGCGCTCGCGGAGTGCGACGAGGGCCGAGTTGGTCTGGACCGAGTCGGAGGGAAGTGCCGCCGCCATCCGCGTGGCGAGTTGATCGTTGCCGCCCTCGATGTGTAACGCCTCGTTCGTCCCGTCAACGTTGAAGTCGTCGGGCCCCTCGAAGCCGAGCAGATAAATCAAATTCAGCGCGCTTTGCTGCGAGGGATCGGCTCCGAACTCTCCGACACACCCATTTGCGAGCAGGGCACCGATCTTCGAGCTTTGACCACCGGGTACGTTCGACTCGATCCAATCGGCGACGCTCGTGCGATCGAGCGCTCGACCCGCCGGCGTCGAACGATCGTACTTTGTCGGATAGCCGGCCGCACGCGACGCGGCATGAAGCGGCTTGCGAACGTGTGCGAGGTAATCGGCCTTCGCCTCCTCGACCGTGTAGCGAACGCCGCTGAAAAAATACGTATCGTGTCCCGGCTCATGACGATTGACATTGATCAGCCGCAAGTCGAGCTCGCGCGCAAGACGTTGGACCTCGAGCTGGCCGAGCGAGATAAACTCTCCGCCGTGTTCGGCGATCTGGCCCTCCGCGAAATAGTTGCGCAGCGTCCACGTCCGTCCGCCGATGCGATCGCTCGCCTCGAAGACGCGGCTCGCGATGCCGGCTTGTCGCAGACGGTACGCGCACGTGAGCCCGGCAACACCAGCCCCCACGATGACCACGCGGCGGTCCTTAACGCTAGCCGGAAGAAAAACTCCCGGCACCTGATGCACTCCGGGAAGTTCCGTGCATGCCGCAAGCGCGCTTGCAGCGCCGGCGAGGAACGCATGCCGCGTGTAACGCATCGCCGCGTATAAATGCAATGCCCGCAGTGGAATGCCTCCAACGATCGCGAGATGGTGGGATATCGTGCGGCCCTTCACCAAGAAGGGCGCATGGCCACGATCGAACGCCGTAAGTTCTTATTTGCCCTTGGCGCATCGGGGCTCGCACCATCCTTGCTGGGCATCTCGGACAGCGACGCGCCCGAAGTGGAACCGCTCGATCGCGCGCTCGTGCTCAGCGGCGGCGGCGCACGCGGGGCTTACGAGGCCGGCCTCGTCGGCGCGCTGGCAGCTGCCGGCGCCGTGAGCGACGGGTCACCACTCCTCCCCTACGAGATCGTTTGCGGGACGTCGATCGGGGCCCTCAACGGCTGGTTCGTTGCAACCGGCCAATACACCAAACTTCACGACCTTTGGTACGGCATCAGCGCAGAGAACATCATGCGTCTGAAGCCGGATTATGAAGCCTTGCGAGATCCGGAGAGCGGACTCCTCGACAGGGGCGCGTCGGTAGTTCAGTTGGCACGGCTTGCGAGAAACCAGACCGGGGTTATGCAAAGCAAGCCCGCCTACGACTGGATCGTTCGCAACGTCGATCCGACGACGCCGCTCGTGATGCTGATGGTATGGGCCGTGACGAACCTCACGTTGCAGCGGCCCGAGTACTTTTTTCTACGCCCGCGCGGCGCCGGGACCGAACTGCCCGAGAAGGTCGTCCACGCGCTGCAGCTCTCGCTGGGGTCGCAAACCGTCGTGCGCGAGGCCACGCCGGATCTGTTGCATCGGGCGATCTTCGCTTCAGCGGCGCTGCCAATCGTGTTCGATCCGGTGCTCATCCCGGGACCAGACGGTACGATCAACGAGTACTGCGATGGGGGCGTCGCAAGCAACTCGCCCGTAGGCATCGCGCATGCGGTTTCAAAGGCGGCCGACGTCGTCTTGCTGGATCCGCCGTTCCAACCGGAACCAGACATTAGAGACGCCATAGCGATTGCATACAGCGTCTTCGGAACGATGCAGCGGAAGATTCTCGAGACCGAGATGCACAACGTGTATTTCCAATCGCTGGCCCGGCGAGCAATTGCCCGCCTGACGAGTGAAGAGTTTGCGCGCGCCGCGGGGGGCAACAAGCTCCTTGAAAAATTCGTGCGCGCGCTTCCCGTAACCGACTTGCGCTACATTCGCCCGGCGGAGACCCTCCCGGTCACCGTCGCCGGCTTCCAGGATGAAGAGGGCATCGGTAAGGCCTACCGTATCGGCTGGCTCGATGTCCAACGCGGTTTCACCGCATACGACTGGTCGACGTTCGAACTCTAACTCGAGCCCGGCGCCCAGGCAAAGCGCACGCTCATCGAAAAATAATACGCAAACGCGCGAGTTTTGAAGGCAAAAAAAGCGGCTTCGCCGTAGCGTGCCTACTTCAGAGACGGAAGTATTTTTTATGAGTAGGGTCGGTCGTCGGTTCCTAACGCTCGCCATCGCTCTTGGCGTGGTCTCCTGCACGCCCAACTATTACACGCCAAACGTGATCCGAATAACTCCTAACGGAACGGCATCGAGCCCGGCGGCACAGTCGATCAAGTCGTCGTTCACGTTGATCGCGGTCGAAGACGGCTATACGGGCCTATTTACTGCCCAGACGATCGTCGGAGAGTGTTGGGTCGTGCAAACGCCGATCACGACGAGCGGGGCGTGGATCGTAGTTCCGCAAGGCCTCACGTGCGGCAAACTCGATACCGAGCAGATCCAAGTCAAAGACACCAACGGCCATTCGGCAGTCACCTACATTCGTTCGACGAAGTAGCTTCGGCTCAACGTTACAGCCTCAAGTCAAAGACGGTTCCGCATCCCCCTTGGCTGCCTGAGCAATTTCCGCTGCCTCCCTGATAGGTCGTTCCGTAGATTTTGTGTTTTAGCGCAACGACAGGCGCCTCTGGATCCGACCCGTCGGTACGCCCCGCGAAACTATAGAGCACGCTCTCCTCGCCTTGCGGCGTCACCTTGAAAACGCTACCGAGGCCGTGCGTGCCTCCCCCGACTGTCGTGCCGTAAAAAGCCCCCTTCGAAAGCAACAGATTTGCTCCGGGTAGGTTTCCGTCGGGAATGTCTTGGAAACTATAGAGCAGGCTTTCTTTGCCGGCTGTGGTCACCGCAAAGAACGTGCCGGAGCTTTTCGTGCCGCCGCCCTCCGTCGTGCCAAAAAGCACGCCGTTGTCGGCGGTCAAGCCGTTCGGAAAGGAACCGTCCATGGTGCCGCCCGCAAACGTGTAGAGCGTGCGCTTCTTGCCCGATTTTCCGATCTCGAAGATCGTTCCGCATCCAGTGGTGCCGCATCCCTCGCCGCCCTCTAAGGTGGTGCCGTAAAGTTTTCCGTTGAGGAGTGTTAGACCCGAATACAACCGCGCGCCGTCTGAGCCGCCCTTGAACGCGTAAACCACGCGCTCCCCGCCGGACGTGCCGACTTCAAAAACGGTCCCGCAGCCGGCACCCCCACATCCCGAGCCGCCGCCAACTACGGTCGTGCCGTACAGCTCGCCGTTCGCTGCCGTCAATCCCGCAGCCGGAAAACCACCGTCGGTACCGCCGGCAAACCGGTACAGCACGCTTTCGGTGCCGGATGTACTCACGGCGAAAACGGTGCCATGGTCGCCCGCGCCGCCTCCACCGGTGGTCCCATAGAGCATCCCCTTGTACGCTAGCAGACCTGCATATGGCCACGCGCCGTCTGTGCCGCTATTGAAACCACCGGAGAAGTTGTAGATAACGTCCTCCGCCCCGGAGGCGCTCACTTTGTAAACCGTGCCGCAGCCGAGATAGCAGTCGTTGCCTCCGCAATTGGAAGAGCAATAGTTGACCGAACCCTGCAACGTCGTCCCGTACAAGACGCCGTTTACCGCGGTCAAGCCGGCCAACGGGCTTGCGCCATCCGGCGTGCCCCCGAAGCTGTAGAGCGACTTGTACTCGCTGCGCATGGGGCGCTGCTGCGCAACCACCGCCGGCGGCGATGTAGCAACGGCGTTGTTGCCGCCACAGCCAAAGAGCGCCGCGGTGACGAAGATTCCGGCGATGCGTGGTAAGCGTTTCATGGGCCCTCCTCTTGGTACGCCTAGCGACTCAGACCTTCTTCAATCGGCCTAGTGAAGCACCCTCGGCATGAGGTCACATTGCAGGGTTGTGAAACGCTACGGGCTGGAGGGTTTCTCTTACACGATTGGAGGCCGAGACGAGTGGCACGCGATTTCGGGCGTCATGCGTACGGTGCGGCGGCCATTATTTATGGGGCGCTGACGCTACGCTGGCAGGATCTCAACACCTGGCCGCAGCTTGCGGCGCTTGCAAAAACCCCTTACCGTGAGTCTATCGTTTATATTGTCGCAGCGGTCCTAATTGCGGGCGGAGTTGCGATTCAATGGCGCCGAACGGCCCAGCTCGGTGCGGTCGTGTTGGGGGCCTTCTACCTCCTGGTCGCGGTGCTTTGTATACCGGGCATCGCTGCGGCTCCGCTGATCTACAACAACTGGGGCAACTTCTTCGAGCAATTTTCGATTGCCTCGGGAGCGCTAATCGCTTATGCGAGCTTCGTCTCGGGCAGGCTATCTTCTGCGGCGCGCGCAGCCGGGATCGGGCGCATATTTTTTGGCATCTGCGTCGTCTCGTTCACGCTCGAGCAGGCATTCTATTTGGACGCCACCGCCGGCTTTGTTCCAAAGTGGCTCCCCCCCGGGCAAACGTTCTGGGCGATAGCCACCACGATCGCCTTCGCGCTTGCCGCCGTCGCCATCGTGACGGGGCGGCAAGCTCTTCTAGCCTCTCGCCTCCTCACGGCAATGTTGGTGCTCTTCGGATTCCTGATATGGCTTCCGGCGTTGCTGGCGGACCCTCACAGTCACTTCAACTGGGCCGAAAGCACGGAAAACCTGGCGATTGCTGCAGTCGCGTGGATCCTCGCCGATTACCTGCGCGGCGCCTCCGCAGCGTAACGGAAGCGCCCAGGCATCCACGCGCACAGGCTCCCATCGTTCATGACGAACGATTCAAAGCCGTCGACTTCGGGGTTAAACTCCGCGTTGTGCAGTTTGGTGGCGGGCCAATCCACGGCTGGTTCTTGACGCGCCGCGGCGCGGGCTTTGCTGTTTGAGAACTGCCGTGAGTTGACCAGCGCGTTCAGAGCGGCAGCAAGCCTCTTTGCGTCGTCCATGGAAGTGCGCTTCTACGCACACGTCGTCGAGACCTCAGGGCAGCCGGAGGGCGAGCAAAACGATCGCCGAAGGAGTTCGCGCACGGAAGTACCATTGCGCCGGTAGATGCGGTTGACAATCAGGTTTGGCGACGTTTGGTCGCTGCTCGGCGCCGCATTGTTAGCCGTTGGATTGCTCCTTAGGCTCGCGCTCTATTTCCCGCTCGCCGCATTTCAGATCGACTCCGATGCCGTACTCTCGGGCTTGTGCGCGTTTCGTATTGCGAACGGTGACTTTCCGATATTCTTCCCCGGTGGAACCCGCTTGGGCGCCGCCAGTTGTTACGTTGCCGCGGGCTACTTCCACCTATTCGGGCCGGGTAGAGTTGGCTTGGCGCTGACGGGACTGACGTGGGGAGCCCTTTACCTCGTATTTACGCTGTTGTTTCTCCAAGCGATGCTCGGACGTAAGCGGGCGTGTTTGGCTTTTCTATTTGCGGTCGTGCCTTCGGAACAGTTCATGACGGTTACCTATGCCCCGTGGGCATACGGCGAAATCATGGCTGCGTGCGCTGCGATGCTCTGGCTCGCGGCCCTGTGGCGAAGTGAAGGCGTCCTCTGGCAACGGCTTTGCTTTGGCTTTAGCGCGGGCGTCGGATTGTGGTGTTCGATGGAATCCTTCATGATTGCGTTGCCCGCGATCGCATGGATCGCGCTGAAGCGGCGCGGGGCGATGGTTAGCGAAGGCATTCCGGCTCTTTTCGCCGCGGTTATCGGTGCGACGCCATTTTGGCTTGGCAACATTGGGCACGGCTTTCCATCGCTGAGTCAGAACTGGGCCTCAAAACCAGCTTCGAGTATCGGGCAAGGCGTGGATAATTTCGTTTGGCTCGGCACGTACATGCTTCCAAAGCTCCTCTTTCGATCCTCGGGATGGTGGTCGGAGACAACCGTTCTCATCGTTGCCTACGCACTCGTTGCCGTCGGATTCGCAATGGCGATGCGCAAAAACTTACGCAACTCGGGCGGCTCATTCACCCCGCGCAGCGCGGGGCTGCTGCTACTTCTCGTGCTCGCGGCCTGCATGTTGATTTTCAGCGCTTCGCAGGCGGGAACGGGCCGAGGATGGACCGTCCGGTATATCGCACCCCTCTACGTCGTGGTGCCGCTTTTTTGCGGCCTCGGGATCGAAGCTCTGTGGTACTGGAGCAAGACGCTGGCAGTCGCGCTCGTTGCCGCATTGCTTATTCCAAACCTGCTGCTCTATGGTCTGCCCGGCAGCCCACTTCGTGCCGAGCTTACGACCGCGTTGGCAAATGAGCTGCAGTTACGCGACGTATTGGCACGCGATCGCGTTCAGATGGTTTACGGCGACTACTTCTGGGTGTATCACCTGAACTTCGATAGCCGCGAGCGTATCGCCGGAGTTCCCTCGGCGCCGTTTGTGGATTATTTGAATTACGGTGCCGAGCTGGGCGCAATGCCCGTCCGGTGGGCGCTGCTCGGAGGCTTCGACGAGGTTCGTCGGTTGTCCAGCGCTCTGCACGCACGCGGTGCGGTAACCGCCGACGGCGATCTTGCGCTTTTCATTGTAGACCACCCCGCGCCAAACGCCGCTCGGTTAATCGCGACACTGCGAAAGATATCTTGGAGTCACTAGCCGAGGTTGCGTCGTCTACTCCGAATCGGGGGGACGTGAGTCGAGCGCCTGCCGAAGGAAGTACTCTTGGCCACGCGACGAGGGTATCTTCGTAAAGGGCCTTGGTGGCTGCGAGAAGTCGAAGCAGTCCTGGGCAATGGGGTTGGCGCGTGCGTCGCTCGCCGAGAGCCTCGGCAACCGCCACTGGTCCTCGACGAACTTCAGGATGCTGCCGTGCTCGTAGTGCACGTGCGACACGCATCCTTTCTTGGCATACGCCGAAACCACTAATAACGGAACGCGAATTCCCAACCCATCGTAGTCTACCATTTTGGGTGGAACGTGATCGTACCAGCCGCCATAATCATCCCAAAAGATGAAGATAACCGTCGAATCCCAATACTGCGACTCTCCGATCGCGTTCACCAGCGAGGCAACCCAATCGGGCCCGGTGTTTGAGCCGCAGCCGGCGTGATCGGAGTTTACGCAGGTCGGCGTTATCCAACTCACGGCCGGCAAAGCTCCCTTTGAAACGTCGTTGAAGAACCGCGTCTGCGGTGTAATAACGTCTTTGCTCCAATCGTCGCCATAATAGATATGTTTGATGGCTTGATAAGCGCTCCATGCTCCGCCGCCGCCGTGTACCGTGGACGTGTAGTACCGCCACGATACACCCGCTCTGTCGAGTTCGTCACCAAGGGTCGTGTTGTTGAAACAGGGCTCGATGCTTTCTCCAATCATCCTTTGCGCAGTCACCGTTGGAATCGTGTCACCCGAACCGCCCTCGCAGCCCCAAGGACCGATAGGATAGTTGACCGACGAACTCGCTTTAGCTGCGATGATGTATTGGTGAGAGACGAAGCTGCTCGAGTCGAAGTTCGACGGAAACATCTCATCGGCAAAAACGTAGTGTTTCCCGATGAAGAAGTACGGCTGCGTCTCAAAGCCGGGCACGTAGCTGTACGGCGGGTTCGCGTTAGAGCATTGCGGATATCCCGCCTTTCCACACTCCCAGTACTCTTTGTCGAAGCCGTCCATTTTGCAGTCCGTTCCGGGATACGCGCCCTGACCGTCGCAAGCGCTGAAAAAACTCGTCGAGTCGTGGTGGAAATCCCACTTCGCTTCAAGGCGAACCGGGCTGAGCGTAATTTTCTCTCCGCTTCGGTTGAAACCGTACGACCGCGTGTCCGCTCCCGGAAATCCGTGAAAGAGATTATCGACCGACCGGTTCTCTTGAACGATGATGACCGCGTGACGAATCTGACGATAGTGATTCCACGGAAACCCCGCTGATGGAGTGCCGGGTTCCGAAGGCGAGCCGCCCGCGCTCCCGGTGCACGCGGAGAGGAGCAGCGCGATTGCCACGCCGATAGCCAAGCGTAGCATCGGAGGACCATTCATGTGCGTATACCCTTGGGGTTCAGCGATTGACTGCCCGATTGTTCTGCGCAAAACGCAACGGGCCCGCCTAAGCGAGCCCGTATCGTTATCTGGGATTCGAGCGACGTTCGGAACTATATCTTGGCTGTGCTGACCGTCGCGCCGATGGGATATTGGGTACCTGTCAGGTATTCTTGATTCTCTCCACTCGGAAAAGAGTCGATGCCGACCGTTCCGCAATAGGTATCCGGCGCGACGATCTTGGAACCTTGGACCCAAGGCTGAACGACATCGCTAAAACCGCACGAGCCGGGTAGCGCGAACTCGCCGGTCATCGTACCGAACTTGCCTTTGACCTTGACTTGATAGATTCCGGAGCCGGCCGAAGCACTGAAAGACTGGTCGACGAGATCCACATGCTTACCGTCCCACTGAACGCCGCCCGGGAAGTGGATGGTCACGTTAAGGTAAAGCGCCTTAAACGCCCCGCTACCGCGTGGAAGTTCGACGACGACCGTTCCGCCCGAACTCGGGCCTTCGGCCTCGACAAAGAGGTTGCCCCGATCGTCGTAGGCTGGGGGAAAGTAGTAGTACATGCCCGGCGCCTGGTATTCTTTCGGCGTACCCGCGGCATGTGCAAAGACGAGGATGCCGCCCGGATAGTTGTCTGAGATGAAAGTGGCGACGGCGAGATTTCCGGTCTTCGGGTCGACCGAGCAGCCGACGGGATACAGGCCGGGAGTGTCGAGCGTTTTGATTGGGTTGGTGCCGCCGTGCGCGTACTCCGTGACGTCGGATGCGTCGAACTGCGTGATGAAAACGTTGCCGGATTTATCGGTGCACTGACCGTACGGCGCAGAGAAGCCGGTCAGCGTTCCCACCAACTTGCCATTCGGATACGAGTAGACGTAAACGTCATCGGTCTTCTGGTCCGAAACGTAAAGCAGCTGCTGCTTGTTGGCATCGGGAGACATCCATGAACGCTGATGGTCGGGCTGCGCGGCCATCGGAGCCTTGCCGGGCATCGTGGGAGCCAGGACGTTGGCTAGCGACGAGCCGGGATTGGCCGCAGCGGCGTTCTGGGCTGCTGCAGGTGGCGCGAATGCTGATTGCGCGGCGCCGGAGCTGCATCCGGCGAAGACGGCGGCAGCCGCAATGCTGCCTACGACATACTTTAGCGAGATCGAGGTATTCATGAGAAATGTTTGATCCTTAATCATAGAGAGCGGGCCGAAGCGGGAACCGCCAGGGTTGTGTCGGTCGCTCCCGGTTGAAGGCATCCGGCGGGGGCGCCGTTCCCGGTACTCTAACAAGTCAGGCGTACGAAGGCGTCCGGGGAGCTGCGCGAGGCAGGTCTTCGGGGCGCACCGCGCTATCGTAGCCGTACGAGAGCACCCTACTCCGTGCTCCGGAAAGGTAGGACATGATTCAATCCACTTTTCGCCCAAGTCGGATCGCAGTCGTAGGCATGGTCGCGGTTGGCATCGCCATCGCAGTCTCCAGCTTAGGCATCGTGCGGGCAGAACGCGTGATGCCGGACAAGAGCAAGACCTACAAATGCAGCAGCGGCACGGCGTGCGTCGAGGGCAGTTCGACGGGCAGCAGAACGTGGGGCGTCTATGGTGTCGGCGCAACCGCGGATGGCGTTCACGGCGTCACCAGTACGATCGACGGGAATTCAGGTACGTCGGGGATCAGCACCGGAACGAGCGGCCAGGGTCACGGCGTATACGGCCGCTCTTCGAACGGACAGGGTGTGTACGGAACCTCCTCGAGCAACAACGGCGTCGAAGGCCATTCGACCGGGACTGGGGCTTCTGGGGTCGCCGGTATTCAACAGGGCAAGTCGTCCGGGAGCGGCGACGGCGTGTACTCGGAGTCGGCAGACACCACGAATTTTTACGAGGCTCTCGAAGCGAAAGCCGACAGCTCCAACACGTATATCTTTGAGGGCTACAACGCCTCGACCAACGGTCTCTGCACGATCGACTACGATGCGGCACTCGCGTGTACGGGCGGCACCGACGTAAAGTACGTGCGAACGCGGCATACGAATGCCAACGGCGAGCACGTTCTCGCCTATGCGGCGGAATCGGCGACGGCAACGATCGAAGACGTTGGAACCTCGCGGATGGTCGCCGGTGTCGCCAACGTGCGGATCGATCCGGACTTTGCTTCCGTGATGGATCGGAAGTGGTACTACGTCTTCCTTACGCCACTGGGAGACACGCGCGGCCTCTACGTAAGCATGAAGACGGCGTCGGCGTTCCAGGTGCGCGAAAATGGGGGCGGCCGTTCGCGGGTCGAGTTCGATTATCGCATCGTTGCCCACCCTCTCGACGCCAAGAATGACAGGCTGCCACTCGCTCCGGCCATGAGAAGACCCAGAGACATGAATCCCTCATTTCGCCAATAAGCAAAGCGGAGGCGTTCGTTCGCACTCGATAGGCGAGATAGACGATCGGTTGCTGAGGGATACCACTCGGGGCGCTTAGCGTATCCCTCACAGACTGTCACACAGTTTCCGACACACTCCCGATCGTATGATTACTGGCCGGTTTTGCCGTGCTAGGCTTCCTCCTGACCCCTACCGTTACTTAAAGCTTCTTCAGGAGAACAGTCGAGTGATTAAATCCAAGTTTTCGCCGCGGAATCTCTCCCTCGGTCTTGCAGCCGCGCTGACGGTTGCGATGCTGGCCGGCTGCGGAGGCTCGCAGGCGCTCGGTCCAGCTCCTGCGCAGGGTGTATCTTCGCAGATCAGTCATTCGCCGATTCTGAACCCCGACGTAAAGGGAGGCTGCAAAGCGCATGGAGGTGTGCGCGTGACTCCTTGCACCGTCGACTTCACCGCCTCTAGCGCAGGTCCGGATACGGTGACCGTTCGAACGCCGAAAGACAAAAAAGGCACGCTCGGCGAGCAGGACAACTGTGGCGGCGCCTCAGGCATTGCCACCGTCACCCAGGGCTCGGGCGACGATTGGACCGTAACTGCCGGAGCGACCACCGGTTCTTGCACCGCTGTGTTCAGCTACACGAACAAACACGGCAAGGTGATCGGGTACGCCGACCTTAGCATTACGAACTCCATCTAAATTCGTCCGGAGCTTCGCGATGTGCTCGCCTCGCATCTTTTTCTCGGAAGATGCGGGGCGGGCACCTTTTTTACTAGGGGTAACGTCGGACCCATTGGAAAGAGAGGCCATGCTGATTCGCATCGTTCGCCAACTCTCGTTCGGCACACTCACGTTGCTGACCGTACTAAGCGGTTGCAATAGCGGCTCCGGCGCGGGCGTACCGCCAGCCGCAAATGGCGGCGCGCCGGTTTCGATGGCGGTCGCCTCTCCCGACAACAATGGCAAGGGCCACGGCGGAAACTGCGATACAGGCGGCGGCGATCTCACCTATACCGCACAACTTTTCGGCAACGACCTCAAGGTCTACAAGGTTTCCGGTAGCGGAGGCGGGCTCACGTATGTGTGCACGTTGACACAAGGTGTGGTGGAACCCGATGGGACCGTCACGACCCCTAACGGCTGGTGGTACGTTGCAAATGAAGGCGCCTCCAACGTCCTGATCTATAGAACGAAGCATGGGATGCCGAGGGGCCCGGTCTCATCCCTCAGCGATTACGATCAGCTTCCGGTTAACGTCGATGCGAATCCGAGCCGTAAGCTGGTCGCGGTTTCGAACAAGAGCTCGACCAGCGGCGCAACCGGGAGCGTCAGTGTTTACCTGAACCGTCAAGCCGTGCCGTCCCGCATGCTCACGTTCGGAAACGATAATCTCGAAGGGCAGGGCGTTGCGATCAGTCATTCAGGCGATTGCTATTGGAGTTTCTACGATCCTACGGTGGGAAGCGGCTCGATCGTCAAGTTTAGCGGCTGTAATGGAAGCGGTGCCGCGATCGCGTCGTCGATTACGACTCCCGGAGGGATGGCGTTTGACCGCGGCGGCAACTTGTACTACCTCGATAGCACCACCGGAATATATAAGTGCAAGAAGACGTCGAATTGCGCGCTGTTTGCGACAGGTTTTGTCGATCCGGTGAACATGAACTTCGATCAACACGACAAGAATTTATGGGTGGCCGACGCCGGTGGCTATATCGACGTCGTGTCCCCGAAGAGCGGGCGGATCGAACACCAATATCCGACCGACCCGAGCGATCCGCCCTTCGGAATCGCGCCGGAGCCCGGAAGCTAAGCGGGCCCGATAGGGCGCGTGTAGCAGGGCCTTGGAATCGTCAAAAAGCGCGCCGGATGAAAGATCGGCTGCGCTCGAGTTAGCGGCGCTGCTCAAGAGCCTTCGGCTGCAGGCCGGCCTCTCTCAGCAGATGCTCGCAGATAAGGCGCTCGTCAGCGTGCAGGCCGTTAGCGCGTTGGAACGGGGCTATCGTAAGGTGCCATATCCCAAAACGCTGGAGCGTTTGGCCGACGCGCTCGCTCTTCCCGCCGATGCTCGCGCGGCGCTAGAGGAAGCCGCGACCCGCGCGCGCGGTTTGCGGTTTCAAGAGCAAGAAGCCGCTCCGACTCACAATTTACCGCGCCAGCTCACCTCGTTCTTGGGGCGTGACCTCGTCGTAAGGGAAATTAGAGGGCTGGTAAAGACGGCGCCACTCGTCAGCGTCGTCGGAACGGGCGGTGTCGGAAAGACGCGCGTAGCTATCGAAGTAGCAAGACAGCTCCTCAGCGAGTTTCCCGATGGCGTTTGGTTCGTTGAGCTCGCGCCGCTCAACGACCCGGAGCTCGTGGCTCACGCGCTTGGAAGCGCCCTAGGCGTACAAGAATCGTCCCGAACGCCGCTCCTCGGAACCCTGATCGGACATCTTTCCCAGAAACACGCCTTGATCGTGCTGGATAACTGCGAGCACGTCATCGATCAGACGCGCAGAGTCGTAGGATCGCTGATGCGCGAATGCTCGAGAGTCACGTTCTTAACGACGAGCCGCGAAGCGCTGACCGTTGCGGGCGAGCGCGTGTATCGAATTCCTTCGCTGGCAGTTCCCGAGCAACGAAACATTCTGCCGGAGGACGCGCTGAAGTTCGGCGCCGTCGCGCTTTTCGCCGAGCGCGTGCGAGCGGCGGACGCATCCTTTGCGGTGACGCGGGACAATATCGCACCGATCATCGAAATCTGTCGCCGGCTGGATGGCCTCCCGTTAGCCATCGAGCTTGCAGCCGCCCGCGCGACGGTTCTGTCGCCCCGGCAAATAGCGGACCGCCTCGATCGAATTTTCGATTTGCTCGTTCCGAACGACGACGGCACCGTTCCTCGGCATCAAACGATGCGTGCGGTCATTGAGTGGAGCTACGTGCTGCTTTCGTCGCAGATGCGTTTGTTGTTTGATCGACTCTCGATTTTTGCGAGTAGTTTCTCCTTGGAGACTGCAACGACCGTCTGCGCCGACTCGAGCCTCGCGAGCGAAGACGTGTTGGAGTTGCTTTCTTCACTGATCTCAAGGTCCATGGTAATGGTGGACTTCTCGCGAGGTGAGGCCCGCTATCACATAATTGAGGCAACTCGGCAATACGCCCTGGAGAGGCTTGTCGAGCGCGGTGAGTGCCAAGTCATTTCGCAGCGCTGCGCGCTCAGCTGCCTGCAAGTTGCGCAGCGGCTCGACCGCGACTGGTACGCTGCCGACGAACGCACTTGGTTCCGCGACGCCGCAGCCGAATTAGACAACTGCCGTGCGGCCCTCGACTGGTCTCTCGTGGAGGCGCAAGACATTCAGACCGGATCCCTCATAGCCGGCGCGCTCGCTCGGGCTTGGTACTCGCTGGCGGCGGTAGAAGGTCGGAACTGGGTGCGCTTGGCGCTTTCGTTGCTTGATCCAGCGGTCTCTTGCGCGGCCGTTAATCATCTCAATATTGCCGAGGCCGAGCTCTGTGGCGCGCTCGGTGAGTACGCGGGATCGTTCGCGGCAGCGCAACGCGTATTAAGCGCACGAGACGTTGACGAGGTGCAGATGACGCGAGCCACGCAGGCCGCGGGAAGCGCTTTGGGAGGTCTTGGGCGCACTTCGGAGGCTGAGGCTCTTCTTCAGAAAGCGCTCGATGGCGCGCGCCGGCTCGATAATCGCCGATTGCAAGCGCTGACTTTGAGCGACCTCGGAACCCTCCGTTCTCGTTGTGGCGACGTTGACGACGCTCGACTATTTTACGCGGAGGCGATTACCTACTATATCGCCTTGAACCTCGAACGGCCCGCGGCGTCGGTCGCTGGGAACCTAGCGGAGATCGAGTTCGCCGCCGGCGACGTCGCCGCTGCGTTGCAGCGCGCGCAAGAGTCGCTCGCCGGCCACGAGGCCTGGCACAACCGCCGCTCAGCCGCAAACGTTTTGAGCAATATGGCGGCCTATCTCTTGGCGATGGACTGCTTCGATGATGCTCGCGCCCACGCCACGGAGGCGCTGAGCGCCGCCAAAGACGTTAAGGCAACCGTGCTGACAGCGTACGTACTCCAGCACTTTGCTGCAATTGGGGCTTTGCAGCATTATCCCGAAGCTCATGAGGAAAAGCTCAATCGCGAACGCGCAGCGATGCTGCTCGGCTACGTAGACGCTCGCCTTACCGCGCTTCAGGCACGCAGAGAATACACCGAACAGCAAGAATACGATCGGATCGAGCTGTGCCTTCGCGGCGGACTCAGACAGAAACTCGACTCCGTCATGGAGCTGGGCGGCGATTGGGCAGAAGATGAAGCCGTTAAGATCGCGCTCGGGCTATAAGTGAACGGCCGGCGCAGCGCTCTCCGACTCCGGCGCACGCCGCGCTGGGATAGTGCCGCGGCGTAAGCGAACGTACACAGCCACCGCGGAGGCTTCAGGAGGCAGGCGATGAGGATTTCAGGACCTACCCGTTGGGCGCTAAGCATTTGCGCGGCGCACCCGGCGCGATGACGCTAGCCTTTGGCAATGCATCGCACGCGACCCGTGACACGTCGTGGATGCACACCGACACGAACAAGCGTCCACGCCGTACTTGAGGTTAGAATGAGCCGCTCTGTAGCAATCGTCGCCCTAACTGCAACCTTGCTGGCAGGGTGCGCCTTGCCCGCAACCCTTACGCACATCGCCTCAAGCGGCGACGAGCCTCTAGCTGCTGTGCATCGCTTCTCGGTGCTGCATTATTTTACCGGGCCGCCGGACGGCAGTTGGCCAAACGTAGGACGGCTGGTTTTCGACAACGCCGGCAATCTCTATGGTGCCACCAATATCGGCGGTTCGGGGAACTGCACGTTTCGGAAGATGAGAGCCGGCTGCGGTACGATCTTTGAGCTGAGTCCGCGCCGGCGCGGCGGGTGGACGGAACGAGTCATTTACTCCTTTAAGAACCTTGCTGATGGCGCCGCCCCGTATAGCACGCTGACCCTCGACTCCTTCGGTGACATTTATGGAGTGACGACGGCCGGCGGCAACCCCGGGTGCCCGGTTTCATTGTACTATCGCGGTTGCGGTACCATCTTCGAGGTCGTGCCGCACGGCGGCGGGTGGAAAAAACATCTGCTTCATGTCTTTACCGGCGGACCTGACGGGGGGAATCCCACCGCGAGTCTGATCCTCGACAAGGGTACGCTCTACGGAACCGCTCGTTGCGGCGGAGGCGGGTACTCATGTTCCCCCTCAGGCTCGGGCGCGGGAGTATTCTTTGCGCTGCGGCGGCACGGTTCAAATTGGGCCGAAAGCGTCCTTTGCGTTTTCGGCGTCCAGACCGGCGGTTATCCGGAAGGTGACCTCACCGCGAAGGACGGCAACACGATCCTCGGAACGACGTCCGCAAGCGTCTACATGATGAGCCGTGGTTCAAAAAAAGAATCGTGGAGTGAAACGACACTCTACCTCTTCTCAGAGGGCGACCGTTCGGCCGGGTGGAGCCCGACAGGCGGCCTGACTGTCGATGCTGCCGGCAATCTCTACGGCATAACGTCGCAGGGCGGCAACTTTAGTAAATGCTCCCAAGGGTGCGGCGTGCTATTTGAGCTTTCGCGGTCCTCTGCCAGCGCGTGGGCCGAGACGGTACTGCACACCTTTTCCGGCGGCAACGATGGGGCGTCCTCGACTGCAGGTTTATCGATGGACGCAACCGGTACTTTATTCGGTACCACGAGAAACGGCGGCGACCTTAGTTGCAACGGCGTTCTCGGTTGCGGCGTCGTCTTCAGCCTAACGCCGCGCGGCACGGCGTCGACGGAGGACGTGCTCCACACCTTTGAAGGTGGCACGACCGACGGGGCGTTTCCTCAGAGTGCCGTCATCCTCGACTCCCATAATTGGATCTACGGCTCGACCTGGTTTGGCGGGCCCGGCTCGAGCTTCGGGAACGGAACGGTCTTTAGGATTGAACGCTGAACGCTTTGCGCCGTGGCTGGCGTTACTGCTTGCCTTCTCCGGCTGCAGCGGCGTCTCGACGAGCACCACACTGCCGGCATCTCCTAACGGCGCGGTGCGCTTAGGCGGCGCGCCGGCTTGGCAAGAAACCGTTTTGCACAGCTTCGGCGGCCTTGATGGAGCCGCAGCCAGTGACGGCCTGATCGCTGGAAAGGCGGGCGTTTTCTACGGCACGACGCTCTTCGGCGGCGGCAGTAGCGGTGGCGACGGAACGGTCTTCAAACTCGCGCCGCAAGGTTCGGGATACACCGAGAGCGTTCTCTACAGTTTCAAGGGCGGCTACGACGGCTCCACGCCGGAGGGTATCGTTTTGCGCAACCGCGTGTTATATGGCGTAACGTTCGCCGGCGGTGACCCGTCCGGCAACGGCGGTCTCGGATGGGGAACGATCTTCGAGCTGTCGCCGGGAAAATCGGGCTACACCGAGAGCGTACTCTACCGTTTCCGCGGCGGGCTCGATGCGTGGGAACCGCTCGGCCCGATCGTCCTCGACAAGGCGGGAAACATTTACGGCGCATCGGCGTTCGGCGGCTCGCGGAATGACGGTGCCGTCTTCGAATTGACGCCGGGCAAGTCCGGCTACACCGAAAGCCTACTCTACTCATTTCCGGGTGGCGCGGGCGGC
>DATMKR010000026.1:0-8248 GCA_035571115.1 Candidatus Acidiferrum sp. | reverse complement strand
GATCGATCCCCATGCCAATCTGACGTGCTCGGGAACAATTAAGGGGGGCACCGCCCTGCGGGTGCGGCATCACGCCAGCAGCGGACAACATGTGCTCACGTACGCATCGGAGTCGGCCACAGCAACGATCGAAGACGTCGGAACCGCGCGGATGTTCGGCGGCGTCGCCAACTTAGCCATCCCTGCCGACTTTGCCTCCATCATGGATCGCAACAGCACGTACTACGTTTTCCTCACGCCTCTGGGAGATACGCACGGCCTCTACGTCAGCATCAAGACCCCGTCGGCGTTCCAGGTCCGCGAAACGGAACGTGGGCGTTCGAGCCTGGCCTTCGACTACCGCATTGTTGCTCGCCCGCTGGATGCCAAGAACGACCGCTTGCCACTCGCTCCCGCCCCCACCATGAGGCGACCGGACGTTATGCATCCGGAACAGTGATGCAAAACCGCAATGCGCAACGGCCTCGCAGTCGCGAAGCCGTGACTGAGGGACAGAGGCGCTGCTGATAGTCAGAGCGCGATTCTCAGCGACGAGATAAGTTATAGTAAGCCGCATAATAGTACAGCGAGACAAAGGCGAGGATAGCGACGCCTAGAATGCGTAGGCCGCTGCGCCACGAACGTGACTCGGCCTCTTTTGGTGACGGCCAGGGTATGAAGTAGTATTTGAGTCGGTGCCTCAGCATCAATCGCATGTACGACCGAGGCGATACGATCCACCAAAAGCCAAGCACCAGAGCCGGTAAGCTCGCTACGAGAGTTGAGACGATTTTGAAGGTCACGAATCGGCGCTCTTGGCGTGCGTTGCGGTCGCCTCAGTTTGCGCGATCGCGCGCGGCGCGCGGGCGCAAGTACCTAAAGCCGTGTATCGACAGCGTTCGAGCCTGGTTCGGGCCGCAACTACGGGGTTAACGCGAAAACCGTTCCACAGCCAAGATGGTGGAAGCACGAGAAGCTGCCGCCGGTATATGTCGTGCCGTACAGCGTGCCATTTACATTGATCAAGCCCGCTAGCGGGTACGCGCCGTCGCCGCCACCGAAGCTGTAAAGCACCTTTTCCGTGCCCGTCGTCGTCACGCTTAAAACGGTTCCATAATCACCACTCGTGCCGCCGTAAGCGGTTGTGCCATACAGCGTGCCATTCACGTTGATCAATCCGGCCTCCGGGTATTCCCCGTCCTCTGAACCGCTACCGAAGCTGTACAGCAGCTTCTCCCTGCCCGTCGTCGTAACGCTGATGACGGTTCCGTAACCGTTCGCTCCGCCGGAAAAGGTCGTGCCGTACAGCGTGCCATCCACGTCGACCAATCCTGCTAACGGTTTCACTCCGTCGGCGGAGCCGCCACGGAAACTGTGCAGCACCTGTTCCGTGCCCGTCCTCGTCACGCTAAAGACCGTTCCGCAACCAACCCTACCGCATCCGCCACCGCCGTAGGTGGTCGTACCGTACAGCGTGCCCTTTACGCTGATCAAGCGCGCCTTGGGCCAGTATCCGTCGGAACCGGCACGGAACCTGTACAACACCTTCTCCGCGCCGCGCGTCGTAATGCTAAACACGGTTCCGCAGCCGCTGCCACTGCTTTTAGTGCATCCCGAGCCGCCGGAACCCGTCATGCCGTACAGCATGCCGTTCACGTCGATCAATCCGGCCGCTGGGTATTTCCCGTCCTTGGAAGCGCCGCCGAAACTGTACAGCACCTTCTCCGTGCCCGTCGTCATAATGCCAAAAACTGTTCCGTCATCGTTCATACCGCCGTAGCTGGTGGTACCGTAGAGCGTGCCGTTCACATCGATCAGTGCGGCCGCCGGCTCTGTTCCGTCCTGGGAGCGACCACCGAAACTGTGCAGTACCTTCTCTTTGCCAGTCGTCGTAATGCTGAAGACGGTTCCCTCGTGACTCGATCCTCCAAGACTGGTCGTCCCGTACAGCGTGCCGTTGACGTTGATTAAGCCCGCCTCCGGCTCCGATCCGTCAGAGCCGCGACCGAACCGGTGCAGCACTTCATAGGCCGATGCAGGTGCCATGCGATCCACGATCCGTACGCTTTGGCGCATCGCTTCTGGCGCGCCGATCGACGGCTGCGAGCCGCCGCAGCCTGCAAGCATCGCCACGGCTACGCAACTGCTGAGTGCGTAGCCGCGTATCCCAATCGTATTCATGTGACGACCTGATTTCGGCGTTTTCTTACCCTTAAATGGCGTTTATCGCGCCGGTTGCTTTGAAGAGCAGGTGAAAGACCGCGCCGGCCTGATGGCCACCGAGCGTCGTCGCACCGTAAAGTTCACTCTCGCTCGGCGATTTCAATAGGTTGGAGCACGGACACGCGCCGCGAACGCCTCCTTTAAAGCGGTAGAGCACCGTCTCCTTACCCGTTCCCGTCGAGAGCGCAAAAACCACGCCACACCCGTCGCTGTTCCCATCGCACGCTGTGCCTCCCAGCCCGGTTGTTCCGTACAGGACGCCATTGTCGTACGCCGAGACGCTGGGCGACCAGCCGTCATTGCCGGGTGAAAAGCGATGCAAGACCCGCTCCGTGTACTTGTCTCCCGCTGCGACGAGTTCGAAGACGAGCCCGCAACTGGTGCGCCGCGTGCCGATGAAGCAGCGATTGATCCCGCCTAGTGCGGCGCCGTAGAGATTCCCCGCAGCGTCGCTCGCCGTCAGCCTCTGACCTCTGCCATCCTTTTTTGCATCCGACTCGCGGAACTTGAGTAGCATGGTGAAGTGACCGGAATCAAATCGGTAAGCGTAGGTGTAGGCACCGAAGTTGCCGTACGCAATTCCGTACATTGCACCGTCGACGGCTATAGGCGCGTCAACACCCTCTTCTCCAGGGTTACGCCCGAAGCTCCAGAGCACATGTTTCGTATATTCGTCGCCGGACCGAACCAGTTTGAAAAGGAATCCGCAACCGCAGGTCTTACTCGCGCCGCCGCTCGCCGTGCCCAAGATCGGGCCCGTATCAGTAATTTTCTGACCTCTAGCTAGGTCGGGGCTGTATCCATCATCGCTGCCCTTAAATCGGTAGAGAATGCTGTATGTGTACTTCGAGCCCGTCGGCGTCAGCTTGAAGATGGTGCCGCATCCCGCGTAGCCTGAATAAGTGCATCCGGTACCACCGCCTTCCGCTGTTGTACCGTAGAGCGAGCCGCTCGAAGTCGCGATAAGCGAAGTCGGATCCGCGCCATCGTTACTTCCGCCGGTAAAGGCGTGCAAGCGGGTGTACTCGTAATGTTCGCCCGCCGGAGATAGTTTGAATACAACGCCGCAGCTACAGGATGTGTTGCCGCCAAGGACGGTCGAACCAAAGATGTCACCCTTATGGTAGGCTAGCGTCTGTGGAGACTCGCCGTCCCTGGGTCGGAAGGCGTAGATTAGCGAATATTTTGCGGCACCATCCACAACGCGTGAGCTGAGCAACGCTTGGAGTTGTGTATCGCCTAGGGGCGCGGGGATCGGCGGCTGTGATGCGCTGCCGCAACCTACCAGCAGTGCAGCAGCGGCGCCAATCGTGAAGGTGCAGCGGGACCACCTATGCATGCTCGACGCCTCCCGAAGCCAGAATGGCCAGCGACTCAGAAGTTCGCCGCGTCCCAGCCGAGTCCCGGGTTGGCTCAGCTTGGTCGCGCCGTCGAAGGGCAGGAGAGCGTCCACCCGAACAACGCGGTATGGGTTCTCCTGACAAGAGCACTTCGAAGGGCCTACTTCTCGCCCTCGGTGCGTTGCTCTCGTTCACATAAAGGTGTTTTGCAAAAAAAGGAAAGCGCTATGTTAGTTCAGTTCGGAAAGCGCCCGCGGCATGGTTGTGGCCGAAAAGAGAAAACTCGCAAAAGGCAAAGACGTGCAAACACCTAAGGTGCCATTCTCCTGGCGGGCAGCATTCGGTGCTTTTGGTGCTGCACTGGTTACGACCGATCTCGTCCTCTTCGCGTGGGCCACAAAGACTTGTGCTAGCGTACTTTGGGGAATCTATGGAGCGGTCTTCTTTTGGTCGGTGTTGTTTTTTGGGCCGTGGTCGCTGTGGTTACTGGCACTCGGCACTCTAGTCTTCGTGCTCGCGGGCTTAATGATTCCGCGAATGAGAGGCGCCCGACCGCTGGTGAATACGTGGCTCGTGTTGTCCCTCGTTCTGATGATCGTAACGGCTGTTGTCATCCCACGCCAACCGACGCCCTGCCAACCCCTCTGATGCGACGGCGCCGGCGGATCGTCGTACGTCGAGCCCGGCGCAAGCGGCGTAAAAATGTGGAAGGGATCGAAGGCCTCTCAAGGCGTGGTTGTTATCTGCTGGCAGTAAATTAACGGCGACGCGGCTGCTCGAAAAAGCACGGAAGCCGCCACTCCAAAATTGCCGAGGCAACGTCATCGACGTTGGTTTCAAGAGCAAAGTGGCCGGTGTCCAAGAAGCGGACGTCCGCATTTGGTACGTCACGCTTGAACGCCTCGGCACCTGGTAGAATAAAGAAGGTGTCGTTCTTTCCCCATAGGGCCAGCAATGGAGGCCGGTGTGTTCGGAGGTATTGCTGATACAAGGGGTAGCGTTCGATATTAGATTTATAGTCGAGCTTGAGGTTGGTCTAAAGATCCATCATCCCCGGGCGGGCAAGTAGAGCCGCATCCAGCCAATAGGCCTCGGGCTCGATCGTGGTGGGATCGCTCACCCCTTGAAAATAGGCTTCACGGACTCCACTGAGCGACATACGTTCCTTAATTGACGCACGAATGGCCGGTGAAGGCTGCCTCCAATAGGCGCGCGGAGGAGCCCAAGGACCGTCGCCCAGGCCTTCCTCGTATGCGTTGCCGTTCTGCGAAACGATTGCCGTAATGTATGAGAACATTCATAGCGCATCGACCGGCATAGCGCATCGACCGGCGGCCAATTCCTGGAGCGCTGGGGGTTTGGATTGCCCGGCTACTGGGTATTGCCCCGACCTGGGACCGATCATGGGCATGCTCGCCAGCGCGCGGGAGATGCATGCTGAACCCTTGTCGCTGGAGACGAGATTTTGATGGGGGCGTTTGAATGCGGAAGGTACTTAGCCTCGATCGCCGCAGCTTTTTTGGCGCTGCGGCCGCAAGCGTTGCCGCGGGGCCGCTCGGTCTTCTCGCTTTTCCAGAAAGGGCTCAAACCATGACACAAGTTGCACAACAGACAGAGGGCGGCGCGACCGCTATTCGCCCATTTCCTCAGCTGAACGTTCCAGAAGTGGAACTTGTCGAGTTGCGCGGGCGCATCAAGGCGACGCGATGGCCCACACGGGAACTTGTCGTGGACGACAGCCAAGGCATCCAGTTGGCGACGACTCAGGCCCTCGCGACGTATTGGGCGGATAGTTACGATTGGCGCAAGATCGAGACGAGATTGAATGCGATCCCGCAGTTCATCACCGAGATCGACGGAGTGGATATCCAGTTCATTCACGTTCGTTCGAAACACGAAAACGCGCTGCCGCTCGTCATCACGCACGGATGGCCCGGTTCAATCATCGAGCAGATGAAGGTCATCGGTCCATTGACCGATCCCACGGCACACGGCGCGAGCGCCTCGGATGCGTTCCATCTCGTGATTCCGTCAATTCCGGGGTACGGCTATTCGGCCGAACCGACCGCCCTCGGTTGGGATCCGGTTCGCATCGCCAAGGCCTGGATCGTGCTGATGCAACGGCTCGGATACAACCAGTTCGTGGCGCAGGGAGGCGATTGGGGGGCATCCGTTACACAGCAGTTGGCTTTGCTAGCGCCGACGACCGTGCTGGCCATTCATTCCAACATGCCGGGTACCGTACCGGACGACATTTTAACGAAGGCAATCGCCAACGCTCCGCCGCCTCCAGGGCTCGTGGGCGACGAGCTTCACGCATATCGGCAGCTGGCCGACTTCTACACGCATCACCTCGGGTACGCCGTCGAGATGGCGAACCGCCCGCAGACGCTCTACGCGTTGCTCGATTCGCCGATCGGGTTGGCGGCTTGGATTCTCGATCACGACAAGGACAGTTACGAGATGATCGCTCCGGCCTTCTTCGGAAACCCCGGCGGCCTTTCGCGCGACGACGTGCTCGACAACATCACGATGTACTGGCTCACGAAGACGGCAATCTCTTCGGCGCGGCTCTATTGGGAGAATAAGCTCGGTTTCTTCAACGTCGTGGGCGTGACTATCCCGGTTGGCGTGAGCGCGTTTCCGCACGAGATCTATCAAGCACCCCAAAGCTGGTCGGAAAAAGCGTATCCCAAACTCGTCTATTACAAGAAGCACGACGTCGGCGGGCATTTTGCGGCCTGGGAACAGCCGCAGCTCTTTTGCGAAGACGTTCGCGCGACGTTCAAATTTGTGAGAACGAGCAACGCGTGAACGATAGGTGAAAGCATCGGTGATGATCGCGTACGGCGGTCCGGAAGTAATGCAATATCAAGACATGCCGGATCCCAATCCGGGCGCGGGCGACGTCCTCGTCAAGGTGGCCGGTATCGGCATCAACCCCGAAGATATGCTCGAGCGCAACGGCGACTTGAAGGATAGGTGGCCGTTGCAGTTTCCGGCGATCATCGGCCTGGACGTGTCGGGAACGGTCGTCGCGACGGGCGACGGCGTCACGGATCTCAAGGTCGGTGAGCGTGTCTGCGCGTGGTCATACCACACGTACGCTGAACTGGTCGCCGACAAAGCGATTCTTTTCGCCAAGGTGCCGGAGACGATGGACCTGGTGGATGCGGCCGCGATTCCGCTCGTTGGCGTCACGGGGAGCCAACTGATCTCCGTGGCAAGCAGGTTGCAGTCCGGTCAAACGGTGCTGGTCTCCGGCGCGGCGGGCGCGGTAGGCCGTTCTGCCGTCTACATGGCGAAGGTGTTGGGCGCGCACGTGACCGCGGGCGTGCAGCGTTTTCAGCTCAACCAGGGAGACAGCATCGGCGCGGACGAAACGATCGCCCTCGACGACCCGGCCGCCTTCGCGGCGATTCCGCAAGTCGACATCGTGGCGAACACGCTCCGCGGGAAACCGGCGTCGGATCTGCTCGCGAAGGTCAAGGACGGCGGGACGTTTTCATCGGTAACGGGAGAGCCCGACGGCGCCGAGGGCTTCCCGAAGGTGCGCGTCGTCACGTTCCGTTCGAAGCAAGACCGTGGAGGCATCGCCTTCATCGCCGCCGCCGTAAACGCCGGCAAGCTGACGATTCCGATCGGCCGCCGCGAGGAACTTAAGAACGCGGGCGTCGCGCAGGCCGCGTTCACGAAAGGCGGTATCGGTAAGGTGCTGCTCGTCCCGTGAGTAAAGCCGGGAGTGCTCCGCGGATGGCCGCGTAAAGCGTCCGCATAAATTCTCTCTATACGAATTGGAGTTTTCAATGGAAGAAGTACAAGTGGATCAGAAAAGCTATCAGATGCCGCCCGACGAGGGGTTTACCGTCGCTTACTTTCTCACAGTGGCCGACCTCGAGCGATCCGCCGAATTCTACAAAACGGTCTTCGGAGGGGAAATTGTGAGCATGGGCGATGGAAACGCACCGCCGTACATCAAAATCGCAAACATATGGCTCATAATTAACGTTGGTGGGGGTCCGACACCAGACAAACCAACGGTGACGCTCCGCCCTCCTCCCGACCCCAACGAGATTAGTAGTTTCATGAATATCCGTGTAGCAGATATTCAAGCGTGCTTCAAGTTATGGAAGAGTCGAGGAGCGACGTTTCTTACTGAGCCTCTGGACAAGTATGGTGAGACGCGCTGCTACATCCGCGATCCCGACGGTTACATCATCGAAGTCGGGCAAAGCAAAGTTGGGGTCCCTTATGGATAGAAGGTGGGCCTAGGACAAAGCCGTAGCAATAACGGGCGCGTCAAGTGGATGAGCACCGTGTTGAGAGGAGTCGTCAATGAGCAGCATACAAATCGAACAGAAGAGCTATGAGATGCCCCCGCGCGACGGGTTCACCGTCACATATTTTATTACCGTTGCAGACATCGACCGATCGGCCGAGTTCTATGAAAAGGTCTTCGGCGGCCGCATTCTGAGCAGAGGCGATAGCAAGGGTGCGTCTGGGCACATTCAGATCGCGAATACGTGGCTCATTGTCAACGTCGGGGGCGGGCCCACCCCTGACAAGCCGACGGTAACGCTTAGCGTCCCCGCCGATCCGGATAAGACCAGCAGCTTTATGAATATCCGCGTTGCAGATATTCAAGCGTGTTATGAATTATGGAAAGGTCGAGGGGCCGAGTTCCTCACGGAACCGATTGCCAAGTA
>DATMKR010000025.1:0-22487 GCA_035571115.1 Candidatus Acidiferrum sp. | reverse complement strand
GTTTCCGTACACGTCGATCATGGGATACGTAAGATCGTAGATGCGTGTTTCAAGGCCGAAGCCGTGCATCGGCTGGTACTGCCCGAGCAGGCCCATTTGCGAATAGAGAACGCCTCCGGCGACGTGAAAGTCGCCCCTATTTGCCTCGAGCAGCGCGTTCCACGTCGTATTGTTCCCGATCGCATTGGCGCCTACGACAACGCTCGTGCTGCCGTGCGGTAATACCACCAGATTGAGGTCTCCCAGCGGACCCTGGCTGCTCGTCAGCACGGGGTTCAATCCGGAGTTGTGCTGCGGCGAGAGCCCGCTAAGACGCACTTGAATGGCAATGAGATTGCTGGCCAGCTTGTTGAGCTGACCTTGAAGATGCGCGCGCGCCGCGGGCGAAATCCCGGTGCCTTGGGCCGTACCGCCGGTCGGCAGAACCTCCGGATACGGCGAGACGCTGGGCAGGACGGCGGGCGCCGGCGTCGCGCCGGCGTCAACGCCATAGACGCTGCTCGTCCCTCCAAGCTGACCTAGGAGCGAGTTGGCTCTCTGCATGACGGCGTCGAGATTGGCGACCGTGCTGCGGACCTGCGCTTGGGTTTGCGGATTACCCGTCACCGTACGCAGGTCTTTCGTGAGTGCGGCGATCGTTGCCGTCGTGTCCGCAATGCTCTGCGTCGTCGCAAGAATATTTGCTTTTAGGCGAGGGTCGGTCGCCAGACTCTCGAGCGCCCCCATCGAGTGATTGAGCGAGACCGCCGTCGACGAAAACTGGTCGAGCAGGAATCCGACCTTCTTGGAGTCGGTCGTAGCGGCGCTGTTGAGCGTGGCCGAGAGCTGCTCCACGTTCGTGCTCGCGGTAACGAGACTGCTCTGCAAGCTTGCGCCGAACGCCAGCAGCTCGCTCGAAAGCTGCCGCATCGAGCTCTTCGTCGTGATCGTCAGTTCGTTCGCGTTGTCGAGTGTCGATTGAAGCGTGTCCAGCAGTCGCGGCGTGCGCTTTTCCAGCAGCGCCATCAGCGAGTCGAGGCGCTTGATCTCTCCCTGCCCTTCCTGCAGCAGATCGCCGATGCTTGTGGCATTTGCGCCGCGCGGCTGCTCGTCGACGGGCAGGACTTCACGCGGGAGCAGCGCGATGGGCGGTTTCTCCCTTGGCGGCACGATCACCACGGCGGGCGAGCCGGTCAATGGGGCTTGGATGAGGAAGCGCGAGGCAACCGGTATGTTGATGTCGTGGTTCATTGCCAAGATTACATCGACCGTGTTATCCGGCAGGAGCTGCACCGAGTCGACCGCACCCGCGTCGACGCCGCTAAAGTAGACTTGCGCCCCCGGCATCAAGCCGGATGCGGACTCAAAGCGAACTCCCACGCGATATCCGGTATGCCGAGTGCCGAAATCGGTCACCAGATAAAAGATTCCGAAGAGCAGGAGCAGCGCGACGATCGTGAACGCACCGACCTGGGCCTGCTTCGTCATACTTCTCCTTATTTAGTCTCGCGGCGCAAAGAGCCTAGTACCTAGATTTGAATCGGCCCCGCCTCGGAGCCTTGGAGGAACTGCTGAACGATCGGGTTGGGGGAGTTGCGGATGCGATCCGCGGTATCGTAGGCGATGATCGCTCCCTCGAAGAGCATGGCGATATAATCCGCCATCGTGAAGATCGACGGCAGGTCGTGTGAGATCACGACCGCCGTGCCCTTGAGTTTCGAGCGTAGTTTCAGAATCGTTTCGGTGATCAGCTTGCTGACGATGGGATCGAGGCCGGTCGTCGGTTCGTCGTAGAGAACCAGCGCCGGGCGCGTAACGATGGCGCGCGCGAACCCCGCGCGTTTGAGCATACCGCCCGAAAGCTCTCCCGGCAGATCGTCATACGCATGGGCGAGTCCGACGCTATCGAGCGCGTCGAAGACCGTCTGCCGAATCTCCGCGCGCGAGAGTTTCGTGTGCTCGCGTAGCGGCAGCGCCACGTTATCGCCCACGCTGAGGCTGTCGAGCAGCGCGGCGAACTGAAACGACAGGCCGATTTTCTGCCGCATGACGTTGACCTGCTCTTCGGATAGGTGGCACAGGTCGCTGCCGAGCACGTAGATGTGGCCTTCGCTGGGAAGCAGCAGGCCGTCGAGGAGCCGCAAGATCGTCGACTTGCCGGCTCCCGAGAGCCCGATGATGCAGGTGATGGCGCCCTCGACCACGTCGAGGCTGCAGTTTTTTAATACGATGCGGTCGCCGAACGCCAGCGTCACACCATCCACTCGCGCGATGAGAGTGCGGCCGTTTGAGTTCATCGGCCGCCGAAGAGCAGCAACGAGAGCACGAAGTTCGAGATGAATATCAGAATGATCGCCAGCACGACGGAGAAGGTCGTGGACTGCCCGACTCCCGCAGCGCCTCCGCGCGTGGAGAGGCCTTGGTACGCACCGACCATCGCGATGATCGTCGCAAAAACGAAGGTCTTGAGCAAGCCTTTGACCACGTCGCTAAAATCGATCGCCTGACGAACGGACTGGATGAACTCGTGGTATGGGATGTGCGCGTACTCGCGAGCGATCCACATGCCGCCGACAATCGAGACCACGTCGGCGAAGATCGTGAGCAACGGCAGCATTAAGAGCAACGCCACCAGCCGTGGCACGACCAGGTACCGCGCGGGTTCCACGCCCATCGAGCGCAATGCTTCAACCTGTTCGGTGACGACCATCGAGCCGATTTCGGCGGCGATTGCCGCACCTACGCGTCCGGCGACGACGACGGCCGTGAGCATCGGCCCGAGCTCGCGCACGGCGGCGTACGCCACGGCCCCGCCTACGAAACTGGAAAAGCCGTAGGCGACCGCCTGTTGCGCCGACTCGAGTGAGATGACCATGCCGGTGAAGAGCGACGTCAACAGGACGATGACCAGCGACTGCACCCCGAGCAAGGCGCATTGCGACAGCGTCTCTCCGACGCGTACGCGAAGCCGCACCAAAAAGCCGAGCGAATCCGCAGTGAGGAGCGTTACGCCGCCGGCATACTCGAAGAAGTCGTTCGTCACGCGCCCGACCTGAGCGAGAATTCTCACGGCGAACCTTCCACGCCGGCGAGCGCGCCCAACACGGCCTGCGTCGCTTCGATGCGCTTGACGGCGACGGCGCGTTCGGCGGCGAGATTGAAAACGACCTGATTGGTATGTTCGAGGCGGCGATCCACGTCGCGCAGATGTGCGCGCGCTTCTCGATCGAAGCTCTCAAAGTACCGGCGTACGGCGCTACGGTAAGCCTGCTGGGCGCCGGCGTCGACCTCGTCCCTTTCAAGAGCCCTCTCGATCGCGCGTTGCGCCCGGTTCATCGCGCCGTCGGTGATATGGAACGCTCCCACGCGCGCCACCAGATCCCGCAGCCCGGGATCAGCCGGCATGAACGGGCGAAGGGCCCAGCGCGGCGCGCTGCACTTCAAAGAGCCGGCGAATTCCGTCCTCGGCGAGCGCCAGCAGAGCCTCGAGCTCGCGCCGGTCGAAGGGCGCCGCTTCGGCCGTGCCCTGCAGCTCGACGAAACGGCCAGCATCGGTCATAAAGACATTCATATCCACCATCGCCTGACTATCCTCGTCGTACGCGAGATCGAGGAGCGTACGGCCGCCTACGATCCCCACGCTCGTCGCCGCCACCATTGCCTGTAGGGGCCAGCGCGCGCGCACGGCGGGATCGAAGCGGGTGCGCAACGCCAGTTCGAGCGCGACGTACGCTCCGGTGACCGCTGCGGTCCGCGTGCCGCCGTCGGCTTGAAGCACGTCGCAATCCAGCCAGATCGTCCGCTCCCCCAGCTTCGCCGTGTCGGTTACGGCGCGCAGCGCCCGACCGATAATGCGCTGTATTTCGTGCGTCCGGCCACCCAGCCGTCCTTTGGAAACTTCGCGCTGCGTGCGCTCTTGCGTCGCCCGCGGCAGCATGGCGTATTCGGCGGTCACCCAGCCGAGGCCGCGTCCTTTCATCCAGATTGGAACCCGATCTTCGACCGAGGCGGCACAGAGGACGCGCGTGTTCCCCACGGTGATCAGCGCGCTGCCTTCGGCGTATTTGAGGAAGCCGGGTTCGATCGAGACCGGCCGCAGCTCGTCGGGCCTTCTTCCATCGGAGCGAGCCATCACTCGACCGTGACGGTCTTGGCCAGGTTGCGCGGCTGATCGACGTCTTTGCCTTCGATGTCGGCGATGTGATAGGCCAGAAGCTGTAGCGGAATGACGTTGACGATCGGCGAGAGGAGCTCGTGGACCCGCGGAACCCAAAACACGTGATCGGCGACGCTCTTCGCCTCGTCGTCGCCGATATTTGCTACGACGATCACGGGCGCTTCGCGCGCCTTCGATTCCATAAGATTCGAAAGCATCTTCTCTCGAACGCGGTCTTCCGTCATGATACCGACGACGGGGACGCTCGGATCGAGCAATGCGATCGGGCCGTGTTTCATCTCGCCGGCCGGATAGCCCTCAGCGTGGATATACGAAATCTCCTTCAGTTTGAGGGCACCTTCCAGCGCGGTCGGAAAGTTGACGTAACGGCCGATGAAGAGCACGCTCTGCGATTTGCGCAACTCGCGAGCCACGCGACGAATCTCGTCCGAGATGTTCAGAACGACGTCGACGGCTGCCGGAAGAAGCTTCGTGCCGTCGGCGATCGCGCGTAGGCTTGCCTCACCGGTCGTCCCGCGCAAACGCGCGAGATAGAGCGCGAAGAGCGTCAACGCAGCCACTTGGGAGACGTAGGTCTTGGTCGCGGCCACACCGATTTCCGGTCCGCCGCGCGTGTAGAGCATGCCGTCTGCGAGCCGAGTTAGATGCGATCCGAGCACGTTGCAAATACCCAAGACGCCGCAGCCCGATTGCTTTGCGATCCGCACCGCCTCGACGGTGTCGGCGGTCTCACCCGACTGCGACATCGCGATCACCAGGGTCGTGGGATCGATGACCGGGTCGCCGTAGCGAAACTCGCTGGCCAGCTCCATCTCGACGGGCAGATGCACGAGCGAACGCAGCAGATACATGCCGACGAGTCCGGCATGAAAAGCGGTACCGCAACCGGTAATGGCGATCTTGCTGAGCCCTTGGAGCCGCTCGGGGGTGATTGCGCCGAGCTCGGCGTCGAGATGCACGTCGCCGGAATCGTCGATCCGCCCGCTCAACGTCTCTTTGATAACCTGCGGCTGCTCGAAGATCTCTTTGAGCATGAAATGCTTGAAGCCGGTCTTTTCGGCCGAACCTGCGTCCCAGGTAACCGCGATGGGCTCGCGTTCGATGTGCGAGCCGGCGTAGTCGGTCAAACGAAATCCATCTCGCCCCACGACGGCGATTTCGCCCTCCTGAAGAATGACCTCGCGCCGCGTGTACGGCAGAATCGCGGGGGTGTCGGAGGCGACGTACATCTCGCCTTCACCGATGCCGATCACCAGCGGGCTCGCTCCGTTGCGCGCAAAGACCAGATGCTCCGGATCGTCGCTGGAGATCACGCCGAGGGCGTAGGCTCCGCGCACCTCGCGCAGCGTGCGCCGCACGGCTTCTTCCAGGTTTCCGTCGTAGTGGAGCTCGATAAGGTGTGCCAGTACTTCGGTGTCGGTCTGGCTCCTGAAGACGTGGCCGAGTTCGCCGAGACGCGCGCGAAGCGACGCGTAGTTTTCGATGATGCCGTTGTGGACGACGGCGATCCTCTCCGTGCAGTCCAGGTGTGGGTGGGCATTGGCATCCGAGGGGGGCCCGTGCGTCGCCCAGCGAGTGTGCCCGATGCCGACCGCGCCGGAGAGCGCCTCGCCGTTGTTCAGGCGCTCGGCGAGGCGCGAAAGCTTTCCCTCGGCCTTGGTACCCGCCAGTCTGCCGGACGCGTCGATGACCGCGATGCCGGCGCTATCGTAGCCTCGATACTCGAGACGCCGCAGCGCATCGAGTATGATGGGAACGCTGTCGCGCTGGCCGATGTATCCAACGATCCCGCACATGTCGGGCTACTTGATACCCTCGCGGGTGCGCCGGTACTCGATCTTTCCCTCGGCGATTTCATCGAGTGCGATCGAAACGGGTTTGTTCGGGTTGATGGTTTCGCGGTCGACGAGAGGCTCGCTCGCGAAGTATTCGCGACGATCCGTCGCCGGTAACTGCTGGACCCGAATCCAGTTGTTTAACTGACGAGCGCGCTTCGTGACGATATTGACGAGGCTGAACTTCGAATCTGCGTGCTCTAAGAGTGCGTCGAGGTCTCCGAATACGGACTTGGTCATGATTCCTTTCGTTACGATGACTCGACGCGCCGGATCGAGTCCTCGGGGTAGCGGTGAATGCGAAAGCGCTCCGCCTGCAAGATTGCGTCGAGATCGCGGACCGCCTGTTCGGGGCAATCCTGCTCGTTGACGACGATGTAATCGAACTGGCGGATGAACTTCATCTCGCGAGTCGCAATTTCGAGCCGCCGGGCGATCTCCTCGTTCGTCTCGGTTCGGCGCGCGAGCAGCCGCTCGCGGAGATTCGAAAAACGATCCGGGACGACGAAGATCAGCACCGCGTCCGGAAACGCCGCCCGAATGGCCAGCGCGCCGTTGACTTCGGGCTTCATGATGACGTCGTAGCCCTCGGTCAGACTCCGCTCGATGTAATCGCGCGGAGTCCCATAAAGGTTGCCATTGTACTCGCGCGACTCCAAAAGATTCCCGCCGTCGCGCAGCCGGTCGAACTCCTGGCGCGAAACGAAGAAATAGTGCTCCCCTGGCTGCTCCTCCGGCCGAGGCTCGCGCGTCGTGGCCGAAACCGAGTACCGCAGGCTCGCCCGGCGTCCTCGCAGCGCCGCGACGAGCGTGTCCTTGCCGGCCCCGGACGGCCCCGAGACCACAAACAGAAGGCCCGGCCCCGTCACGCTGGACCCCTTCACGCCAGCCGAGCCCTTGACCTCGAATTTGCTTAGCAGAGCACGTTTTGCATTGCGGCCTGGACGTCGGGATCGGGCTGCGCGCCCGCCGGCAGAGCGTAGACGGTCCGCACGGCCAGGGCGTCGCGCACGGCGAACCCTTCCCGCAATGTCTTGCCCCCAGGTAACCCAACCGTCGCGACTCCAGCCGCACCCGGACAGGGTGCAAAGGGCTCGCTGCTGCGCAGCTTGGCACCCCGGTTGTGCAGCAGCACGTCGATCGCGACCGCGGATGCCAGGTCTTGCAGCGTCCCCGAGAAGCGCTTTTGACCGTACGAGTACTCTTGGCGATCGGCACCTCGTCCTCGCGACCAGGCATCGCTCGATCCTGGAATCGCCAACCACCCCTTGGGCGCCGGCGAGGCACCGCTGCAGGCCGTCAGGACGAGTGCGATGAGAGCGATTCGCGCGTTCACGCTGAGGAACGTTTGATGCATACCGATTGGGTCCTTATCGCGCGTCTGGCGCGCGAGCTCGAGGAGCGGCTGCGCGGCCGGCGAGTCGAAGACGCCGGCCTCCTGCCCGACGGGCGAGCGGCGCTGATCCTTCGTCGCGGCAGCGAGCGCTGCGTCTTGGCGATCGATCTCTTCTCTTCGCCCCCGCTCGTAACGCTCGAAGATGGCGAGCTAGGGATCCTCGAAGAGCCGGGATTTGCCCGAGCGCTCGCGCGTTCGTTGAAAGGAATGACGCTCACGGGCGCTACGTCGCGGCGCTCCGATCGGCTTCTGCGGTTCCAGTTTTCGGCGCGCTCGCGTTTTGGAGTCGGCGAAGAGCTCGACCTTTATGTGGAGCTCGTTCCGCGTTTCGGAAACATCGTCTTAGTTAAGGGCGAGAGCGTCGTTGCCGCTCGCAAGGAGTTTTCGCCCGCGGAGAATCCGCGCCGTCCGATCGCGCCGGGTTTGCCGTACGCCCTGCCGCCGTTGCCCGCGAACCCGCGTACGATCGAGCCGCCCCCCGAAGGGTCCGTGCTCGACCTCTTTGCCGGTGCGCGGGCCGAACAGACGCGCCACGCGGAGAAGGCGCGCGACCTTCGACGACGCGATGCGTTATTACGCCGTTTGAGCGATCGCGAGCGCAAGCTACGCGACGAGCTGCAGGCGCTTTCCAATAAGCGGGGCGCAGCGCAACGCCGCGAGGATTTGCGCGCGCAAGGCGAGAGTATTTTCGCAACCCTTTACACGCTCGCAGAGGAGGAGCGCGAAGCCGCGAAAGAACGGGCAGCCTCGCTCTTTGCCGAATACAAGAAGCTCGGGAGCAGCCTCCCGCATATCGCCGATCGCGAACGCACCGTCCTCGGCGCACTGCAGATTGTCGACACGCTGCGCTGGGAAGCGCAACGAGCCGGCAGCGAAGATATCGAGGACGTCGAAACGGCGGTTGACGAGCTGCAACGCCGGCGCGCTGCGACTCGTCCGGCGGCACGCAAGCGAAAACGGCGTTTGCTCGAGGTGCGGACGCCTCGCGGCTCGCGCATCGTTATCGGCCGGTCGCCGGTGGAGAATGCGGAGCTGACGTTTCACATCGCGCGGCCCGACGATTTGTGGTTTCACGCGCAAGGGGTCCCGGGCGCGCACGTAATTCTCTCGCGTGACGATCGCGGGCGAGTCCCCGAGGAAGACTTGGAGGCTGCGGCGTCGCTTGCCGCCTTTTATTCGAAGGCGCAGGCCGCCGCGTCGGCCGCCGTAGACTATACGTTGCGCAAGCACGTACGTAAGCAGCGCGCGGCTCCGCCCGGGCTCGTTTGGTATACTCACGCAAAGACCATCGTTACGGAACCGCAATCCGTTGAGTGCCTCGATCGCACCTAGAAGGACACGGCCGCACGACGCGCAACCTGGGCTCCATCGCACCAATCCGAGGAGGGTACGTTGAAAAATCCATTGGACTCGCTCTGGGGCACCATCATCAGCGGTTTCATTTTAACGTTCGTTCTCTGGTTGATCGCCAGAACGATCGTTTCACACGCAATTGGAGCCGGCGCATGAGTAGCTCGAACGATTGGATATTTCGCTGGATTCATATCATGGCCGGCATCATGTGGATCGGTCTGCTCTACTTCTTCAACTTCGTCAACGCCGCGGCGGTAAAAGAAGCGACTGCGGCCGGCGAAGCGGGACCGATCACAAAATACATCATGCCCCGCGCACTTCTCTACTTCCGCTGGGGAGCCGTCGTCACGTGGATCTTCGGGGCCGCGTTGCTGGCAAACTTTCCCGGGCCGGCCGGCATGAATGGGTTCGTCGCCGCGTTCACCTTCCAGGGTGTGATGGCGCCAATCGGATTTGGAGCGTGGCTCGGAACGATCATGCTGCTTAACGTCTGGGGTGTGATCTGGCCAAATCAAAAGAAGCTCTTGGGCATCGTTGCGGCCACCGACGAGGAAAAGGCCAAGGCTCGACGCCTCGCGTTTCTCGCCTCGCGCGCAAACACGATGCTTTCGATTCCGATGCTCTTCTTTATGGCAACGGGACCATCATCGATGTCCCAAAACATCTACCACTAACCATCATGGAAGAGCTTCCATGCAAGTACGATCTTGCCGATGTGGGCGCTGGCTTCGAGACGAGCGTGCGCGTCGGCAACCCGTTCGAAGGGATAGACCGAGTCGATCACGGGAACGATGCGATCGCGTTTGGGCAGCAGCGGCCAAATACGCTCCTCCAGTTCGCGTGCGATCGCGGCCTTCTCTTCTGAGGTGCGAGGACGCAAGCTCGATGCGAAGATCGTTGCCCGTCGCGCAAAGAGCGGGCCGAAATCGAGCTCCACGCGCCGGCCACGCGGCATGGCCACGCAGCTAACTCTGCCGTCTAATGCCAGGCACTCCAAGTCGCGAGCGATATAATCGCCACCAACGATATCGAGCACGACGTTGACTCCGCGGGCCATCGTCAGGCGCTCGATTTCCGCGACGAAATCACTGGTCCGATAGTTAATCGCGGCCGCGGCTCCTAATCGCTCGCACGCCTCGCATTTCTCCGCGCTGCCGGCGGTCGCAAAGGCCCTCGCGCCGAGCGCCGTCGCGAACATGATCGCAGTCGTACCAATTCCGCTAGCGCCGCCGTGCACCAGAACGGATTCACCGTTCCGCAACTTCGCGCGCGTGAAGAGATTATCGTACACGGTGAACGCGTTCTCCGGAAGCGACGCGGCCTCGATCGCGCTCCATCCCTCCGGCAGCGGCAGCACCTGGCCTTGCGGCACGGCGACAAACTGCGCGTAGCCGCCGCCGTTGGTGAGCGCGCAGACGCGGTCCCCGGGTCGCCAGCGCGTGACTCGCTCGCCACCCGCCGCAATCGTTCCCGCAACTTCGAGTCCGAGGATCGGTGACACGCCGGGCGGCGGTGGATAGTTTCCTTGCCGCTGCATCACGTCGGCGTGGGTAACGCCGGCCGCTTCGACGCCGATCAGTACATCGTCGGGCCCTGGCTGCGGCACCGGCATCTGCGCGAACCTTAGCATCTCCGGCCCTCCGGGAGCATCGAAGGTAACGTATCGCATCATTTTCATAAGCTGCCTCTCTGGTGCGCTACTTCCCATCCCGGTACGTTAGGAACATAGCATCCCCGAACGAGTAGAATCGATATCCGCGCGCGATCGCTTCGCGGTAGGCCTCGAGCACGCGTTCGCGCCCGGCAAACGCGCTCACCAGTGCGAGCAGCGTCGAGCGCGGAAGGTGGAAGTTCGTAACCATCGCCTGAACGATCTGGAAGCGAAACCCCGGACGAATGAAGATGTCCGTCATGTGTTCGCCGGCTTTAATGAACCCATGACGCTGGAAGTTGCCTTCCAGCGCGCGAACGACCGTCGTTCCGACGGCGACGATTCGGCGCCCGCGGTTGCGGGCTCGTTCGATGGCGTCGGCGGCGCTTGCACCGATTTCGTAGGCTTCGGCGTGCATGATGTGTTCGTCGAGCCGCTCCGCGGTTACCGGCCGAAACGTGCCAAGCCCCACGTCGAGCGTGAGACGCACGATCTCGATCCCGGCCTCCTCGATCTCGATCAGCAGTTCGGGGGTAAAGTGCAGCGACGCCGTCGGCGCGGCAACGCTGCCGGGAACGCGCGCAAAGACCGTCTGGTATCGTTGCGCAGCCGAGGCCGTGTCGTTGCGAATATAGGGCGGCAGCGGCATCTTGCCGGCGCGCTCGAGAAACACTTCCAACGACGCGGGCAGCGAGAGCGCGACCTCGCGCAAGCCATCGGACAGCACTTTGGTTACCGTCGCTGCGCCGAACTCGCCGAACCTAACGCGATCCCCTTCGCGCAGGCGCCGCGCGGGGCGCGCCAGGGCGAGCCAGGTCGACGCTCCGCTATCGTAGCGCTGCGAGCCGGCGGGATGCAGCAGAAGCAGTTCAACACTGGCGCTCCCGCGCGTACGCTCGCCAAAGAGACGCGCGGCGATAACGCGAGTTTCGTTGACGACCAGCATGTCATCGTTGCGAAGAAGCCCTGGGAGATCTCGAAAAAGAAGATGGCGCGGGCGGCTCTCATCGAGCACAAACAGCCGGCTTTCGTCGCGCCGGGGTGCCGGGTGCTGTGCGATCAGCTCTTTGGGCAGCTCGTAGTCGTACGCCGCTGCGTACCGCTCATCGCTCGAGATCTTCGACGACCGTCCCTGGGAAATAGTACGCTAAGATCGCCGGCGCGCCGGCTCCCGCGAGCGCCATGCCGTGCGCACCCCATTGACACAGGCCGACGCCGTGCCCCAATCCGCCGCCGTCGATCGTCATCGTCATACCGTCTTGCGAGCGTTGCATCCCCATGATGAGCAAGCTTCGCAGCGTGCGCACGCCGACCGCGCGGCGGAACGCACTGCCTTGCATGACCGTGCTCCCCGCGCTGGTCAGCAGTTCGAACGCGCGAGCGCGCCCGCTGGAGTCGCGCGCGGTGATTCGGAAATCGTCGAGTACGCCCAAGCCGGCCAACGGTGCGGCAAGCGATTGCGCGAGCTGGTCGAGCGTGAGTGAGGTGCTCCAGCGAAAGTAGGGAGAGTCGCTGCACGAGGTGCAGACGACGCCCGCGAGATACGGAATGGGAAGACTGCTCCAGGCATCCGCGGACGCCTCGGTGTGTCCGCCACAGCACGACGAGTACGCAATCTGCGCAAATGCCGCGTTGTAGCGAAGCACCCGTCCCGCCGTGGCGCTGACCGCTGCGGTCGCATTCGGCGACTCGCCCTCGATGCCGCGATAGACCTGGTCCAACTCCGACGGCACCAGATCGTAGGCACGGCGTGGATCGCTGCGCTGCAAGACGTAGGTGCGCGCGCAAATCGACTGGCTCTCAAGCGCCGCGGGCGGCCAGTGCGGCGACATCTCCGCGGGAACGACGCTGCAGACGTACGCCTCGAGATCGACGAGATTTACGATCTGGCCGTCGTCCAGGCGCGTGAAGTTTCCACGGTAGAAGCGTCCCTGAAATGCAAACGTCCCATTGCCGGCCGTTGAGGCGTCGCCGGGTCCGAGCAACACGCGCAATGCGGGCCGGCTCGAACTCGTGGCGGGATCCGCATCGCTTTGTGCGAGCGCTCGGCGCGCGGGCAGCAGCGGCAGGGCGGCGATCGTCAGAAAGGCGCTGCGCCGCACTAGTGGCCCGTCACGAGCTAGAGGAGGCGCTCTTGCGCGAGCGGGGCGCCGGCGAGGCCGAGGTGATGGTAGGCCTGCGCCGTCGCGCGTCGCCCGCTTGCCGTTCGAGTGATGAAACCAGCTTTGAGCAGATACGGCTCGACGACGTCCTCGAGCGTCTCGGCGTCCTCGGTAAGTGAGGCGGCGATCGCGGCAATGCCGGCGGGGCCGCCGCGGTACTGCTTCACGAGCGTTTGCAGAAAAGCGCGATCCAGCCGATCCAGACCCACTTCGTCGACGCCTTCGCGGCTCAACGCGTCGTCGGCAACTTCCGCCGTGATTCGGCCATTTGCGCGCACTTCGGCAAAGTCGCGGACGCGTCGCAACAAGCGGTTCGCGACCCGCGGGGTTCCGCGGCTCCGAGCCGCAATCATCGTGGTCGCGTCGTCGTCGATCGGCACGCCCAAGACCCCGGCGGAACGCACGATGATGCGCTCGAGCTCTGCGTCGGCGTAGTAGTCGAGATGGTGCACGATGCCGAAGCGTTCGCGCAATGGTGCGGTCAGCATGCCCGCGCGCGTCGTCGCCCCGACGAGCGTGAAACGCTTGAGGGGAAGCTTCAACGTCTTGGCATACGCGCCCCGATCGACGATGAAGTCGATCTGAAAATCCTCCATCGCAGGGTAGAGAAACTCTTCGACGACGCGCCCCAAACGATGCACTTCATCGACGAAGAAAACGTCGCCGTGTTCGAGCGAGGTCAGGATGCCGACGAGATCCTTTGGTTTGTCGAGGGTCGGGCCGCTCGTTGGCCGGAAGTTCGCGCCGAGTTCCCGAGCGATCAGTCCGGCCAGGGTCGTCTTGCCGAGGCCGGGCGGCCCGTAAAACAGCACGTGCTCGAGCGGTTCGTCGCGCCGCCTTGCGGCGTCGATCGCGATGCGCAGATTTTCGACGACGCGTTCTTGCCCCACGTACTCTTCGAACGACCGCGGCCGCAGGCTCGCACCAAATACTTCGTCTTCCAGCGTGTCCGTTGGATCGACCACTCGATCGAGCGTCGGTTCCGGCGAAACGTCTGCGGGGCCCAATAGCCGCTTGCGCGCCTTCGGTTCGGTCATGGCGGGTGTTTCGCCGACTTCGAGCGGTATATCTCCGCCAAGAGCTGCTCGGCCTGATCGAGCTGCGGCTCGCGTTCGAGCGTCTGGCGGATCATCGCTTCGCCCTCGCTGCGCTTGTAGCCGAGTTGAATCAGTACGGCAAGCGCTTCATCCGCGAAGTCCGGAATGGAGGCTGTCGCAGGGAGTGGGGCATCTTGAATCAGCAAAAACTTCGCGACCTTCCCTTGCAGCTTTGCGACGATATCGCGCGCCTTTTGCTGTCCGATCCCGGGAAGTTTTTTCAGCAGCTCGTGGTCGCCGCGATCGATCGCCGCGGCGATCGTCGACATCGGCAACGAAAATGCCCGCGCCGCCGAGCGCGGCCCGATCGACGCGACGGTCAGTAAGGCTTCAAAAAACTGGCGTTCGATGGCATTGGTGAATCCGTAATACGTGAACCGGCCGCTCTTGCCGTCGAGATTAACGACGGCGTAGATTTCGAGAATCACGACGCTGCCCGGCTTGGTCGGAACCTTTTCGGCAATGCAAGGCGGCAGCACGATCTCGTATCCCAGCCCCCCGGCTTCCACGATCGCGGCGTCGCCGCTGCGCTCGATCAGCGCACCCGAGATTCTAGCGAACACGCGCGGGCTCGACGCGACTCTCGATGACGTTCAAGAACGCCAGCGCCAGGGCCAGAGCGTCGGAGACATCGTGCGGTTCGGGCGCGTGCCGTAGACGAAGCAAACGCGTCACCATCGCATTGATCTGCTCTTTTCGGGCGCTTCCCGAACCCACGAGCGCGCGCTTCACCCGCGCGTGTCCCAGCGTGTGCACGGTTACGCCCGCTTGTGCGCCGGCCAAACAGAGCACCCCTCGCGCGTGCCCCATCAAGAGCGCGGCACGCGGATTCCTGTAGCTGCTATAGAGCTCTTCGATCACGATGGAGCCCGGCTCGACCTGCGAAATAACTTCCGTGATTCCGACGTGAAGCTCGTTTAAACGCTCCTCGAGCGTTCCGCGGACGCTCGGCATGACGACCCCAGCCTCGATCAAGTGGACCGTGCCGTTTCGCCGCTCGATCGCGCCGTAGCCGGTGATGCGTAAAGCCGGGTCGATACCGAGGATTCGCAACGAGCTACTGGGCATGTGGGCCTATAACGGCGGCGTTCCATTGAGCGTGACGCTGACCGACGAGCCCGGTGCGAGCGTCGTCCCGGCCGGGGGATCGGTGCCTACGACCTTGCCGTCCGCGCCCGCAGTCGTCGTATACTCCCATTTCGAAACGGAGTAGCCGTCTTCCGACAGCGTCTTGATCGCTTCGCTCTTGAGCATTCCATCGGTGTCGGGCACTTGTCCCGGTACCGAGAGCGTGATCGTGACGGTGGTTCCCTGCGGACTCTGACCGGGCGGGGGATCTTGGGCAACGATCTTCCCGTTGTACGTGTTCTGCGCGACGTAGCGTACGCTATACTGGAAACCGGCCGCGATAAGCGCTTGGAGTGCGGCATTGTATTCCAGGCCGGCCACGCTAGGAAGACTCGCGAGCGGTCCGGTGCCTGCCGGCGGTGCGGTGCTGACCGGCGCGCCGCTATTGACGACGACGTGAACGGTCGCATTTCGATCGAGCTTCGTGCCCGCCGCAATACTTTGCGACGCAATCGTATCCGGCGGCATTCCCGGCACGTTCTGCGTCGCGTCCAAGGTTACGCCGAGTTCGCTCGCTTTTGACTGCGCGCTTTCGACCTTCATTCCGACGAAGTTGGGGACGATGACCGGTGCCGGACCATCCGAAACGACCAGCGTGATGCGGCTGCCTTCGGGAACCTTCGCTCCTGGCTTCGGCGCTTGATCGATCACGTTGTCCTTGACCGTATTGTCGAAGCGGCGCACCAGCGTCACCGCAAAGCCGTCCTGCTGCAGAGTTCTCGCGGCATCGTTCGCGCTGTAACCGCGCACGTCGTCGAGCCCCAACAACGGCTTTCCGTTGCTGATGACCAGCTCTACGACCTGGTTCTTCTCGACCTTCGTTTGCGCCGGCGGCGATTGACGGATCACGTGATCGGGCGGAACCGTCTCGCTTGCGCTCTTGGTGAAACGCGTTCGCAGGCCCGCATTAACGACGGCCTGTTGCGCCGCCGCTTGCGTCATGCCCGTATAATCTTCAACGACGACACCCGTTCCGAGCGACGGCAACGGCCGGGCGAATAGGAAGTACCCGAGTCCCGTCGCGCCGATCAATGCGAGCACGAGCGCGACAGCGACCCACGCCCTTCGGGCCGAACGCGACGGTTCTTCTTCCGCTTCGGAAAGGTAGGGCCGATCCGGCATCGGCGAACGTCGCGGCGGTAGCGGGCCGCGCCCAATCGACGTATGGCCGGGCGCATCGTCGGCAATGCGATACCCCGCGATGCTGGGGCGCTCGCGAGCTTCGCGCAACGCAGTGGCAAGCTCGCTTGCCGATTGGAACCGCCGCTGTGGGTTCTTCTGCAGCAAACGATTGACGATGGCCGCCAACGCCGGGCTGATACCGCTCGAACGAACATCGATTACCGGGACCGGATCGCCGATGTGTTTGAGCGCGACGGTTACCGCCGACTCTCCGGTGTAGGGCAGCTTGCCCGTCAACATCTGATAGAGCACGATGCCCAAGCTGTATAAGTCGGAGGTCTCGTGAAGGTCGTGTTCCTGCGCCTGTTCCGGCGAGATGTAGTAGACGCTGCCCATCACGAGTCCGGGCTTGGTCAGGGCCATCGTTTGTTGTGATACCGCGCGCGCGATTCCAAAATCGGAAAGCTTCACGACGTCGTCTTTGGTCACCAGGATGTTGGCGGGCTTGATGTCGCGATGGAGGATGCCCTGCCGGTGCGCGTAGGCCAGACCGCTGGCGATCTGCGCCGCATAATCGATCGCCACAGGTTCGGGAATGCAACCGTCAGCGGCAATGATCTCGGCCAGCGACGGGCCGTCCACGAGCTCCATGACGATGAAGTACGTCTCGCCCTCGTGACCGACATCGAACGTATTGACGATGTTGGGATGCGAGAGCTTCGCCGCCGACTCCGCTTCCTGATAGAACCGGCGAACGAACTCGGCATCGGCTGCATATTGTTCGCGAAGGACCTTTACCGCAACGCGCCGGCGCAGCAGAATATCCGTACCGCAGTAGACGATCGCCATGCCGCCTTCGCCGAGCTTTCGGTCGAGACGGTATCGGTTATTGAATATCCGCTCCTCGATCAATTCCCCGTGTTCTCCAGCGCCGTCTTGAGCACGTCACGCGCGATCGGTGCGGCATAGGTCGCGCCGTACCCGACATTCTCGACGACGATCGCTACGGCAACCCGTGGATGCAGCGCGGGAGCGAAGCAGACGAACCATGCGTGCGATCGGCCCAGCGGATTGGTCGCCGTCCCGGTCTTTCCCGCAACGATCACGTGCGGCAGTTGGGCCGGCGTGCCGGTTCCACGCTGGACCACCGCGATCATCATGTTCGTGACCTTCGCGGCCGTATCGCTCGATACCGGGTTTGTGAGGGTCGCAGTAGCGGAGACGCTCGCGGGGATGCCGTCGCGCACGACTTGGCGGACGACGTACGGGCGCGGCTCCGCCCCCGCATTCGCAATCGTTGCGCCGATCAGCGCCATCTGCAGCGGCGACACCAGCAGGGCGCCCTGGCCGAAACCCATTTGCGCCAACTCACCGGGGACGATCTCGGCCTTCGGGGGCACTCGAGCCGGCTCGGCCGGTAGTTGAAAATCCAGCGGACTTCCGATGCCCCAGCGGTCGAGGTAGGCATAGAACGTATCGACGCCCATTTTGAGCGCGATCTGCGCGAAGTCCACGTTGCTCGAGAGGGCGAATGCCGTCGTCAGGCCGGCATATCCCGTCGCCTCGCTCTCGTTGTCGTGCAGCGTAAAATCGCCGATTTGCAGATATCCGGGATCTTCGAAATGCGAATCCATCGTGACTGTGCCGCTGTCGAGTGCCGCCGATGCGGTGAAGATCTTAAACGTAGAGCCTGGCGGATAGAGCCCGTCGAGCGCGCGATCGAGCAGTGGAGCCCGCGCGTCATCGCGCAGCGTTGGAAACTCCGCATCGAGATCGTTCGGATCGTAGCTCGGCACGCTCGCGATCGCGAGGACGGCTCCAGTCTGCGGGTCGAGGACGACACCCGCGGCCCGGCCGTAGCGCGACAACCCAGAGTAGAGTTCGGCTTGGACCGCCGGAACGATCGTCGTGACGATGTCCGCGCCCGCAGCGACGTCGGTAGAGCCGCGAAGCGCGCCCGCGATTTGTTCGAGTTGGGCGATTGGATCGCCGCTGGCGTCCGGAGGTGTCAGCGCGCGGTCGAACGCTGCTTCGATGCCGCTCGTGCCGTAGCGTTGCGAAACGTAGCCCACGAGCGCAGCCGTCTGCGCACCCATAGGATACTCGCGCTTACCGCCTTGCGTCTGCGCGAGGACGGTCCCATCGCTCGCGACGATACGCCCTCGGTTCGCGTCGAGCAGAGCATGCCGTGGATTGCTCGGACGCTGCGCGATCGCCGAGGCGATGACCAACTGCACGTAGGCTTGGCGAATCGCCAGAATAACGAAAAGAATAACGAAGAACGTAGCCAGTTGGCGAATCCCGCGGTTGGTCATATTTCGCGGAGCAGGGAGAAACCCGACTCGGTTTTGACGGCCATGTACGTCCGGGAGCTTTCGCCCGCGATCGTCGCGTTGACGATTGACAGCGCGTGGCTTTGCGCAACGTCGCCGATCGCCAGCACTTCTTGCGAGCCGAGCTCTTCGAGCAATGGGGCCGCGACGTACGCGCACGACGGCACGCTCTCGAAATGACGTTCCTCATAAGGGCCTTCGTGCCACGGACCCCGCTTACCGAAGACTTGCGCGTGGTAATCCCAAGCGCACAGTTGGCGGTCCTTCCAGACGAATTCGTCGCCTACGCACAACGAACGGCAGACCGCGCAGGCGACGAGATCGCCGTGTGGGCGTGCGAGTCCCTCGACGATTTCCTCTGGAAGATCCTCGACGTTGAGCACGGCGCGCTGGTCGAGGACTTCGGGAAAGGGAGCCTCCCATCCGATTCGCGCGAGCATTTCGATATCGCGTAACGAGGCGACGAAAGCGTGTTCGTCCTCGGCCGGAAACGTGCGATCGATCCATTCGGGGATGCCGTCGGCCGGAATGCCGACGTCCTGACGCCCGTCGCCGATGCAAACGCCGCGCGGCGTCCATGCCACCGGAATGAGGCGTGCCGTAACGATGCCGCCCCCTTTACCGGATTCGCTCGCTGCGCGAAAGCTACTCGCGCCGGCTAACGTGTTAGCGTTGCCACCGAGGATAAAGACGCGCGGTTCCGATACTCTTGCAGGCTGCGCGGCGGCCCCGCGTTGCTTGCGAGCGCCTCCGCCAGCGCCCGCGCGGTATCCAAGCTCGTCAAACACGCAATGCTCGCTTCGACCGCAGCGCGGCGAATCTTGTAAGCGTCGGATATTTCTCTCGGTCCTTGCGCGTCGTTGATGACCAAGTCGACTGCGCGCGAACCGATGAGATCGAGTACGTGCGGCGACCCGTCTGCAATCTTGTTGATCCGCTCGCTCGCGATACCGGCAGCCTCCAAGAGCAGGTGCGTGCCGGGCGTCGCCACCAGCGTGTGCCCCAGCGCGGAATACCTGCGAAGCACCGCAACGGATTCTTCCTTGCTTTCGTCGGCGATCGAAGCCAGAATGCGCGCGCCGGTACCCGGCAGCCGGATTCCGGCCGCGAGAAAACCCTTCCGCAGCGCCCCACCAAAGGAATCGTCGATTCCCAGCACCTCGCCCGTTGACTTCATTTCGGGGCCCAAGATCGTCTCGACCCCGCGCATTTTTGAAAACGAAAAGACCGGCACCTTTACCACGACGTAGGGAACGTGAGGAACGAGGCCGATGCCGTATTCCATATCGCGTAGCCGCTCGCCAAGCGCGATGCGCGTCGCGGCGGCGACGAGATTGATGCCGGTGGCTTTCTGGATGATCGGAACGGTGCGACTCGCGCGCGGGTTGGCTTCGATGATATACAGCTTCTCGTCGTGGAGCACGAACTGGATATTGATCAAGCCTCGAATGCCGAGTTCTCGCGCGATCGCATCCGTGATGCCGGCGATACGCCCTTCCATTTCTGGTCCGACGATTTGCACCGGGTAGACGCTGATCGAGTCGCCGGAGTGAACCCCGGCACGCTCGATATGCTCGAAAATGCCTGGAATCAGCACGTCCTCGCCATCGAAAACGGCATCCACCTCGAGCTCGAGCCCGCGCAGATACCGGTCGACCAGCAACGGTGCTTCCGGAAGTATCGGCGGCGCGGATTCCGCGTATGCGGCGAGCTGCGCCTCGTTATAAACGATCTCCATCGCGCGGCCACCCAAGACGAACGACGGACGAACGAGCACGGGAAAGCCGAGGTCGCGAGCGATCGCTCGGGCTTCACGGAAACTGCGCGCGGCCTTTCCTTGCGGTCGCGCGACGCCTAACCGCGAGAGCGCGGCATCGAACTGTTCGCGATTCTCGGCCATATCGAGCGACCTGCGGTCGCTTCCCAGGATCTGCACGCCGCGCCGGCTCAGCTCGCCCGCAAGATTGATTGCGGTCTGCCCGCCGAAGGCGAGCATGACCCCGCTCGCGTTCGTCGCGCGATATGCGGCCTCGACTTCATCCGCGCCCGGCGGCTCGAAGATCAGCGTGTCCGATATGTCAAAATCCGTCGACACGGTCTCCGGGTTGTTGTTGACGACGACCGGCGATCGCCCAGCCGCTTTGAGGGCCCAGGCCGCATGCACGCAGCTGTAATCGAACTCGATACCCTGACCGATGCGAATCGGACCGCTTCCCACCACGACCACGGCCTGCGCGGGAGTCGGCCGGATCTCGTCTTGCTCGCCCCGCGAGAGATAGTAGTAGGGCGATTTGGCGGGAAACTCCGCCGCCGCCGTGTCCACCATTCGAAAGGCCACGGTGCCGTTGCGGCGTTCGCCGCTTCGCTCGATTCCGACGAGTTCCGCCAGTTCGTAGAGCCAGAACCGGTCGATCGCGGAAAGCTCGTGGATTCGCTCGATCGTTGCGACCGGATCGTTGCCGCCGCGGCGCAGGAGCTCGCAGACGGCGAAGAGACGCTCGTGCGTCGGTCGAGCGACGATCGCCTCGAGCTCCCCGTCACTCCACTCGATCAGCGGCCCGGTCAAGGTTTCGCGACCCAGATCCAGACCACGCACCGCTTTGAGTAAGGCTGCCTGGAAGGTTCGACCGATGCCCATCGCTTCGCCGGTCGACTTCATCTGCGTGCCGATCGTCTTGTCGGCGAACGGAAACTTGTCGAAGGGCCATCGCGGAATCTTTACGACGACGTAATCGAGCGCCGGTTCGTACGCGGCCTTCGTAACGCCGGTGACCGGGTTCTCGATCTCATCGAGGCGCTGTCCCAGCGCGATGCGCGTCGATATCTTGGCGATTGGATAGCCCGTCGCTTTGGAGGCCAGCGCGGAGCTGCGCGAGACCCGCGGGTTCACTTCGATGATCGCGTATTGGCTGCTGTACGGATCGAGCGCGAACTGTATGTTGCAGCCGCCTTGTACGCCGAGCGCTCGAATCACGTTGATGCTCGCGCTGCGCAACATTTGATACTCGAGATCGGAGAGCGTCTGGGAGGGCGCGACGACGATCGAGTCGCCCGTGTGAACGCCGACCGGATCGAAGTTCTCCATATTGCAGACGACGATGCAGTTGTCGCTGCCGTCGCGCAACACTTCGTATTCGATCTCTTTCCATCCGAGCAACGACGTCTCGAGAAGTACCTGATGGATGAGGCTCGCGTTCAGCCCCGCATCGAGCATCGCGCGCAGCTCCGTGTCGTTCGAAACGATGCCGCCGCCCGTGCCGGCCAGCGTGTAAGCGGGGCGCACGACGAGCGGATATCCCGTCGTTTGCGCAAACGCGACGCCTTGCTCGATATCGGTGACGATCGCGCTCTCCGCGACGGGTTCGCCGATCTCTTGCATCTTGAGCTTAAAGCGCTCCCGGTCTTCGGCTACCCGAATCGTTTCGATCGGCGTGCCGAGCAGCTCGATGCCGTAGCGCGCAAGTACGCCCGCCTCATCGAGCTCGACGGCGAGATTGAGGCCGGTCTGCCCGCCCAGAGTGGGCAACAACGCATCGGGGCGCTCGCGCGCGATGATCTCTTCGATCGATTGCGCCGTCAGCGGCTCCAGATAGACCGCGTCGGCAATCTCGGGATCCGTCATGATCGTCGCGGGATTCGAGTTGACGAGGACGACGCGATGGCCTTCCTCGCGCAGCGCGCGACACGCCTGAACGCCCGCATAATCGAACTCGGCAGCCTGGCCGATGACGATCGGCCCCGACCCGATGACCATGACATTCCGGCGCGACATGCTCGGGCCGTTGTTTTATCGGAGTGGCCTGTCAGTCCCTCTAGAATGACGTTAGGGCTGCAGCCGCGTCATCTCCCAGTCGTTTCCGCTGCGTTGGTATTCGATGCGCTCGTGCATGCGGTTCGGTCGCCCTTGCCAGAACTCAAAATACGAGGGCACGAGCAAATAGCCGCCCCAGGAGTGCGGCCGAGGAACGGCTTCACCTTCAAAACGCTGCTCGAAATGGGCGAAGCGCTCTTCAAGCACCGCGTGAGACTCGACCGGCGCGCTCTGTTCGGAGGCCCACGCCGCCAACTGGTGCCCGCGCGGCCGCGCATCAAAGTATTCGTCCGATTCGCTTTCGGAAAGCATCGAGACGGCACCCTCGATCCGGACTTGGCGCTCCAGCCACGGCCAATAGAGCAGCGCAGCGGCGAAGGGATTCTCGGTAAGTTCGCGGCCCTTGCGGCTCTCGTACGACGTAAAGAAGCGCAGGCCGCGGC
>DATMKR010000024.1:0-12985 GCA_035571115.1 Candidatus Acidiferrum sp. | reverse complement strand
CCGTTGCCGCCGACGAAGATCGCCAAGCCCTCTCCGGGGGTCACCGGTATCTTCGCGGTCACCATGCCTCCCGAGCCGCCAAAGGGTGCATAGCCCGAGTGACCACTTTCGCCCCAAGCGCCGTTTGCACCATATGCCGTGATTGTAAGATGGGTCACGCCGGGCGGGACTTTAAACGATTGCTCGCCTCCCGTGTATGAAAAAAACTGGTAGTGGGAAAAAGCCGGCGTTGTCTCGGTCGTACCATGACTGGCGGTCGGAGGCTGCAACCCGCCGCAAGCTGCGAGCAAAGCTACAGCGCAAACACAAGCGCTGAAGCGGCTACGAACGAAAACGATCATCGGAGGTGCCTCCCCGAAGCGGAACGGATCGGCGGCAATTTCGACGCGTCCCTGTGCCGATCCTCAAATATCGGTCGAGTCCGGCGTAATCCTGACACACGGCGATCGCGGATCGTGGGAGCGCCGATCTCACAATCGCTGACAGCCCCAGCATCGTCGGCGGCGCAGCTTCCAATAGAATTAAAGCCTTTGGGTTCAAAAGCGGCGCAAGCGTGACGAGCAACCTGCGGTAGACGGCAAGTCCGTCGGGGCCGCCGTCGAGCGCTTCTCTCGGCTCGTAGGTAACGGCGTCGGGTTTGCGCGGAATCTGCGCGGTTGGAACGTACGGCAAGTTTGCAATGACGACGTCGTATCGTTCGTTTTTTACTGGTTCCGTCAGGTCCCCGACGTAGAAACGACAGCGATCGGCCACGCCGAGGCGTCGTCCATTTTCGTCCGCGATCGCGACGGCCGCGGGCGAGATATCGGTCGCGTGCACGCTCGCCAGCGTTTCGGCCGCGATCGTGCATGCGATTGCGCCGGAGCCGGTGCCGACGTCGAGAACGCGCAACGGCCGGCTTCCGATGAATCGCAGCGCTTCATCGATGAGGTGCTCCGTCTCCGGGCGTGGGACGAGAACGCTTTGGTTAACTAGGAACTCGCGCCCATAGAAACCGGCGCTCCCGAGCAGATAGGCAACCGGCACGCCCTCGGAGCGCTGCGTGCTGAGCCGTTCGAATGCTCGGACCTCTTCGCGCGACGGCGTCGCGTCACCGTGAGCGACGATCCATTCGCGCTCGCGATTTAACGCGTGCCCCAACAGCAGCAGCGCATCGGCGCGCGGCGACGCGCTGGAGTCGCGCAAGAGTACCATCCCCTCTGCCAAGGTTTGCGCGACGTTCGTCACTGTGCTTCGCCTGCGAGCTGCCGGGCTCGCTGATCGGCGATCAGCTCCTGCGCGATCCGTCCGAGATCCCCGTCGACGATCGCGCGAATATTTCCGAAGCTGCGATTGATGCGGTGGTCGGTCACGCGGTCCTGCGGAAAGTTATAGGTGCGGATCTTCTCCGAGCGCTCGCCGCTGCCGACCTGCGAGCGGCGCAGGGAATCGACCGCCTCTTCTTGCTCGCGGCGTTTGCGGTCGTAGAGCGTAGCGCGCAACATCTGCATCGCCTTTTCGCGGTTTTGCGTCTGCGAACGCTCCTGTTGCGACGCGACGATAATTCCCGTCGGGACGTGGGTGATGCGAATCGCCGATTCGGTCTTGTTGACGTGCTGGCCGCCGGCGCCCGAAGCTTTATACGTGTCTACCTGGAGGTCCGACGGCCGAATCTCCACCTCCGCGTCGTTCTCTACTTGCGGCAAGACGGCGACCGTTGCGGTGCTCGTATGAATGCGACCCTGGGCTTCGGTGGCGGGAACCCGTTGAACGCGGTGGACTCCCGATTCGTGTTTCAATACGCGGTAGGGCCGATTTCCGTTGACGGTAAAGACGATCTCTTTGTAGCCGCCCGCGTCGCTCAAGCTTTCCGAAACGAGCTCGATCTTCATCCCCGCCGATTCGGCGAAGCGCATATACATTCGCGCGAGGTCGCCGGCAAAGATCGCGGCTTCGTCGCCTCCGGTACCGGCGCGAATTTCCACGAAAACGTCTTTGGAATCGTCGGGATCTTGCGGAACCATCAGCGCCGCCAACTCTTCTTCGAGCGCAGCCGTGCGCTCGATCAGCGCGCGGTTCTCTTCAAGCGCCAGGTCTCGTAGTTCACCCGCTTCCAAGCGCGCAAGCTCTTCGTTGGCATTGATCGCAGCGCGAAGTTTGGAGATCTGCCGGTGCGTTTGAACCGGGGCCTCGAGTTGCGCGCGCTCTCTTATAAGCGCGGTGTAGCGCTCTTGGTCGAAGCCGCCCGCAGGGTTGGCGAGCTCGGCTTCGATCTCGTCGAAGCGGCGCGCCATCGTCGCCAGGCGCTCCGTCAGCGCATCAGTCTGGGCCAGTTAGAGTGCGGCAGCCGCCTTCTTAGCTTCGCGCGTCTTTTGGCGGGCTGCGGCCTCCTCTTGTTTCTTCTGCGCGGCGGCCGAGCGTTGATTGAACTTATCGACGCGACCCGCCGTATCGACGAGTTTCTGCTGACCGGTAAAGAGCGGATGGCACGCGGCGCATATCTCAACGGCGATCTCCGGGAGCGTCGAACCGGTCACGAAAGTGTTGCCGCAGGCACAGTGAACGCGCGCCTCGGGATACCATTTAGGATGAATCTTACTCTTCACAGCTTTAGCATTATATCAGAGAGGGCAAGCGGTCCTGAACGAGCTCGAAGGGGCGCACAGGAGCCCGCGCCGCCGCCCCCAAAGCCAAGACCCGTGAAGTCGTCTTCTTTTTTTGCTTTTGCCGGCGGCGCGATCGTCGCCGTCGCCCTACTTGGCGGCCTACCGCAAGGCCGCATTGCAGCGATGGCCGCAACGCCACCGCCGACCCCGCCGCCCATCGACTCGACCGCCGCGATGACTCCCCAACCGGATTCCTCGACGCTGCCCCAGCCGGCAGCGACGCTCTTCCCGCTTGGAAGCCCTCCCAAGACTACGAAGAGCACGGCAACGCCCAGCCCGCCCCCTAACGCACGAAAGGGGCTGGACGGAGTCTGGGAGGTTCAGATTCAGCATCCCATGACCACCGATTACACTCACATCCAACTGCATCAACAAGGCGGCGCGTTAACCGGCACCTACCTCGATGCGAAGAAGAAGCAGTATCCGCTCGTCGGAACCGTTGACGGACAAGACGTGCGCCTCATCGTCTCGCTGCCCAACGGCACGACGCTGCTAATGGAAGGCAAGCTGGACGGCACGACCGACATGGTCGGAATGCTGACGTCGGCCGGCGGTCAGTTACCGTTTACCGCGGCCTATCGGGCCAAAGAGAAATGGATCGAAAACGTCAATCCGTCGCCGGGTGGCATATCGGCGCCAGGCTCGTACACACCACCGTAAGTCGCGTCCCTTAGGTCGATTCGGCTAGGCGGCGCTCGACGTAGGGGACCAGGCCGCCGGCGTCGATCAGGGATTGCATGAAGGGCGGAAACTCCGCGGCCCGATAGGTCGTGCCCTTAGTCAGGTTTCGGACGATTCCGCTGGCGGGCTCGACTTCGATTTCGTCGCCCGGCTCGATTCCGTCGACTGCTTCGGCCGACTCGAAGATCGGAAACCCGATGTTGAGCGCGTTGCGGTAGAAGATTCGGGCAAAGCTCTTCGCGATGACCGCCGAGGTACCGGAGGCTTTGATCGCAATCGGCGCGACTTCGCGGCTCGATCCGCAGCCGAAGTTCGTATCGGCGACGATGATGTCGCCGGGCTTCATCTTGGCCGTATATTCGGGATCGAGCCCTTCGAGCGCATGCTTCCCGAGCTCCGTCTTATCGATGATGTTGCAGTACTTTCCGGGAATGATCACGTCGGTGTCGACGTTCTTGCCATACTTGTGCGCGTGGCCGCGCAGTGTCGCTTCCATTCCTACACCGGTACCGCTTCGACGACGCGCGGGTCGGTGATGCGTCCGGTGAGCGCCGATGCCGCGCAGGTGGCCGGCGAAGCGAGATAGATCTCCGCCTTCGGCGAACCCATCCGCCCCACGTAGTTTCGATTGGTCGTCGAAATGGCGCGCTCGCCGTCTCCAAGCGTGCCCATGTGGCCACCGAAACAGGCACCACAGCCCGGCGTATTTACGGCGCAACCCGCGGCAGCCAGCGTCGTGAGAATGCCCTCGTCGGCGGCCTGCATCCAGACTTTCTGCGAACCCGGATTAACGATCACGCGAAGGTTGGGAGCAATCCGCTTACCGTGGAGGATCTTCGCGACGACACGCAAGTCGTCGATATACCCGTTGGTGCACGAGCCGATGAAGACCTGATCGACCTTCAAGTCGTCGCGCGTGACGTCTGAGATCGGATGCACGTTATCGGGCGTATGCGGACACGCGACTTGCGGCTCCAGCGCGCTAATGTCGATCGAGATCACGCGCTCGTAGAAAGCGTCCGCATCGGCCCGCTCGACGACGAACGGCCGATCGGTGCGTTCTTTCACGTAGGCAATCGTCTTCGCGTCGGCGTGGAAGATGCCGTTCTTGGCGCCCGCCTCGATCGCCATGTTGGCCATGGTGATGCGGCCGGTGATCGAGAGCTCGTCGACTGTGGTGCCGTGATATTCGATCGCGCGATAGGTCGCGCCGTCGATGCCCAACTCGCCGACCGTCCGCAGCATGATGTCTTTTGCGTACACGAACGGACCCGGTTTCCCGCTGTAGACGAGCTTGATCGAAGCCGGAACCTTCAGCCAGACTTCGCCGAGGACGAACGCAGCGGCGATATCCGTCGAGCCCATTCCCGTCGCGAAGGCGCCGAACGCACCGTACGTACACGTGTGCGAATCGCCGCCCACGATCAGCTCTCCCGGCGCGACCAGACCTTCCTCCGGAAGCACGACGTGTTCGATCCCGCCCCGGCCGACGTCGAAGAAGTGCTCGACCTTCTGCTCGGCCGCAAACTCTTTCATCAGGCGGGCGAGCCCGGCAGATTGCGCATCTTTTGCCGGAACGAAATGGTCTGCGACCAGTGCGATCTTACTCGGATCGAAAACCTTACCGGCGCCTTTGATGCCGCGCATCACGCCGATGGCGACGGCCGCGGAGAGCTCGTTTGCCAGGACCAGATCTACCTTCGCGTTGATGATTTGCCCTGGCTCGACGCTCTCGAGGCCGGCATGCCGCGCGAGAATTTTTTCGGTCAGTGTCATCCCCATGATAAGAGCATTATAGCGCGAAGTAGGCTCCGGGACCTTCGATTCATATGCAGCACGAGCACAGATTTGGCTTTGCAACGCGCGCGATTCACGCCGGAACGCCACCCGATCCGGCGACGGGATCCCGCGCCGCCCCGATCTACCAAACGGCGGCGTACGTCTTCGGCTCGACCGAGCAGGCGGCCGAGCTTTTTGCATTGCGCAGCTACGGTTACATTTACAGCCGGATCAGCAATCCGACGGTCGCCGCGTTCGAAGAGCGTATGGCCAGCCTCGAAGGCGGGCTCGGCGCGATCGCGTTTTCCAGCGGCCTGGCCGCGCAGCTCTGCACGATTCTCTCGCTGGCGCAGGCCGGCGACCACTTAGTCTGCGCGCAAAACGTCTACGGTGGCACGGTAACTCAGCTCAGCGTGACGGTCAAACGAATGGGAATCGACACGACGTTCATCTCCGCCGAGAATCCGGACGCGGCTCGCGCGGCGATCGGCGCCAAGACGAAGTTTCTTTTCGTGGAAACGATCGGCAATCCGTCGGGCGTCGTTGCAGATTTGCGCGCCTTCGCGGCGATCGCACATGAAGCGGGCATTCCGCTCGTGGTGGACAACACGTTCGCCACGCCCTACCTCTGCCGGCCGATCGAGCTGGGCGCCGACATCGTACTCCACTCCGCGACCAAGTTCATCAACGGGCACGGCACGGCGATTGGCGGCGTCTTGATCGAATCGGGAAAGTTCCCATGGGGCAACGGCCGCTTTCCCCTGCTCGACACGCCGAGCCCCGGCTACCATGGCAAGATATTCACCGAGACGTTCGGAGAGTACGCGTTCCTGATGCGGGCGCGCGCCGAAGTCTCACGCGACGTCGGCGCCGCGATGTCGCCGATGGATGCGTGGCTGATGCTCCTGGGTCTAGAAACGCTGGAACTGCGGATGGACCGTCACGTGCGCAACGCCCGCGCGGTCGTGGACTTTCTTCGCAATCGCCCGGGGGTTGCGTGGGTACGCGAGCCGCAGATGGGCTCCGTCTTTACTTTCGGTCTGGACGGCGGCCGCGAAGCCGGGCGCCGCTTCATCGACGCGCTCGAACTGTGGAGCCACCTCGCCAACATCGGCGACGCGAAGAGCCTCGTGATCCATCCGGCGTCCACGACGCATTCGCAGCTTTCGGACGAAGAGTTGCGCCTCGCCGGAGTCGAGCCCGAGAGCATTCGGCTCTCCGTCGGTCTAGAAGAGATCGACGACTTGCTCTGGGACCTCGATAACGGCCTCCGCGCCGCCGCTAACGAAATGTCATCCTGACCCTTCGACTCGGCGCTTCCGCGCCTCGCTCAGGACTGCGCTCCGCGCAGGCGTTAAGGTATGTCATCCTGAGGTCAGCCTGCCCTGAGCTTGTCGAAGGGTCGAAGGAAATGTCATCCTGACCCTTCGACTCGCCGCTTCCGCGCCTCGCTCAGGACTGCGCTCCGCGCAGGCGTTAAGGTATGTCATCCTGAGCCTGTCGAAGGACGACATTTCATGATCCTCACAACCCCCTCTCAGATTCGCGATCTGCTCGCGCGCGTGCGCACGGTGGCGATGGTTGGCGCATCGAACAATCCACTGCGGCCGAGCTACACGGTCTTCTCCTATTTGCGAACGCAGACGCCGTACGACGTCACGCCGATCAATCCGACGCTTACCCAGATCGATGGGATCGACGCCTATCCAACGCTGGCCGCTTACGCCGAGCAGCGCGGCGCGCCAGACGTCGTGGACGTCTTTCGCAAGCCCAGCGAAGTCGTCGGTGTCGTCAACGACGCGATCGCCGCCGGCGCAAAGGCAATCTGGTTCCAATACGGAGTGGTCAACGACGACGCGATCGCGCTCGGCGACCACGCGCGCCTCGACGTCGTCGTCGATCGTTGCATGAAGGTCGAGCACGCGCGCTTCCGCGGCGGCCTTTCGACGAGCGGCCTCAATAGCGGCTTGATCACGTCGCGTCGTCGAGAGACGTGAAGGTTAGACCGGCATAACGCGGACGCGCTTGGGGAGGCCCCGGGCACGGGTCTTTCGCTCGAAGGCCGCGTCAGCAGTCAACAGCACGTCGCCCTCAGCTTCCGCGAGCGCAAGGTACAGACAGTCGTAAACCGGGTGATCCAAGCAATCCGCGAGTTCGGCGGCACGCGCCGCATGAGCGCGTGAAGGTACGATTCGAATGTGATCGAGCGTGCTAAGAAGGACTGAAAGCGCGGGAATGCTTCGGCCCGCCCGCTGCAGTTTCCAAAAAGCGTTCAGTGTTTCGGGAATCAAGAGATCGGGCGCGGCCAGTTCTTCCCCGAGTAGCAGCTGCCCCGACTTCGGGTTGCTAAACGAAACGACCAGAGCGCTCGCGTCAACGATCAACGTGCCCGGTCCTCGCGCAGGGCGGCGAGGGCCGCGTCGACGTCAAAATTCAACTGGCCTCGCTCCCGCAGCCCATCGAGCTCGTTGACGAGTGCGGTGCCGGAATACGGACCTTCAGCTTGGAGCGCCGCTAGTGCTTCAGCTTGGAGCGATCGCCCGTTGCGTTTCGCACGCGTTTTGAGCCGCGCAACCGTCGCGTCGGGCACGTTTCGGATAAGGATGTCGCCCATGATAGCGTTTATGATAGCATCTGAAAGACTTCGGGGTCAATCGTCAGTCGGCGGCCGCAAACGATCTAAGGTCCTCGGCATCTAGCGAACAACCGCGTGGCTCGACATCGAGGTCGCGCCCGATTAGCACGAGCCCGTCGTCGTACTGCACGCCGAGATCTTCGGTTTGAATCGCGAGGCATGACGAACGATTTCCCAGATCGACGTGGAGGATCGCCCCGATCTCACCCTGCGCAAGCGTTTTACGATCCGGACCGACGACGCGAGCACGCAGCCACGGCGGCGCAACCTTGCGCCGCTGCGCAAGCACAGTACCGGCTGGCATGCGATCGTAATACTGCGACGACAGTTCCGTCATCCCGTACTCGGCCACGATCGCCTCCGGATGAACTCCGAAGCGGTCGCAGGTTCGTTCGTACAACTCCTCGCGCGAAACCATGCGCGAGCGTCCTTTGAAGCCGCCGGTCTCCATGATCCGCGAACCCGCCGCCAATGAGACGCGCAGCCCATCGGCGTCCATCGCGTCGAGCACATGCAGGAGCGCAAAGGCGGTCGCCGCGAGGCAAACCGGCTGACGCTCAGCGACGGAATCCCGTAAGTCGCTCTTGAGCGTCTCAAAAAGCAGCTCGCCGTCGCGCAGATACCAACCGGTCTTTCCATCGCCGCGCTCGTCAGCCACGCGCTTCATCATGTATCCGAGTGAGGAATGCCGCGCCTCGCGCGGATTTGGCACGAGGTTTAGGTAGCGCAGGGCCGCGCCGTCGGCGAGCATGAAGCGATCGAAGCCGGCTAGCAGCGCGGCGTCGTACAATGCTGCCGTTTCGAGGTAGTGCCGACCGGGTCTGCCGTCCGTGGTGCCGCTGGTTTCGAACGTAAGCGCGGCACCACGCGCGTAGAATGTCGCGAGCGTTGCTTCCTTGAATGCCGGAGCGGGAATCGCCGGGATCGCTTCCCACGAGGCGGGAAACGCATCGCGCGTCACTCCCAGGCGTTCGCAGTAGCGCGCATAGGGAGCATTGTAGCGAAGTTGGTAATCGAAAAGCCGCAGGGCGAGGTCATTGAACTCGCCCTGTGTGAGTTCGGCGCCGTGCTGGTGCCAAGCGTGTATGACGCCGAGGATTTCGCGATCGAGCGCCTGAGATTCGGTAGAATAGTCCAAGGTTTGTGCACCGTCACCCTTCGACACGCTCAGGGTGACACTGGGAATGGGTTTCGCACTTTCACCGTTCGACACGCTCAGGGTGACACTGGGAGTCCAAATTCCTCAGCGCCTGCGCGAAGCGCAGTCCTGAGCGAGCGAAGCGAGTCGAAGGGTCAGGGTGACACTGGGAATGGGTTTCGCACTTTCACCCTTCGACAGGCTCAGGGTGACATTGCGGTCAGGGTGACACTGGAAGGGTCAGGGTGACTCTGGAAGCGTTAGGTGGACGCGGAAAGCAACTCGACGAGCGAGAGTTCGGCGGCGTCGCCGGGACGAACGCGTGTCTTGGTGATGCGCGTGTAACCGCCGGTTCGGCCTTTAAGGGCTGGCGCGATCTGTTCGACGAGCTTCTTCACGACCGCGGGCTCGGTGAGAAACTCCGCGACCTGGCGCCGAGCGGCGAGATCGCCTGCCATGGCCGTCGTGATCAATCGCTCGGCGATCTTACTGATCTCCTTCGCCTTCGTTGAAGTCGTTTCGATCTTTTCGTGTTTGAAGAGCGACGTCGCGAGATTTCGCAACAACGCCTTACGGTGACCGTCGGTGCGGGAGAGTCGCTTGTACGCGATGGAATGCGGCATGTTCGTTAGGACGCTACGACTGGCGCAGCGCCAACCCCCTCTCAGAGAGAACCAATTTGATCTCGTCGAGCGACTTCTTGCCGAAGTTGCGCATCTTCATGATTTCGTCTTCGGTCAAGTCCAGCAACTCGGAGACTTTCGAAATGCCGGCGCGCTTGAGACAGTTAAACGAGCGGACCGAGAGGTTGAGCGTCTCCACCGGAATATCCCACTCGTTCGGCGGCGCCTCGGGTAACGGCTCCGCGCGGTTGGTAAAGGAGACGAAGAGATCGAGTTGCTCCTGCATGATCGTCGCAGCGGTCGAAAGCGCCTCATCGGGCGTGATCGAGCCATTGGTCTCGACCTCGACGGTCAGGCGGTCGAAATCGACGCTCTGTCCTACGCGCGTATCGTCGACGGTAAAGTTGACTTTGCGAATCGGCGAAAAGATCGAGTCCAAGGGAATCAATCCAATCATGTGCTCGACGTTGCGCTGGCGGTCGGCCATCACGTAGCCGCGGCCCTTCTCGACGCCGATCTCCATCGTCAGCTTCGCATCCTTCGACGAGAGCGTAGCGAGCCGGTAGTTCGGTTCGAGAACCTCGACGTCGGCGTCGGGCACGATATCGCCCGCGGTCACTTCGCGGGCCCCGCTCACGGCGAGCGTCAGGACCTTGGGTTCGTCGCTGTTGAGCTTGACCGGCAGGCCCTTGAGGTTGAGCATCAGTGCGATCGTATCTTCGACCATCCCCGGGATGGTCGAAAACTCGTGCAGTACGCCATCGATCTTCATGTACGTCACCGCCGCGCCCGGAATCGAGCTGAGCAGGACGCGCCGCAGCGCGTTCCCGAGAGTGATTCCAAAGCCGCGCTCGAGGGGTTCGATAACAAACTTGGCGTAGTTGTCGCGACGCTCGCGAACTTCGATGGTTGCGCCGACCGGCGTTTCCAACATGGTCATTTTGAGTCGTTGTATCCTTTATTGCCGCTTACGTTATCCGCCCGCCGTCCACGACGACAGACGATCGCACGCCTAGCAGCGGTGTAGTGTTGTTAGCGCGAGTAGTACTCTACGATGAGCTGCTCGTCGACCGGTGTGTCGATCTGCTCGCGCGGGGGGGCTTGCAGCACCTTGGCGGTCTTCTCTTCGTCGTTCCATTCGAGCCACTCCGGCGGCCGGCGGCTCTGCGCCACTTCGAGGTTCGATCCGAAGACCGGGGACTTTAGGCTCGCCGGCGCGATCGTGATCGTGTCTCCGGCTCGCACCACGTACGACGGAATGTTCACGATGCGGCCGTTGACTCTGAAGTGGCGATGCGTGACGAGCTGGCGCGCCTGCGCGCGGCTCTGCGCCAAGTTCAGCCGATAGATCACGTTGTCGAGTCGCCGCTCGAGCAGTTGCAGGAACGTGCGTCCGGTTTGGCCCGGAACGCGCGCCGCCTCGCGGAAATAGTTTCTGAACTGCGTCTCGTGGACGCCGTAATAACGGCGCATCTTCTGCTTCTCGCGCAACTGACGCCCGTACTCCGAGACCTTCGTCCGCGATTTATTGCCGGTCGTTTTCTGACCGGGAGCCGTGCCGCGCCGCTCGACCGCACACATGCGGGAAAGGCAGCGGTCGCCCTTGAGGAACAGCTTAATTTTCTCGCCCGTTTTGCTGGCCGCCGTTTCGCGGCGGCAGAGCCGGCAGACCGGCCCGGTATATCGCGACATCGGCTTACACCCGGCGGCGCTTGGGCGGACGGCAACCGTTGTACGGTATCGGCGTCACGTCTTTGATCATCGTGATCTCGAGGCCGGCGGCCTGAAGCGAACGGATCGCGGCCTCTCTTCCGGCGCCCGGGCCTTTGACCAGGACTTCGGTGGACTTCATCCCGTGCTCCATCGCTTTACGGGCGGCCGCTTCGGCGGCCATTTGAGCCGCGAACGGCGTGGATTTCTTCGACCCCTTGAAACCGAGGTTTCCGGCGGAGGCCCATGAGATGACGCCGCCGTGAGGATCGCTGATGGTTACGATGGTATTGTTAAATGAGGCATGGACGTGCGCGACGCCCGCTGCGACGTTCTTTACTTCGCGTTTCCGGCGCGTCTTCGTTTGCTTCTTGGCAGCCAAAATCTCTCCCGATTTACGACGTGATGGGTCGCCGGCGCCTTGAAGGCGCCAAGAAGGTATCTTACCCCAGCGGGCGCGGCCCGGTCAAATCGAGGGGCCCGGTCAATGCGACCGAGCCCCCCTCCTGCTGCTTAGCTTGCTGGCCTACGGATAGAGTATCCGGAAGCCGATCCCCGCGAACGGGCCGTTATAGCTGCGATTGACCGGAGCGTTCTGTTTGTTGCTCCAATTGTCGCCCATCCATCCGAGATCGATGAAGACCGGGCTCTTCCCGACGACGTAATCGATTCCAACCTGATACTTGAGAATGTTGTAGGCGAGATTATACGAGGTTGGGCTGATGGAGGCCGTTGAGAGATTGTTGTACGTCCCCTTAGCGTTTGGATAGTACCAAGCGCTGCCGAAGAACGAGAGCGGCTGGTTGAGATCCGGCAGCTTCTCCGCACCGAAACCAAACGTGTTCATATTCGGATAGCCGTAGTTGTTCGAGAGCCACATGTAGCCGACGCCGATATAGATCCGCGGTTGTAGGACTCGCACGGCGAACCGCGCCTCGGCATCCTGGTCGTCTAATGGCTGCGAGACGAGAACCGGCGAGCTGCCTTGCCCCCCGATGGTCGTAACGTAGCATTCCGGATAGTAGGCGGACGAACCCGGAATCTTGCCGTTACAGTTGTGCGGATACTGGTAGCGCTCGAATGTGCCCTCGAGCATGAATGGAATGTTGCCGAGACTGAACTCGCCCGCGCCACGAACGGCAAACGAGTTGTTGCCGGTGTTACCGGGACTGAACTCGTTATAGACCTTGGGCGAGATGATATAGTCGCCGGCCACAAAAGCCTCGCCTAGGAGCGGCCGAGGCGTCGGCGGCGGGGGCGGCGGGGGCGGCGGCGGTGGTGCCGGCGGCGGCGGTGCCGGGCTCGGCGGTGGCGTCGCCGGGACGTAGCGCACGACCACTAAGTGGCGATCTGCCACCCACAGCACGTATGCGCCCATGCCTTCCGAAATAACGCGGACCGGCACGAGCACGGCGCCCTTGTACATCATCGGCGGCACGTCCAGAGGACGCGATTCGCCGTTGATGACGACCTCGGGTTTGCCGACGGTGACTTTCACCTCGGCGCCGGGTTTCGAGACGGTTGCGGTCTGACTTCCCGCATCCCAAGTAACCGTCGCACCCATTTGCTCGAACATCGAGCGCAACGGAATCAACAGCGTACCGCCCACAACCAGCGCGGACAATACGCGTCCTTGCTTGTCGATGTCGGGTTTGCTGTAGACGTGATGATCGTTGAATAGAATAGGAATTTGGCCGGATGGCGGCGATCCGAAGTCCGCCGTTGGCGTTGAGCTCATCTGCGCGACGCTGTTGCCATTGTTTCCAGACGTCGC
>DATMKR010000023.1:0-40313 GCA_035571115.1 Candidatus Acidiferrum sp. | reverse complement strand
AACTCCTTTCGACGGCGCTCGCTCTCGCGAAGGCCAAGCTCCCCATCGAGCTCGTCGTCGTCTGCGGCCGCAACGAACCACTCGAAGCTCGGCTCAAGGAGCTCGCTCGATCTTTGCCGACGCCGATGCACGTGCTCGGCTTCACCGACAAGATTCCCGAGTATTTTCGCGCCGTCGACCTGCTCGTTACTAAAGCAGGCCCGGGAGCGCTCGCCGAGGCGAATGCCGCGCAGCTTCCCATCATCGTGTACGACTACATTCCCGGACAGGAGCGCGGTAACGTCGACTTCGTGCGCGCCAACGGCCTCGGGTTAATCGCGCTCAACGGCGCGGCGGCCGTCGTTCGCGCGGTTAAGACGCTCATCGATGCTCCCGACCGGCTCGAGATGATCCGCCACAACCAAGAAGTCGTCGCACCACGCCGCAGCTCGCGCCGCATCGCCGCGCTGATCTCAGAAATTACGGAAACCGCGCTGCTGCAAACCGCCGCCGCCGTTTAGCGGGCGGCCTCGCCGTTCCAGATCATGCCGCCGGGAAGAATCTCGGGCGCGCGCGGCTCTTGGTGAAAATCGAAATCCTTCCGCAGGTCGCCGAGGATGGGGACGTTCTCGCGCACGGTGGGCCGCTGGTCGGGCCGCCCGTCGGTTTGCGGATCGATGCGCGCGCCGCCGAGAAAGTCGTCCTCGATAAACTTGATATAGGCGTCATGGCTGAGCGTCTGATGATCGATGAAGCCGCGGCGCGCGTAGGGCCCGATCACGATTCCTGGCACCCGAAGGCCATACCCGTTCTCATCGACGTGCGGCGGGACGACGTGATCGTAGAAGCCGCCCCAATCGTCCCAGCTTAGAAAAATCGCGGTGCTCTTCCAATCCGGGCTACGCATCAGGGCATTGATGAGCCCGGTGACGTAGGCTTGACCGCGGCTGACGAGAGCCGGCGGATGTTCGCTATACGATCCCGCCGGTGCGATCCAAACCACGTTTGGCAACGTGCCGTTCGCCGCGGCGGCATAAAAATCGCGCAGGTCGCGAATGTTGCCGAGCTCGCCGTCACGTTTTACCGTATCGAAAAACGGTAATGGATTCCATATACCCGGCGTGTTGGCTTTTTGCTGCACCGGACCACAGTCTTCTTCGTTGTTGGCGCAATCGGGTTCGTTTCCACGCATGACGTAGTACGCCCAGCTGACGTGGTGCGCGTGCAACAGGTAGGTTAGATCGGTCCATGCATAATCGGGCCGGCCCGGGCCAGGCGCGCGGAAGCGCGGGTTGGCGGAACGGAAATCCGGCGGAAATTCCGGCGACTCCAGCTCGTTGACGCAGCTCATGGGATTGCCGATCTGCTTGCACCACGCCGACCACCCGGAGACCATGAAGAGATGCTGCGGTAAACTCCATGACGCATTCTGCTCGAAGAGGCGATCTTGGAGGACGAAATCGCGTGCGTACTTCCAATAGTTCGCAAGCTCGCGCCCGTCGTGGTAGCCCATGACCTCAACCGTGCCCCCGCAGTTGGGCGCGTTGGGATCGCGGCAAACTCCCCGCCTTCGGCGCTGGGCGGCCCGGACGAAGCCATCCATCTTTCCGCCGTCGATATCGGTAATCGCCGCATTCGCACTGTGGGGGCCGCCTCGGTTGCGGTCCTCGGGATCGTGGAAGGGCCGAACGCACGCGCCGGCCGGGGCGGGAACGCAGACCGTCGGAACCCCGTCGCTCATCGCAATGCCGTCAGCTCCGGGAAACGTCCCGAAATACGAATCGAACGAGCGGTTCTCTTGCATGATGATCACGATGTGGCGAATCCTGTGAATCGAGTCTTCGCTCTGGGAGCGCACGGGAGAGGTTCCCAGCGCTAACAAAAACACAAGGAAGAAACGGCTATACCGCAACGGCAGTCAATCCTCCGCGAAACGCCATCGTCGCCGCGCCGACTTGTCCGGCGTCGTTGCCGAGCGAAGCGATGACGATCTCCGTTGTGCCCTTGGGAACCATCGTCGTCAGCGCATCGGTGCGCGGCCGCACGGCCTCGAGCATGAAGTCACCGGCGGTCGAGACGCCGCCGCCGAGTGCTATTTTCTCGGGATTGACGAACGCGATCACGTTCGCCAAGCCGATTGCAAGATCGCCGATGAAGTTATTCCAGGCGGCGACGGCGTGAGCGTCGCCGGCCTGCGCTGCTTTGCGGATCTTCTTCGAGCTGAGCTTGTCGCGTGCCACGTCGAGCAGCGCACTGCGCGGAAAGGAGGGCGCGACTGCGAAAGCATGCCGAATCAATCCGGTACCGGAGGCTTGAGCCTCGAAACAGCCGACCTTTCCGCAGGCGCAGATGAACCCGTGGGTCGGCCGAATTTGATGGTGACCGATCTCGCCGGCACCCCAGCGGTGTCCGAGCAGCAGCTTGCCACCGCCAACGATCCCTCCGCCGATCCCCGTTCCTAGGGTGAGGAGCACGAAGTCTTTGCAGCCCACGCCGGTACCGAACGTAAACTCGCCAAGCGTCGCGCACCGGGCGTCGTTGGCGACGAAGACCGGCGGAGCAAACTTCTTGCGCAGCTCGTCACCCAGCGGCGCGTTCGTCCAGCCGAAGTTGGGACTGTAGAGCACGGCTCCGGAGGCGGCGTCGATATTGCCCGGTGACCCGATGCCGATGCCCATGACGTTCCCGGCATCTTTGAGCGCCAGTCCGACCATCGCTTCGACCACCGCGACAACGGCCTCGAATCGAAGGTCTTCGAGATCCTCTTCATGCTGGACGTGAATCGTTCCATCGTCGGTAACGACCGCAGCCGCGACGTGAGATGCGCCGAGGTCGACGCCGATAGCCGTTTGCATGGGTCGGCTCTTTTGATATCGGCGAAGGCCGTACCCGCAAGGCGCGGGAATCGAAGAAGCCTTATGGAGACCATCGACCTTACCACGTTACGAAACTATACTCGCCGTACCGGGCAAGCGACGCACCCGGATCTGCTCGACGCTCGCCCGCTCGACCACGTCAACAAGATCGAAATTGACGAAGAGCACATTACGGTGGAGTACGACGAAAAAATAACGCGCTTTTACAACGCGAATGAGATCACCCATCGCGAATGGATTTACAAGTACAACGACGATCCGGAGTTTGTCGCGGCGGTCGGCAAAGTGATCGAGCTCGCCCGCAGGCACCTCAAGGACCTGCCCGAGAATATCGCGTGCCCGCCGGGCTGCGCGGAGTGCTGCAGCGGTTACGAGCCGTTCGTGAGCAAGGCCGACGTCGAACGCATCGCCGCTCACTTCGGAATGACCTACGAGGAAACGCTGCGCCGGTATGTGGTCGAGCGTCCCTCAGCCGACGGCTTTCACGTTGGATGGCTGCGCAAAGTTGGCGACGACATCGCCGACCAATGCGTCTTTCTTATGGGGTCCCGCAGCGGCCGGCATTACTGCGGCATTTACGAGGCGCGCCCGCACGACTGCCGCGATTTCACGCCCATCGGGTGCGGCGACGTGGACACGGCGTTGCCGCGAAAGACCGCCTGGAAGGTCGGACCGGCGTTCCAGCCCAAGCGGCGCGGCCGCAGCCCCAACGGCAAGCGCCTTTGACGCTCGCCGCTCTCGCCGTTACGGCGGCCCTTTACCAGGGCATGCATTGGCGATTCGTCGGCCCGTTGCGCGGCGGACGAACCGTCGCGATCGACGGCGTCGGAACGCGACCGAATCTCTTTTACATCGCCGCGGTCAACGGCGGCATTTGGAAGAGTGAAGATGCGGGCCGTACCTGGATTCCTATCTTCGATCGAGAACCAACCGGTTCGGTCGGAGCGCTCGCGGTTGCGCCAAGCGATCCACGGATCATCTATGCGGGCAGCGGAGAGGGCTTGCAGCGGCCCGACCTCGCAGTCGGCAACGGCGTTTACAAGTCCAGCGACGGCGGCGATACGTGGACGCACCTTGGTTTGCGCGACGGCCAGCAAATCGCTTCGATTGCCGTCGATCCGAGGAACGCAAACCGGCTGTTCGTCGGCGTGCTCGGCCATCCGTACGGCCCCAACGTGCAACGCGGCGTCTATCGCTCCCTCGACGGCGGCGCAACGTTCACGCAAGTTCTGTATAAGAACGAGAACGTCGGCGCTTTCGACGTCGTCATCGATCCCAGCGACTCCAACGTCGTGTATGCCACCCTTTGGGCGGCTCGCCAAGCGCCGTGGGAGATCGGCGCCTCGTTCGAGATGCCGGGAAGCGGGGTCTTCAAGTCGAGCGACGGCGGCGCGAGCTGGACGCAGTTGAGAACCGGCCTGCCGGAGCGCGTGGGGCGCACGGAAATAGCGGTCGCACCCGGCGACGCGAGGGTGGTCTACGTCTATGCAGACGTAGAAGCCAAAGGGGACGATGCCGGCGCCCTCTATCGCAGCGATGACGCCGGCGCTCACTTCACGCTCGTCAATAACGCCGACGAGATCGCGCAGCGCGGTGATGACCTGGTCTCGCTGGCGGTCGATCCAACGAATCCGCAAATCGTCTATCTCACGAACACGTCAACCTATCGTTCCGCCGACGGCGGGAAGACGCTCGTGGCAATCAAAGGCGCACCGGGCGGCGACGACTATCACACCGTCTGGATCAATCCGCGCAATCCGGAGATCGTCGCCTTGGCGAGCGACCAGGGTGCGACGATCAGCGTCGACGGCGGCGCGACCTGGAGCTCTTGGTACAATCAGCCGACGGCGCAGATGTACCACGTCAACGCCGACAACCGCTTTCCGTATTGGATTTGCGGCGGTCAACAGGAGAGCGGCTCGGCTTGCGTGATCAGCCGCGGCAACTGGGGTGAGGTAACGGAGCGCGATTGGCATCCCGTCGGCGCGCAAGAGTACGGCTACGTCGTCCCCGATCCGCTGCACCCCGGCATCACGTTTGGCGGAAAGCTCGAAAAACACGACGAGCGTACCGACCAGACGCAAGAAGTCTCACCGCTCGCGCTGCCGTCCAAGCAGTACCGTACCGTGCGTACCGAACCGATCGCGTTCGACCATTTCGACCCGCATCGCCTGTATTTCGGGACGAACGTCGTTTTCGCAACCGACGACGGAGGCCAGCGTTGGCACGCGATCAGCCCCGACCTCACGCGCCGGGATCCCGGCATTCCGCCGGTGCTCGGCACGTTCGAGAATGACGATCCGCAGAAAGGTGCGCATCGCGGCGTGGTCTACGCACTCGCACCCTCATACGTGCATCGCGGCACCATCTGGGCAGGGACGGACGACGGCCTCCTCTGGATCACGCACGCTTCGACGGCACAGGCTCAGTGGACGAATATTACACCGCCGGGACTGACGCCGTGGAGCAAGATCGCGCAGATCGACGCTTCGCGCTTCGACGACAATACGGCCTTCGTCGCCGTCAACCGGTTTCGTCTGGACGATCTGCGTCCGTACGTCTATGTGACGCACGACGGCGGACGGACGTGGAAACTCTCCGTGAACGGACTACCCGACGAACCGGTCAACGCGGTTCGCCAAGATCCGATCGTTCGAACTCTGCTCTATGCGGCAACCGAGAACGGCGTATATGTCTCGTTCGACGGCGGGGCGAGCTGGCAATCGCTGCAGAACGACCTGCCGCACACGTCGGTGCGCGACATCATCGTGCACGATAACGATTTGATCGTCGCGACGCATGGCCGCGGATTCTGGATTCTCGACGACGTCGAGCCGCTGCGCGAGCTCGCGTCGGGTGTCATCCTGAGCCCGTCGAATGTCATCCTGAGCCCGTCGAATGTCATCCTGAGCCTGTCGAAGGATGACCCCGCGAGTTATCTCTTTGCGCCCGAGCGCGCTTATCGCGTGCGGCGCAGCACGAACTCCGACACACCGCTGCCGCCCGAAGAGCCGATGGGCGAGAATCCGCCCGACGGCGCAATCGTCGACTACGCGCTGGCAAGGCCGGCGCACAGCGTCGTTCTCTCGTTCTACGATCGCAGTGGCCGGCTAGTGCGGAGATTCGCGAGCAATGAGGCCGCGCCGGCTCCGATCCCGCATCTCGATAAGCCCGCTTACTGGGAGCGACCCTTCGTGACGCCGTCACGGGCAACGGGAATGCATCGTTTCGTTTGGGATCTGCGCGAGCCCGCACCGTTGGCGATAAGCCAAGATCTGCCGATCTCGGCGGTTCCGCACGACACGCCGCGCGTTCCGGAGGGGCCGCTGGTGCTTCCGGGCGTTTATAGCGTGCGGCTCGACGTCGATGGCCACACGATGCAGCGCCCGCTCTCGGTCGTCATGGATCCTCGCGTCGTCATTTCAAACGAAGCGCTCGAGGCCCAATACCTCCTTGCCGTGCGGCTAAGGTCGCTGGCAAATAAGAGCTATGATGCCGCCGCCAAAGCTCGGGGCAACGCCGTCGCGACGGCGGCCTTTACAAGAATCAACGAAGCTGCCGCAGCCTTGCTGGACACCGTTGACGGAGCCGACGCTCCCCCCACGCAGCAAGCCGCGGCCGCGGTCGGCGACCTCGAGCTGCGCTTCGATGCGCTCGAACGCCGGTAGTCGCGAGGGCCGAGCAGGCGCACGCAGAAACGCTCGCTCATGAAAACAGTTATTTCGTTGCTCGCATGCCTCGGGCTCGGCGCAGCCTATCTCGCGCCGGCGGCGGCCGCTACCAGCACGCTGACCCTCAAGCTTAACGCGCAGAACGGTTCGGGAGAGAACGGAACCGTCACGCTCACGCAAACCGATGGAGCCGTGAATGTCGTAATCTCAATTCCGAACGGTCCGGCGGGGCCTCAACCGGCGCATATTCACGACGGAACCTGCGCCGGCATCCTCGGAGTCGCCTACGGTTTGACCAGTCTCGCCAACGGAAACTCGACGACGGTCATCAAGGGCATCACGATCGACCAGTTGTTGGCCGGTAAATACGCGATCAACGTTCACAAGAGCACGGACAATATGGGGAACTACGTCGCGTGCGCAAACATCGTCAAGCCGGCGAGCTCGATGTAATCAGCTCGCCATAGCGAGCCGCATCGATATTTCCGCCGGTAACGATAACGCCGACGCGCTTGCCTGCGACGTCGGGAATTCGCTGCTCCAGGAGAGCGGCAAGCGGCGCCGCTGCGCTGGGCTCGATGACGACCTTCATGCGCTCGAACGCAAAGCGCATCGCTTTGCATAGCTCGTCGTCGCTCACGGTCACGACCGCGCGCACGAGCTCTCGGGCGATCGCAAACGTTAGTTCGCCCGGAGCCGTCGTCTGCAAGCCATCGGCGATGGTTTTGGGGACGGGAATCGAGATTGCGCGCCCGAGCTGGAGCGATTGCGCGAAGTCGTCGCCGGCCGCCGGCTCGACTCCGTAGACGGCGATCGCCGGGTCGAGGCCGCGCGCGGCAACTGCGGTTCCGGACATGAGCCCTCCGCCTCCGACCGGGACGACGATCGCATCGAGCGGATCCGCATCGTCGAGGAGCTCCAGCGCCGCGGTTCCGGCGCCCGCGACAATCCGCTCGTCATCAAAGGGAGGAACGAGCGTGGCGCCACGCTCGGCGGCAAGGGCTTGCGCAATTTCTTCCCGGTGCGAGTGCGCACGCTCGTAGCTGACGACTTCGGCGCCATACTCAAGTGTCGCCGCCAGTTTGACCGCGGGAGCGTCCGTCGGCATGACGATCGTTGCCGGAATGCCCAGGAGTCGAGCCGCCAGCGCGACGCCCTGCGCGTGATTGCCGCTCGAGTAGGCGACGACGCCCCGCTGTCGCTGCTCCGGCGACAGCGTTGCCAAGAAATTATAGGCGCCGCGAAACTTGAAGGCGCCCATGCGCTGCAGGTTCTCGCATTTTACGAAGATTTGCGCGCCGCAACGCGCATCCAGCGTCGCGGAACGCAGCACCGGGGTCCGGTGCGCCACCCCGGCAAGGCGCTCTGCCGCCGCGCGAACGTCGGAAAGCGTAACGCTTCGCGTCAAGCTTATTCCTGAGCCATGTGGAAGCTCCAATCGACGACCTTGTGATTTTCGTCAAAACGCATTCGTTCCACGTATGCGCGCCTCGCGAACTTCACGTCGAAACAGTGCCATCCCGGGGCGCAGTTGACGGTGGTCTCCTTAACGGAGAGCAGTTTGCCTTGCGCGTTGAGCTCGTCGGACCATTCCGCGACCTTGACCCGCGTTATGGAAATGCCTTTGGCGATGTCGCTTTCCACCGGCTTCAAATCATTCTTGATGACCGCTTGCGTGATCCGATTCGCTTCGCGCTCGTCCTGATTTTGAAACGAGCAGCCGGCCAAACCGGCGATCGCCGTCGCGACGATCAAAAACCGAAGGATCACGATGCCAAGGCCTCCGTGTCGCTCTCTGAGGAGAACTTCCTAAACGTCAGTTGCGGATTCCATTCGCGCGCGAGCCGAACGCTCCATTCGTTTTCGAACAACGCTGCAGCTCGTCCGTTCCAGTCCTCGACGAGCCTCGCGTTGGACGGCAGGTGCGCGTGCCCGAGATGTTCGCGGTCGCCGTCGACGTAGAGCGCCAAGGAGTACGGCAGGGTCGACACGAGCGTCTTGACGTTGTATTCGGATTCCAGCCGGTATTTTGCAACCTCGAACTGCAGTTCTCCGACCGCTCCGAGAATCGGTTCGATCCGCGGCGTACCCCATGGATAGAAAACTTGCACCGCCCCCTCTTCCCGCAGCTGCGAGATGCCTTTGCCGAACGATTTATAACCAGACACGTCGATACTGCGCACCGATGCGAAATGTTCCGGGGCAAAGGCCGGGATCGGAGGAAACACGACGCGGGGGCCTTCGTAGAGCGTGTCGCCGATCGCAAAAGCACCGGGGTTCACGAGTCCGACGACGTCACCGGCGTATGCGACCTCCAACGACTCGCGATCGTCGGCGAAGAGCCGCATCGCCCGGGAGAGGCGGACTTGGTCGCCGGTGCGCGCGTTGCGCACGGTCATGTCCCGCGCGAACTCGCCGGAGCAAACGCGTACGAATGCAACTCGATCCCGGTGACGAGGATCCATGTTCGCCTGGATCTTGAAGACGAAACCGGTGAACGCGTCGTCGGAGGGGTCGACTCCGGCGCGCGCCGATGGCGACGGCCCCATCGCGACGAACTCGTCGAGAAAGAGCTGTACCCCGAAGTTCGTAACGGCGCTACCGAAGAAGACCGGCGTGGTGGAACCGCGCAACATCGCGGCGTCGTCAAACCGCTCCCCGGCGCCATCGAGTAGCTCGATCGCTTCGCGAAACTGTTCGTAAACGTGTTCGTTGACGAGCGCGCGCAACGCCGGGTCTGCGGCGTCGGTTACGGAGACGGTGGCGCGCGTCGCGCCATGCGCGGCCCGCTCGAAGAGGTGCACGGCTTTCGTACGACGATCGTAGACGCCCTTAAACTCTTCTCCGCTGCCCAGCGGCCAGTTTACGGGAAAGGCTCCGATGCCCAAAACGCTTTCGAGTTCGTCGAGCAGCTCGAGGGGATCGCGGCTGGGCCGGTCGAGCTTATTCATGAAGGTGAAGAGCGGAATGCCGCGCTCGGCGCAGATTGCGAAGAGCTTTTTGGTCTGAGGCTCGACACCCTTAGCGGCATCGATGAGCATCACGGCGCTATCGGCGGCGAGCAGCGTGCGATAGGTATCCTCGCCGAAGTCTTGGTGACCCGGCGTATCGAGCAGGTTGAGGGTGTGGCCGCCATACTCGAACTGTAGGACGGTTGAAGTTATGGAGATGCCGCGCTCGCGTTCGAGCGCCATCCAATCGCTGGTTACCTGACGCTGCCGCTTGCGCGCCGAGACTTGCCCCGCAATGTGGATGGCGCCGCCGTATAGCAGCAGCTTCTCCGTCAGGGTCGTCTTGCCGGCATCGGGATGCGAGATAATCGCAAAGGTGCGCCGTTTGCGTACTTCGTCGAGGATCTTCGCGTTTTCCGTCATGGCCGCACCGGCTGATAGACGCGCAACTCCACGCTCGCGGCCGTCTCGCGCATCATCGCGACCTCTCCTCGGACGCGGTAAAACTGAACGCTGGGAGGAATCCGAAACCGGTCGGCCCCTCGCCGTACGAACGCCTCATCATCATCGATCGAGATCGTGCAATCCGCATACGATAAGCGCGCCGGCGGCATGACCCGGACCGCGTTGCGCGGCAGATGAGCACGCACGTAACGCCGGGAGCCCGTGGATTTCGAAACTTGAGTCAAACACTCGGGCAGCGCCGACAGCGCCCATGGCGCATCGCCGCTCATCGACGCAGTGGCACCGCTCGACGCAGGGCTCGACGCACCGGGCTTCGGCGCCACGCGTGCGTAGACCGAGGCCATCTTGATGCGAATCAGGTCGCGATTCACCCACGCCGCCACGACGACGCCGATACCGAGAACGATCACGGCCGACATTGCCAGATATTTTATCACGTGGCGTCGGTCGGCGGCTCATCAATCCTCAGGCGCGCGGCTCCAACCGAGTAGTCGCCCATCCCGTAGTAGACGTCGTAGACGCGGTCGCCAAGATCGGGCCGCGGATCGAGTCCGGTCGGGAAAACGACGTTATCGACGACCCCCTTGCGCTCTTCGCTCGATTCGGGCGTAAGAACCGGCCGCGGCGAGCGGTAGAGAATGCGATCGGGCCGTTCCAATTCGTGGATCACGATACCGGCGCTGTACCGCAGTGAAGGTCCGTGCCCGTCGCCTTCGATCGCATCGACGCCGTGAAAAAGCGCCAACCATCCCGTCGTTTCGCCGAGCGTGATTCGAACGGGTGGCGTGCCGGCTCCAATCTTGATCGATCCCCAGTTCTCATTGGGGCTGAGCACCTGACGGCTCTCCGAGACGTTGCGGAGATTGCTGCGGTTCTTGAGCACGGGGCCGAGCGGTACGTACCCGATCCTGATCGATTCGCGGTCTTCGAAGGGCATGCGCTCGATCATCGGAATGGCGGCACGGCCGTCGACACTGGAGAGATGCAGCATCGGACGATGGTAAAAGGCTAAGCACTTGCGCCCCGTCGGCGAAAGCACGGGTTCGGGAAAGAACGCCGCATCTTTGTCGTCGCCGACGACGTTTGCCGAACCGGCGAACCGAACCGGGCCTAGCCGGTCCCAATGGTAAGCGTCGCTGGATATCGCAATCGCGATGCGCGGTCCATCCGGGCCAAACGCCGTGTACGCCATGACATACGATTCGAGTGCCGGGATGTAGGTGACGCGCGGATCTTCGCAGCCGAATCCTGGATGGGGGCGCAACTCGTACGGGGCTTGCGGCTCGAGTGCGAAATCGAGCCGTTCGCAGTGGTATTTATCGTCTTCGTGCGCGACGCGAACCGTTCGCACCCGCGAAATGTTTCCTTCGGCAACGCAGCGTGGATAGATCAACAGCTCGCCACCGGGAGCGCGCGTTGCCGCGGGGTTCAAAACTCCGAAGGCTTCGGTCGCCTCGCCGTCGGGCGCAAGGACGAGGCCCAACCGCTCGACGCGCACTTGGAGTCGCTCGAGTCCTTCCGGCGTTTTCGGCTGCTTGGGAGAGAGCACGGTTACCCCTACGGCAAATAGGTCGTCGCGATCGGTTCGTCACTGGGCGTCACGACTTCGACTCGAACGCCTCGACGATATACCCGATTGGGAACGATCCAGAGCGTGTACGTGCGGTATTGCGGCGACGGCTCACCTGCGTCGGCCGGTGCCTGTTCGAAGGCCACGACGCGAACGCGTTGCGAATTCGCGCCGATGGATTCGACGATCTGTTTGTAGCCGGTCCGGTCGTGCGGTCCCATGAGCAAGACGACGCCGAACTCGCCTCTGAAATGAACCGGCGCATGAATTCCTAGCTTGCCCAGGGTAACCTCATCGCGTACTATGAGAATCTGATTGCCCCCCAGAACGGTGGTAGTGCCTGCTGCGAGCGTCTTCACGCGCACCTCACGACATCCGACCAGCACAATGAGCCCCAAGGCTAGACCTGCCAGGGTCGACCAGCGCATCACGGCCGACCGCTTCGCCGTGCGTCTCATTTGTCATTGCCATCCGGCCGGTGCGAAGCTACGCTAAGGCTCGGATGAAACGACTCCTCCGCCTTTGCCTGGCCACCGACTTCGTCGCCCTGATGACCGTCGTGCTCGGCAGCTGGACGCGCATCAACGGCGCCGGACTCGCATGCCCCGATTGGCCGCTTTGCCACGGGCGCATAATCCCTCTCATGAGCGACGGCACCTTGTGGGAATGGACGCACCGCTTGCTTGCGTTCATGGTGGCGCCGCTAACGATCGCACTCGTGGCTGCCGCCTGGCCTGCGCGACGGCGTTCTCCGTTCGTCGGACCGACGCTCGCCGTCATCCTCGCCCTCTTTTTGGCTCAAGTGCTGCTGGGAGCCGTGACCGTCGCGCTTGGGAATGCGCCGTTCTCCGTCGTCCTGCATTGGGCTACCGCGATGGCATTCATTGCCGCGCTCTCTGCAATGGCCGTGTTTGCCGCGGCGTCGCCGTCCGCCGGGATTGCGTCGTTGCACGACGCTTCCGCATCGTCGCGCCGCCTTCGCTTCGTACTCCTCACAACCGCAACGATCGCATTTATCACGATGTGCATTGGGGCCTACGTCAGTTCCAGCGGCGCGGGCCTTGCCTGCCTGTCGATTCCGCAATGCGCCGGCAACGTTATCGTCCATACCCCGGGTGAGTACGTGCAAATGCTGCATCGCGCCGCCGCTGCCGCGACGCTGATCTTTGCCGCCGCCGCATTGGCCCTCGCCTGGGCCGGTCCAGCCTCGGCGCGCGTGAGGGGAACGGCGGCCGTCGGAGCGGCTTTGGTCGGCATTCAAGTGCTGCTCGGCCTTCTCAACGTGACGCTGCGGTTGCCGATGGAGCTGCGCGAAGCGCATGCGGTCAACGCCGCCTTCGTCTTCTTGGCTTTCTTTATCGCTACGGTCTTCGCGACACTGGACGGCATGGCGAACCGGCGGGCGTTTCCTTTGACCCCAAGCGGCGCGCGTCAGTGATCGGACGAATCGGGGACTATTACGAGCTCTCGAAGCCGCGCATCATCGCGCTGTTGCTGGTTACGACGGCCGCGTCGATGGTAATGGCTGCGCGCGGCGTCCCGCCGCTGGGGCTACTCTTTTGGACGCTCTTCGCGGGGGCGCTTGCGGCGGCATCGGCGGGCGCATTCAACTGCGTTTGGGATGCGGACATCGACCGCGTGATGAAGCGCACCCAATCGCGTCCGATCCCGCAGGGGCGTATCACTCGCCGCAGCGCGACGATCTATGCGGTCCTCGCAGGCGGCGTATCTTTTGCGCTCTTTTATGTCTTGGTCAATCCGCTTGCGGCTTGGCTCTCGCTGGCCGGAAATGCCTACTACGTCCTGGTTTACACGATGTGGCTCAAACGTATTACGCCGCTCAACATCGTGATCGGCGGGGCCGCCGGTGCCGTTCCGCCGCTCGTCGGATGGGCCGCGGTCACGCACGCCATTGGTGCGCCGGCGCTCGGGCTCTTCGCATTGATCTTTCTGTGGACGCCGCCGCATTTTTGGTCGCTCGCGTTGATGACGGAAATGGACTACGGCAAAGCCAACATCCCGATGCTGCCCAACGTCTACGGACGAGAACGCACCAAACGCGAGATCGTGTACTACAGCCTCGTGCTCGTTGGAGCGTCGCTCCTTCTGTACCCCTTTCACGTGATGGGCGCGCTCTATTTTGGCGCCGCGGCCGTGCTGGGCGGACTCTTTCTGCTCGATGCCTGGCGAACGTGGCGCGAACAGACCGGCACGCACGAGGCGCGCAAACTGTTTCGCTACTCACTTGTGTACCTGGCGCTGATGTGCGCGGTGATGGTGATCGACCGAATCATCTCGTGACTCGCCTACTGTGGACGCTGGCGCTCGGCGTCTTTGCCGGAGCCCTCGACCTGAGCGTGCTCTCGCCCGCACTTCCGGCACTCGGACGGACTTTCACCGTGCAGACGGGCGACTTGGCCTGGGTCTTCACGTTATATCTTCTCGTTACGGTCCTCTCTATTGCGGTAGCCAGCTCGATGGCCGACCGGTATGGGAGGCGGCCGATCTATCTCATCTGTATCGCGCTCTTCGCGGCCGGCAGTGTTGTCGCGATCGTCGCGCCGAACTACGCAATCTTTCTGGGCGCGCGCGCAATTCAAGCACTTGGCGCCGGCGGGATCTTTCCCGTCGCCACCGCAGCGATCGGCGACGTCGTGCCGGAGGCGAGGCGCGGCGCGGCGCTGGGCATCGTCGCCGCAACGTGGGGCGTAGCGGCGGTCATCGGTCCGAGCATCGGCGGCTTGATCACGCACTACGTTTCGTGGCGCTACATCTTCGTAGTGAACCTGCCCCTCGCGGCGATCGTTTTCTGGATGGCGCTCAAGGAGCTGCCGGCGCACGCGCCGCGGCGACGCGACGCACTCGACGTTCTCGGGCTGGCCTTGCTCTGCGTCGGACTGCTGGCGCTAATGGACGGACTGATTGCATCGAGCGTTACGACGGGACTCGCCGGCCTCGCGCTTCTAGCGGGCTTTGCGTTTTGGGAGCGAACCGCGCGTAACCCGATCGTGCCGCTGGAGATTTTACGGACGCCCCAGCTCGTCAAAACATACGTGCTGGAGATCGTCATCGGCGTGTTGGAAGGCTCGCTCTTCTTCATCCCTGCCGTACTGGTCGCCGCAGAAGGGCTGTCGTCTGCGGCCGCCGGTTTCGTTGCCGCGCTCGGTGCGTTCATGTTCGTCCTCGTCATTCCGGGCTCGGGACGGGCTCTGGACCGAATAGGAAGCCGGGATGTCCTCCTGATCGGAACGGTCATTACCGAAGTCGGCCTCGCGCTCTTCGCGCTGGGCTTCAGCTCGCCGCCCGTCGCGATACTCGCGATCGTGATAGCGGGCGCCGGATTCGGCGCCTTGCTCGGTGCGCCGACGCGCTACATCGTCACGAACGAAACGCCGGCGCGCGCGCGGGCTACCGCAGTAGGCTTTTTGAGCCAAGCGCTGATCATCGGCCAAATTCTCGGCAGCTCGCTCGCAGGCGGCCTGATGAGTGCGGCGCAAACCGAACTGACCGGTTATCGCCACGCCTACCTCGCGTTTTGCGCTGTGGCCTTCGTGGCGCTGCTGCTAGCCGCATCGCTGAAGTCGCGCGAGGAAGAACGCACGCGACCCATCGAGGAGGCCGCGTAGCTGCCGTGTTCGAGAGCAGCCGCGATCTCGCGAGCCGGCGCTGGAGCTCCTCCGAACGGAGAATCGTTTGGCGCGGGTTAACCGGACGTTTCGCGCTGGCAATCGAGCCGCTGATCGGAATGGTCTTTATGGCCCTGCTGACTTGGGGCATCGTCTACCGCGCGCATCACGTAGCCTCCGATGCAACGCTGATCAAAGTTGCGTGGATCTTCGCGCTCGGTACCGTCGTCTTCGGAGGGTACTTCGTGGCCGTGCTGGTCGCGCCGTTCGCCGCGTACCTTCAAACATTCGCACCGATTTACATCGTCGACGGGTACGTGCGTTACCGCGAACCCGACGAACGCTCGCGCGCCGATGCCTGCGGCTATGCAGCCGTGCTCTCTGCTAATCGAACCGTCGCCGGCGAATGGGAGTGGCTCGGCCGGCATCGCTTACCCAACGCGACGATTCCCGCACTCGTCGAGTTCTCGCGCTACGCCGGAATCCACAAGATCGACGGTAAGTCGACCGGGTTGCTCCCCGACGAGGAGCTCCCGCTGCTGGCGATCGGCATCGCGACGCGGCGCGGACGCCGCGCGGACTTGTAAGCCGCCCTGTTAGCTACGGATTGTTGAGCGGAACGCGCAACGTCGTATCGGCCGGCCAGTGGTGCCCGAATCCCGACATCAAACAGACCGACGCACCGATCAGGAAAATGATGACCAGCCCGACGGCGGCCACGCGAACGAGTGAGGGCGGGATGCCCTTGCTCTCAGGGACGCTCTTAAAGTCGAGATACTCGTCGTCGCTTACGATCATCAGTACGCGCCTTTCGGGGGAGTGAAGCCGATCACGTTGAGGCCCGCCAGCAGAGCGAGAACCGCGCCGAGCCCGAGCAGCGCGAGCATCAGCTTAAAGACCTGGTTTTCGATTCCGGTCGACTGCCAGTCCTTATAGAGCGCGTAGAAGGCTACCACGGCGACGGCGATGCCCGCGACCACCGCTCCCAACCGTTCGACGAACTGCGCGTTCATTAACTGGCATCCTCCATAAGGGTCCTTAGATCAAGTAAAAGATTGAGAAGAGTACTACCCAGATCACGTCGACGAAGTGCCAGTAGAGCGTACCCGCCGTGATCCCAAAGAACTTGCCTTTTGTGTAGACGCCGGCCGCCGACTGCAGCACGAGCACGGTGAGGTAGCAGACGCCGAAAAAGACGTGCAGCCCGTGCATGCCGGTCAACGTGAAGAACGAGGCGCCGAAGATCCCGCTTCCAGACCACGTCACGTGCTCGCCGAAGATCAAATGGTTGTACTCGTAGGCTTGACCTCCGAGGAATCCCGCTCCTAAGACGATCGTCGCCAGCAGGAACCACATGTATTTCATGAAGTTCCCGTGCTTGAAATTCTCCAGGGCGTAATGCATCGTCGCGCCCGACCCGAAAAGCACGACGGAGTTCCAGGCCGCAAACGCGACGTCGAGACGCTGAATTCCCGGCGGCGGCCAGCCTTGTCCGCTGTTGCGCAGATAGAGATACGCGAAGATGAAGGACGAGAAGAGTACGCAATCGCTGATCAGGAAGAGCAAGAAGCCTTGCAGGCGCAGCTCGCGCGTCTCGACGTAGAGTTGATCGACGTCGCCGTGAGCGTCGGCCCCGATCGCAGCGACCGACATCAGTGGGCCCCCGCCGCGACCGGCGGCGAATCGGTGAGCTCTTCTTCCAGCCCCTTGTATGGGAGCGGCTGGCTGAAATCGTACGGCAGGCCGTAGACCGTCGGGATGTGCTTGAAGTTATAGTAGTGTGGCGGCGATGGAATCTGCCACTCCAGCGTGCGCGCTCCCCACGGATTGGGACCCGACCGCCGGCCGTTGCGAATGCTCCAAAGAACGTTGACGAAGAAGATCAGGATCGCAAACGTCATGAGGTAGGACGCGACCGACTCGAAACGGTTCCAGAACGTGAACTGCGGATCGTAGGTGGCTACCTCGCGCGGCATCCCGAGCATACCCAGCCAATGCATCGGGAGAAACGTGCAGTTGAAGCCGATGAAGAAGAGCCAGAAATGGATCTTGCCGAGCGTTTCGTTGAGCAGCCGGCCCGACATCTTTGGGAACCAGTAGTACATGCCGGCAAAGACGCCCATGAGACTTCCTCCGACGAGCACGTAATGCAAGTGTGCGACGATGAAATACGTCCCGTGTACGTGCAAGTCGAACGGAATCGCGGCGAGAAAGATTCCGGTTATTCCTCCGATCGTAAAGAGGCCGACGAAGCCGATCGCGAAGAGCATCGCAGTCGAGTAGTGGATCTTTCCGCCCCATAGCGTTGCCGTCCACGAGAAGATCTTTATGCCCGTCGGCACGCCGATCAGGTACGTAATGATCATGAAGGGCAGCTGCAAGAAAGGCGCGAGGCCCGAGGTAAACATGTGGTGTGCCCAGACCATAAACCCGGCCAACGCGATCGCCATCGAAGAGAACGCGATCAGTTTGTAGCCGAAGACCGGCTTGCGTGCGAACGTCGGCAGCACTTCGGAGATGATGCCGAAAGCGGGCAGAATCATAATGTAGACCGCCGGATGCGAATAGAACCAGAACATATGCTGCCACATGACCGGACTTCCGCCTCTGGTTGGATCGTAGAACGGCACGCCGAACTGGCGCTCGATAAAGAGCGCCGCCAGCGCTGCGGCCAGCGCCGTCGTCGCGATCATCAGCAGCGGTGCGGTCGCGAACTGCCCCCAGACGAAGAGCGGCATGCGAGTAAACGTCATGCCCGGGGCCCGCATCTTCAAGATCGTTACGACGAAGTTGATTCCCGTGATCGTCGAGCTGACGCCGACTAAAAAGATCGCAGCGCACCACATCGAGGTACCGGCAGCACCCTGCAATGAAACCGGCGGGTACTCCATCCAACCCGCGGTCGGCGCGCCCATGAGAAACGACGAAAATAGCATCAAGCCGGCAACCGGAAAGATCCAGAAGCTGAGCATGTTGAGCCAGGGAAATGCGACGTCGCGGGCCCCGATTTGCAGCGGAAAGACCAGGTTGCCGAAGCCGCCGGTAAGGAGGGGAATGATCACCAGCCACACCATCGCGCTGCCGTGTACGCTATAGACCTCGTTGTACGTGCCGGGCGCGACGAAACCGCCGTTGGGGTTGAGCAGCTGCGTTCGGATGGCCTCGGCCAACAGACCCGAAAGCATAAAGAAGACGAAGGCGGTGATGATGTACTGAATGCCGATGATCTTGTGATCGAGCGAAAAGACGTACCGCCGCACGAACCCTTGAGGTTCGGGGTGAATGTGCTCGGCGATACCGCCCGAGTGAACCGCTGCTACTGCCATACTGCTTTCAAGTATCTCATTTCAGTGTGTTGAGAAATGCCACGAGATTTGCGATGTCCTGTGGAGAGAGGCCGTTGGAGCTGGCGCTGGGCATCGCACCCATACTTCCGGTGTAACCGTTCTCCAAGATCGACGCGACGTCTGCGGGATTCGCCGGCTTGCCGTTGACCAAGTCCGGATGTGCCGGATCGTGCAAAACGGCCTCGAGGCCCGGGCCGACGAGCGTTTGGCTGAACGGAGCGAGCTTGTGGCAGGCCGTGCACTTTTGACTGAACAGCGCCTTGCCCGCAGCCGCGTCGCCTCCCTGGAGCGAGATCGCCTGTCCGCCTGCGCCCGGCAATGCGTTGCTCGCGTGGTCGTTCTTCTGCTGCCAGCCTTTGTACCAACGGTCGAACGAGGCCTTATCCTCGATCACCAAGACCTGCTTGTCCATCTCGCTGTGCTCGACGCCGCAGAACTGGGTGCAGATGATCGGATAGCGGCCCGCCAGCCGCGGCGTGAACCGGATCGTCGTTACTAATCCCGGAACCGTGTCGTTCTTGAGGCGCATCGCCGGCACCCAGAATCCGTGGATCACGTCGGCCGACGTAAGATTGAGCGTCACCGGCACGTTCAACGGAAGGTGCATTTCGTCGGTAACCTCGCCGTTGATCTGCGGGTATCGGAACGAGAAATAGAACTGGTGGCCGATCGCCTCGACGACGAGGCCGTTCTCCGGCTCCAACAGGATCTCGTACCAGATTCGGACGCTCACAATCGAGAGCACGAGCACGAAGATCAGCGGGATAACCGTCCACCAAAACTCGAGCTTGCGGTTATCGTGGATCTGCACGCCGATGGCATCGGGCGCGTCCGACGCCTTGGCGCGGAAGGCGATCGCGAAATAGACCAAATAGCCTGCGACGAAAATGTAGAGGGCGCTGCCCGTGGCCGACATGAAGCGGATGAGATCGTCGACCTGCCGCGCGGTCACGATTGCCGCCGGCAGGTAATGCTCCAGCGGAAACACGTAACAGAAGACGATCGCGGCGACCGCGAGTGCCGCCAGAACCGCAGTGGTCACCCAGAATCCGCGACCGAGCCGGGCCGGTTGCGCTGTTCTCTCTACCAAAGAATGCTCTCCCTCAGCCTAATATAGGCGCTCCGCGCGCGAATCGCACCGACTAAACGGGCTGTTAAGAGCCCCTGTCGGCCGCCCCTGCAAACTCCCGAACCAGCCAGTCCACGTTGGTGATGGCGGTTCCGACGACGACGGCGTCGGCTCCGGCATCGAGCGCGGCTCTCACGTCGGCCGGTATGCGAACCCCGCCCTCGCATACGCCGAACTTACCCAGCCGCGAAAGCTTCGCAACGAGATCGAGCGCGGGAAGTGCGTGGTTCCTCGTGGGCGTCGTGTAACCGCAGAGCGTCGTCGCCAAGATGTCGGCGCCGTCAGCGCCCGCCGCCGCACCGTCCTCCGCAGTAGCGCAATCCGCCAATGCCAACCGGCCGGCTGCGTGGACCGCCCGGATCGTGTCGATGAGCAGGCTGCCGTCCGGCCGTGGCCGAGAGGTTGCATCGAAGGCCACGATCTCGGCGCCTGCGCCGATGATCGATTCCACCTCCGCAAGCGTCGGCGAAATATAGGTCTCGAATCCGGGATATTCGCGTTTGATCAACCCTACGATCGGCAAGGCGACGCGCCGACGCACGGCGAGCAGATTCTCGACGCCCTCGATGCGGACGGCAACGGCACCTCCATCTTGGGCGGCCCCGGCCATTGCCGCGATAACTTGCGGATCATCGAGCGCAGAACCACGCCAAGCCTGCACGGAAACGATCAGCCCGCCGCGCAGCGCTTCGAGCAGTCTCATCGCCGGAGCTCCGGCACGGGCAGCGCCAGCTCGCGGTAGGCCAGCAGCAGCGCGCCCGCCGCGGGCTCGTACTTCGCAGGCCCGACCTGGGCACTCGGTATCGCGGCGAGAACTCCGCCCCTGACGCGCTCGTAGAAGTCCGCGTCGGCGAAGAGTCCGCCGGTTAATGCCGCTCTGGGCTCTTGCATTGCAGCCAGCACGCGACGCGCGAGCGCCGCAAGCCGGTCGGCCCCTTCGTCGGCAATCTTGCGGAAGCGCGCGAATCGAATTGCGACCGGCGTAAAGGCGGCGAGCCGCGCGCGGGTCAGTTCTCCCGAATAAACCGCTCGTCCAACTTGGCGAAGCGAGCCCATTGCAAAGAAATCGCGGGCCGCCTGCGCTTCCTCGCGCAGCGAGCGGTCATCGTCGTCCTCGGCGGCCATCACGAGTGCGAGCGCATCGCGAGCAATACTAAACGCGCTTCCCTCGTCGCCGAAAAGAAAGCCCCATCCACCGAGCGTCTGCGAGAGACCATCTTCGTCGAAGGCGTAGACGACCGAACCCGTACCTGCAATCACGACGACACCTGGCCTTCCCGCCAGCGCGCCCGCATGCGCTACCGGCGCATCGTGCATCAGCGTAAAGCGCTGCGTCGGCATCTCCGGCAGCGCACCGTAGACGCGCCCCTCATAACCACTAACGCCGGCGACGATCGCCGCGAAATCGCTTTCAACAGGAAGCCCGGCACGCCGGCACGCGTCGGCGAGTGCTTCTCGTAACGCGTCGCGAAGACGCGTAGAACTCGAGTCGGCGCCGACTTCGTCGGCCGGGCCCGACGTGCCGCGTGAAAGGACTCGCCCGCGCTCGTCCGCGATAAGCGCGACGGTCGAGCTTTGCCCCCCGTCGATTCCCGCAATCAGCGCGCTCACGTCGACTCTTCCGCCAGCTGCGCCGCGTAGAGATCCGCGGCCGCTTCCCGCGCACGTTTGCTCGAAAGCACGGCTACCTCGCCGATTGCCTCACGATGGTGGTAGAGCTCGTGACCGATAGCCCGCGCGACGAGATCCGGTTGCAATCTGCTGTGGATTCGTATCTCCGGCCCCGCCGGATCGTACTCCGCACGAAGTTCGTCCTTACCCCAGTCGCCCAACTCGGCGAAGCGAACGCTCACGCCATAGGCCCTGCACAATTCAGATACAGCGTTCATGCGTTTCGGCGCAAATCCACGCCGTCGGCGACGAGCTGCGCTCGCAGTTCGTTCGTATCGATATCGGCAACTCGTACGCCACGCGCGCAGGCCAGCGCCGCCGCCGTCCCCGCCGCCTGTCCGAGCGTCATCACCGTCGGGGTCAAGCGCGTCGAGGCGAGCGCCTCGTGCGTCGTGGAGATGCAGCGCCCCGCAACGAGTAGCTGCTCGCGATTGACCGGCAAGAGCGTGCGGTAAGGGATTTCGTAGCTCTCTCCCGGCGCGAGCCTCTGCGTGGACGTTCCGCTGCCGCTCGGGTTGTGCACGTCAATGGGATACGCGCTGCGCGCCACGGCATCGTCGAAGTGCCGGGCCTGCAAAACGTCGTCTCGCGTAAGCGTGTACCGGCCGACGATGCGGCGCGATTCGCGAATCCCCACTTGAGTGCCCGTTGCCGCGATCCGCGCGTCCGCGAAACCCGGCACGCGCCGTCGAAAGAACTCCAACAACTGCATCGCCTGCAGACGCGATTCGACTTCGGCTCGCGTCAGGTCGTCGGGATCGAGCGGATCGATGTTGACGACGCGCGTCATGTTGACGGTCACCTCGTCGGGATAGGGAGAGATAAAGAACGAGACGAGCTCGCGAGGGACGTCGACGAGCCCCTCGGCGCGCGCGCTTTCCCAGAGGTCGTTCAGACCCGCAACTGCCGTGAGCGCGGCCGGCACGCGCTCTCGCGGATGCAGCGAGCTGCGCATCTCGTCGGGATGTTCGCGCAGATACGCTGCAAGGGCTGCGAGGTCGACGTGGCTCAGCCGAAACATCAATGTGGCCGGCTGAACGCGTCCGCGCTCGTCGCCCTGTTGCGTTGGGACGCCCGCGGAAGCCGCGACCAGAGCGTCGGCGGTCGCGTCGATGACGACCCTTCCGCGATAGCTGCGCGTGCCGCCGACCGTTGCAAACGTTGCTCCGCAAACGGCTTCTCCATCGAGCTGCGCCGATAAGAAGTAGGCATGCAGCAGCAACGACACGCCGGCCTCTTGCATCATCTCGAAAAGCAGCGCCTTGTGCACCTCGGGATCGAACGGCGTAATCGTCGCAACGTAATCCGACGAATCGGCGAGGTGTCCCGGCGAAGCGCCCTTGCGCATCAGCCGCTCGACCATCTCTTGTGCGATGCCGCCGACGATGCGTTCTTTCGCCGAATGAAAGGTCATCCACGGACCAACCATTGCAGCGGTCGCGGTACCGCCCAAAAATCCGTAACGCTCGAGCAGGAGCGTACGGGCGCCGTGACGCGCCGCCGCAATCGCCGCCGCGCAACCCGCATTGCCGCCGCCGACGACCAACACGTCGAACTCAGGTGAGTCGGAGCACGTAGAACCTCGCATCTATGCGCAATTCGTCGCCCTGCACGGCAGGCCATTTCCTAGCGCCCGGCAATAGAGCGGGATGCAAGTTCAAATTGCTTCCCAGGACCGGAATTGGGCAATGGCCGCGCACTTGAGTGCGCTCATCGCCGTCGCGGGATTGCCGTTCGGTCACGTCGTTGGGCCGTTGGTCGTCTATCTGATCAAAGCACATGAGTCGGAGTTCGTGGCGGAGCACGCGCGCGCATCGCTCAACTATCAGATCACGGTTTCCATCGTGGGAATTGTCGGGGTCATCGCCGCGGTCGGCGTGATGCTCGGCTTCATCGCCGGCCACGCGGGAGGGTATGTATCCGAACCTGGAGGCGGCGTTACCTTCGCGGTTTTCTGGATCGCGATCGCGATGGCCGTTCTGTTGCTCTTGCTGTTTTCGCTCATCTTCATCATCGCGGGGACGGTCGCGGCGAGCCAGGGCCGGCCGTACACATATCCGTTCGCCATCCGCTTTCTGCGTTAGGAGCCAGCCCATGTTGATGCAACGAGTCAAGCCTCTCGCGCGTATTCTGGCACAGGGCAGCGACGCAGAGCACGGCCTCAAACGCTCGCTCGGCCCGTGGGCGCTCACCGCCATGGGGATCGGCGCGATCATCGGCACCGGCATCTTCGTTCTGACCGGCGTCGCTTCGGCAACGCGTGCGGGCCCGTCATTGACGTTGTCGTTTGTTGTGGCCGGCTTCGTCAGCGCGTTGGCTGCGTTGTGCTACGCCGAAGTTTCGAGCAAGATCCCAATCTCGGGCAGTGCGTACACGTACACGTATGCGACGCTAGGAGAGTTTCTGGCTTGGATCGTCGGCTGGGCCCTCGTGCTCGAGTACGCGCTCGGCGCCTCGACCGTAAGCGTCGGCTGGTCCGGCTACTTCACTTTCATTCTCCAGACGCTGTTGAACTGGAATATTCCGCAGATTTGGCAGCACAGCCATTGGGACGCCACTCCCGGCATCGCAAATCTTCCGGCCGCGGGAATCATTTTTCTGATAACGGCGCTGCTCGTGCGTGGAACGAAAGAATCGGGAACGGTCAACGCGGTGATCGTCGCGATCAAGGTTGCCATCGTGCTCTTCTTCATCGTGATCGGACTTGGTCACATTAATTCGGCGAACTACCATCTGCCGCCGGGTCCAAAAACCGGTCTTGGCGGCTACTTTCCTTTCGGCATCTTCGGCATGCTCGGAGGCGCCTCGTTCATCTTCTTCGCCTACATCGGATTCGACGCAGTCTCGACAACGGCTGAGGAAGCCAAGAACCCCAAGCGCGACTTGCCCATCGGCATCATTGCGAGCCTCGCGATCTGCACGATCCTTTACATCATCGTTGTGGCGATTCTCAATGGCATGGTCCCGTTCTATACGCTCGGCACCAACCGTCCCGTCGCCGACGCCGTCGCGAACGTTGGCCTCGCCTGGGCGGGCGTGATCATTTCGTTTGGCGCGATCGCCGGCCTTACGACCGTGCTGCTCGTCATGATGTACGGTCAAACGCGAATCTTCTACGCAATGTCGCGCGACGGACTCATCCCACCGCTCTTCGTCAAGCTGCACCCGGCATGGCGCACGCCTTGGCTTTCACAGATTCTTTTTGGGGTGCTCATCGCTGCGGCCGGCGCGTTCTTCCCGATCAGCCTATTGGGATCCGTGACGAACATGGGAACGCTATCCGCGTTCATCTTGGTCTCGATCGCCGTGCCGGTGCTGCGGAGGCGTCATCCCGAGATGAAGGGGGCGTTTACGGTTCCCTTCGGACCTTACGCCATTCCCGTGCTGTCGGCGATCACGGCGCTGCTCCTGATTGGCTTCCTGGCGTTTGGAAATCCACTCGTCTGGGGATGGTTTCCGATTGTGTGGTTGGTCTTCCTGATCTGGCTTACGATCGGTCTGATCTTCTATTTCTCATACGGACGCCACCAGAGCACCATTGCCCTCGAGGAGACCGAAGGTCTCGCGATTCGACAACCACGAGTAAATTAGGCGCTGCGCGGTTCGATGAGGATGACGATCGACTCGTCGGGCGCGCAGCCTTCGACTTCTTCGGTGGCGAGTGCGACGGCTTGGTCGGTGCTCGTCAGGCCTTCGTACGCTGCGACGCGCGCAGCTCGCAGCAGATACAGCGCGGGCAGCGCGCGACCGACGTCGCCGAACTGCGTAGCGCTCTCGACTGCGTCACGTACGTGCGTTTCAATCTTGGCCGTCGGCGTTCGAATGAGCCGGTAATCGCGCAGCGCGAGCCGGACGACACCTCGTTCGTCAATCACGCGAAGATCGCGACGACGTTCGTAGCCGCTCAAGGCGCCGGTCAGTTCGACTCGATCGAGCTCGACGGCATTGCACGCAAACGACTGCGCTGCGATCGCTCGACGATCGGACTCGCCGCACGCGTCGCCGGCTGCGGCTTCCACGAGGGCCGTTGTCCCCGAGGCGGTGGCACAAACTTTATTGCGCTGCGTATCGATTTCGATCTCCACGACGACCCGGTCGGGAGCGGCACCGGCGGCGATGACGCGGTCGGCCGCCTCACGCCGAATCTGCGCGATCTCTTGCGGAGAGGGCGCCACAATCGTGCGTTCCACGACGTCGCGCACCAGCGCCAAGGCAACGCCGATCGGCGCGATCACCTCGGCGTCGCGCGCGAGCCGATACGGCACCTTCATCGCGGAGGCCAACTGCGGCACGATCGCGCCGCAGCCGCCGCCTCCGCCAACCAGCGTTACGCGCTGCTCGTCGAGCGCATAATCACCAGCTAAAGCCTCGGTGGCCGCACGCAGCTTCGCGACCGCGAGGGCGATCACTCGCTGCGCCAAGGAAAGCGCGTCGCCGCCCGTGCGCTGCGCAAGCAGTTCGAATGCACGACGCGCCGTTTCGCGGTTGCCGCGCGCGAAGGCGCCCTCGGGAACTCCTCCGGTGACGTTCGCCGCACAGGTGACCGTCAGCGCGATCCGTAGCCCGGAACGCGTGACGAGCACGACGTGATCGGCGCGATCCTGGGCCGTCGGCGCGATGAGCTCGACTCGCGCCTCCTCGATCAGCTCGGGCGCCGCGAAACACGCGTACGCACACCCGGCGATGTGCGCGCTGCGCGGCCCAACGTCGACGATGGCGCCGCCATCGAGCCGCAGCATGCTCCCGCCGCCGATTCCCAGCGTTCGAACGTCGAGCGTTCGCAGCATCGTACGGTATCCGCCGATTCTCGCGGACTGCATTTGCGGCCGGCCATTTCTGATGACCGAGCAATCCGAGCTCGTTCCGCCGACTTCGATAAAGACGCCGTCGCTCAAACGCTCGTAAAGCAGGGCACCGGCGATGCCCGCTGCCGGTCCCGAGAGCAGCGTCAGGATCGGACGGCGTCCGACCTCGCGCACGTCCATCACGCCGCCGTCGCTGCGCATCACCATCAGCGGCGCCGGGATCGCGGCACGCTCTACCGCCTCGGCCGTCATCCGCGCCGTGCGCACCATCTTCGGCAGGATTGCGGCGTTGATCGCCGCCGTGCGCGTGCGCGAACGCAATCCGTAGGCGGTGCTGACGTCGTGACCGCTGGTCGCCTCGATCCCCCGCTCGCGTGCACACGCGACCGCAGCAGACTCCTGCTCCGGGCGATCGACGCCGAAGCTTTCGCTGGCCGCGATCACTTGCGCGCCGCCGACGATTAGTCTGTCGACGGCCGCACGCAATGCGTCGCCGTCGCCGGCGCGCACGAAAGCAAACCGCGGAGCAAAAACCGCCCCCGAACCTAACTGAAAGGCGCGGAAGCGCATCTGCCGCCGCGACAGCCATGCCAAACCATCGAGTAGCCCGAGCACGCCGACCCGCGCCAGATCCCCTTCGAGCAGTGCGTTGGTCGCCTGCGTTGTCGAGTGCGCGATAAAGGCGACCGACGCCGAATCGACGTGAGAATCGGCCAGCAGCTGCTCGATGCCCGCGACGATGCCCTCGGCGACCCCGCGCGCTGCGGCGTGCGTCGTCGGAACTTTGACGCGAGCGACGAGCTCGCGTGTGGCGGCATCGATTGCGACGACGTCGGTGAACGTTCCGCCGACGTCGATGCCGACCCGAAGCTTGCGCCCTCCGTTCATCTCTGGAGATCGGCGATCACGACGTAGGTAACCATATGCAATGTGACGCGCGCGTCACTCGCGTGGCGATCGAAGAGTTCGTGCAGATCGCGGCGGAGTGCCTCGGCCGGCGCGCCTGAAGCCGGCAAGTACGAGGACGAGGCCGCGCGCCCGAGGAGCGCCTCCCGATCCATCTCTTGAAGCGAGGATGCCTCGGTCCGCGAGATCAGCGACTCCGGAAAAGCGGCGAACGCCGTGAGGCCGCGCTGTCGCAAGTCCTCGGTGTCATCGGTCGCATAGGCTCGCACGACCTCCGAGTAGGCTTTCGTGAACAAATCGCGTTCGTCGCGCTCGTATTGCAAGAGCGCGACGCGACGGCGCGCGACGCGAGCGAACTCGCGCATCACCTCGATCGTCGCAAACCAGTGAAAGGCTTGAGCCACAACGACCAGATCGACGCTCGCATCGGGCAGCCCGGTATGTTGCGCCGTGCCTTCGCGCCACTCGACGTTGGGATCGGGCTCGGCTTGCGATCGCATGCGCAGGTTCGGCTCGATCGCGATGACCTTCGCACCGCGCTGCGCAAAGAGCCGCGACGAAATTCCCGTGCCGGCGCCGACGTCGGCGATCGTCAGCGTCGACGGATCGCCGAGCCCGGCGAGAACCGCATCGATAGCCTCGGGCGGATAACCAGGACGAAAGGCCGCGTACGACGGCGCCCGGTTTCCAAACCGGGTGGTCGAGTCGCGCTTACTTTCCATCGCCGGCCGTTACCGTAAAGGGCGCGCGCAGGGCGATGTCGACCGCGCGGCCGCCTTGCAGAACTTCAAAGATATGCGGCTTACCGTCATAGGCCAGCTGTTGCGCCGGATACGTGCCGTAGAGCCACCATGCTTTGCCGTCGATGCTTTCGACTACTTCGCCCGAACGCAAACCCGCCGCATACGCAGGTCCTCCAGCGCGAACGTAGGCCCGCAGGTTGCCGTCGATCGTGCGAAACAACGAGTAGAAGTACGCCGGTCTATCTCCCGGTCGCACGGCGGCGCCGAGGGCGAAAAGATTGCCGCTGCGCACCGGATCCGAGAGCGCCCACGCGCGAAGTCGCGCGGCGCCTTGGTTTGCCAGCGCGCGCGCCGCGCTCGCGTCGGCGTGCGGCGCAGTCACGGCATGATCGTGCCACTCGTCGACGATCCAGCCGCCGCAATCCTCGAGACGCAAACCGATGTCGAGATCGTCGCCGCTCGTTAGCGCAAAGATCGAACTGCCGACGCGAACGTATGCGGCGTATCGTTTGGAGGAACAGTCGGTTGAGTTCGGATCGTCGTGAATCCGCATCGCCGTCCACGCTCCGCCCGTCAACTCGTCGGCCACGATGTCGGCACCCACACGTCCGAAGGGGGTGCCATCGTCGTCGACGGCGATTCGATCGCGGGATGAGGGTGGCGAGTAAAAGCCCGGCAACGTCTCGGCCGCGGCCGCCATCTGATAGAACGACGTAAATGCCGGCTTGCCGAAAAGCACGGGAGTACCGAGGACGACCGCCAGCGTTGCGACGATTGCGACGGCGGTCTGATAAGGCAACGTTCGCCGGGTAATTGTTTGGATCGGCACTCCGGTGAAATTTGCAACCCAGACGTTTGCAGTGTTGGTGGGGTCGCAAACGTTCTGAACTTGCACGACGGCCATCACGGCGGCGACGAGGATGACCGGCGGTAAGACGTGCGCGGTCAACAACACGGTAAAGATGGCGATGCCGACGCCGAACGGGTTGAGCGGACCGCGATAGAGCACGAGCGGGCTGGCGACGCCAAAAAGCATCACGTAGGCGACCGGGCTGCGAAGCCAGTCCCCCGCGACCAGTGGCCGAAGCGCGGCGACGAACTGCGGTTGGTTCGTCGCAACCAGCAGCATGCCGATTCCCATGAAGAGCAGTACTGCCGGCGCGACGTCTTCGATCCCGCGAATTGCGGCGGCGACGAGGCGCTGCACGGCCAGCGCCGGGCGCGTGACGAGCACGCCGAAGAGCGCGGCAACCAGAAATGCCACCGCAGCATCCAAGTGAAACGCGTAGAAGAGCAATAGTGGTATGAGGGGCGTGACGAGCGCGACGGCCGGCACGCGTTGCGAGTTGGAATCCTCCGGCGCTCGGACGGCCCAGGTCGCATATCCGCGCGCGCGCCAAAACGACACGGCGGCGTACGCGACCAAAAAGGCGGCATCGATCAGAGCCAGCAAAATTGCGTATCGCATGAGCTGCTCGCGCGCGACGCCAAAGAACGTCATATAGAACGTCCAATTCGCGATGTTGAAAATGTAGCCCAACGCAAAGCTCATCAAAAAAAGCGTCGCCGCGATGGTGCGTGGAACGCCGGCCGTCATCATGATCGGCAGCACGATCGAACCCACCATGATGATGCCGCCCAAGCCTTGAAGCGAAGCGAAGAGCACCGCGACGATCGCGCAAAACACCAGACTCAGCACGAATGGCCGCTCGCCGCCAAACTCGGCAGCGAGGTTGACGATCGTTCGCGCGATTCCGGTCTCGATCGTCACCCGCCCCAGCAGCGCGCCAAAGATGACGGCCACATAGAACGGGGCAAGCTTCACCGCGCCGCCGGTAATTATGTTGCCGAGCGCCGAGAACGGCACACCCGCCGCCAGCGACATCAACAGAGCCATGCAAGGAACCGCTATCAATGCCGGCATCACGCGCCGGTACATCAGCAATGCGAAGACCGCGAAGACGCCGAGGATCGCGAGCGCGCTTACGATGACAGGACGCTCTCGAGCGGAGGGAGCGTTTTCGACGTCACGTACTCGCGCGTCACGCGATAGAATTCGTCGGCCCGTTCGATCGCCTTTTGTGCGGTGAGATGGTAACGCTCGAGGTTGCTTGCGAGATGGCCCTCCCGGTTTTCGTAACGCCACGCTCGTGCGTAGAGCGGGGCGAGCTCTTCGTAGGCGTCGCGCAGCTCCCACATCCAGTAGCGGCACCAATAGAGATCGCGCAGCGTCGTCTCTGAATCCGTCTTCGCGTGCGCGAGCGCATCGGCGTACATCGCGCGCACCTCGCCGGCGATCTGGAACTTCCGGCCTAAGACGTCGTAGCGACGCGCAGCGAGAAACATCACGAAAGCGGCATCGGCATGCAACGGCGGCCGGGCGAAATAACGGTTCGCCTCGACCGTTTCAGACCAGAGGCGAACTTGCCGCAAGTCGGCCTTCGCTGCCTGGTTTTCGGCCGCGGAATCAAACGGATCGGCCCAGAAGAGTGCGTCGCTTTGGCCGTACGAATAATCGGGCGGCTCCAACAGGCGCAGAGTTTGGCCAAGCGATGTCACGTCGGCGCTATAGACATCGTCGTCGACGCCGAAAAACGCGCTGGGGAAGTCGGCGGCGAAGCGTTCCGGCTCGACGTCCCCGCGCTCCCACGCCGCGGCCGCGGCGTAGATGACCGGATACCACGTCGCCTCATAGAGCGTCTCTCCATCGTCGTGCCAAACGGTTTGGAAGAGCCCGAGGACGCGCGCGGCCTTACCTTCACCGATAAAGCGCTGCTCGTTGACGAGAGCGGTATCGATCGCGGGGAAGATTTCGTTCCAGTTGCTCGCGCCTGGAGCAACCATCTGCTGCAGACCGCCGCGGGCAATCGTCTGGATGTAACGTTCGAAGCTCGGCTCGGCGCCATAGTGCCAGTTCACGACGACCGCGTTGCTCGGAATCAACTTCATGATTCCGGGATCGTTCTCGATGCCGTCGTCCCACAACATCAGCCGCGCGCCCGAGGGCGCGATCAAACGATTCATCGCGACGATATGCTCGGCATACGCGTTCGAGCGGCCACGCTGGGCGACGTAACCTTGCGTCGAGCCAAGACCGAGCGTCGCCGTTTCGTCGGAGCCGACGTGAAAGAACGGCGGCCGGCCGACCGCCGCGAGCTCCTGCGCGATAATACGCGAGAGATATTCGATGGAGAGCGGGGCATTGGGCGCCAGCAGAAAGCCGTGCGGGAGCTCGGCTGCAGGTGCGTACCGTTCGAGGCGCAGCGTGTTGTGCATATGTGCGAAACTCTGCTGCTCGGGAACGAGCGCCACGTGGAAACGCGCGGCGTATTCGGCCAGCTCGTGCAGCTGCGCCGGCGTAACTCCGTCGAGCGGCGCCGGCAGCGGATCCGTCGGGCTGACGAAGACGTGCTCCATGTACGGCGAGTAGCCGTTCATCTTGAATGCGGCGATCGTGCGAATTCGTTCTTCGAAATAGCGCATGGTTGGAATTGGGCCGCGCGAAACGTCGTCGGAAAGAATCCGCCATTGCAGCGTGGGACGGTCCTCGATGCGGACGCAGGGAGCGCTCCAACTCCCCCGCGAGCGAACGGGCAACTGTGCGAGCGTCACGGCCGCGTAGAAGGCGCCGGCCGCGTCCGAGCTTTCGATCGACGCTCGGCCGTCGCGAACCAGCAACCGGTATGCCTGCGCCGGCAGCGAGCCGTCGTGCCGCACGGTTATCTCCGCGTCGCGACCCGAGGCCGTGCGCAAGCGGCCGATTCGCAGCGCGCCCCAACGCTCGTCGAGCTCGGCACGCGCCCCCGCATCGAATCCCGCCAGCACGGTCAGCGGAACGGCCGAAGCCTGCCCGTGACACGAGAGTACATCCACGCTTTGCGGCTGAGGCACGAGATGCAACGACGCCGCCAGCCCCGCTGCAGACAAGAGCCCCAGGTGCATAGCGCCAGAGCTACGACGCCTTCGCCCGAGGGGCCTCGATACGCTCGTGGGAAGATAGCTCGCGTGAAGCACGCGGCGGTCTGGCCGGCCTATCTCGTAGCGGCAGTCTGCGTCGCGATCGCATTGATCTCGTCGATCGCGAATATTTCGCTTATCGGGCAGACAAGGCAACAGCAACGCGAGGTCGCGAATCTCACCGAGCGCTCGACCTCCCTAGCACGCAGCCTGAGCGGAGAGCGCACCGCGCTCTTCGACATGCTCGACAGTCACGCGCACCACTATGCCATCGGCAACGGCGAAGTCGTTACCAGGGGGAGCCGCATCGACCTCGCGCTTCACGAGCTCTCCGAGCCGCCGCGCGGTCAGGTCTATCAGGTGTGGACCCGGCCGGTCGGCTCGACGAAGATGTCGCCGGCGCCGACATTCTTACCGGATGCTCGAGGCGTTGCGCTCGTGATCGTGCCTGCCGACGCCCGCGCGACGTCGGAAGTCGTGGTCACGATCGAGCCCGAGGGCGGCAGCAAGGAACCGACGACCAAGCCACTGATCAGCGTTGCCTTCGACTCCCAGTAGCTCCGTGCGGGTCGAACCGATCTCGCAGACGACTGTGCGTCCCGCGCTGGATTATCTTGCCCACTCGCCGTATCTCAACGTCTTCATCAGCCACGTCCTCTTGCACGACGCCGCGCAGACGATACGCAAGAACGTCGTCGTCGTCTCCGGAGAGCGCGGCATCGTGGGCGTCGCGTATTACGGACGCCAAATCGTCATCGCGGCAGAACCGATCGCCGTAGCGCCGCTCGCCGCATATCTACTGCGTTATTCCGGCAATCGAATGATCGTGGGCCCTCGCGACGCCGTCCGGGATTTTTGGAAGATTGCCGGGGATCGGCTGGGACGGCCGCGATTATTGCGCGATCGTCAGCTCGTCATGATGGTCGACCGCGCACGGCTTCGCCCTTCCCGTCCTCCCGTCGCGGTCCGCAATGCGAAGATGGACGAGTGGCGCGCGGTCGCGGAGAGCTCGGCTTCGATGATCCGCCAGGAACTGGAGTACGATCCGCGGCGGAACTCGGCCACCTTCAACATGAGCATCCGCGAGATGATCGAGCGAAGACTGTGGTGGGTCGGAATCGACGGCGGCCGGCTCTGTTTCTTCTGCAACATCGGCCCGTGGTCCGACCAGACCGCGCAGCTCCAAGGAATCTGGACTCCGCCTGAGCTGCGCGGTCAGGGCCTCGCCACGGCATCGCTGGCCGCGATTTGCGATCGTCTGCTCGAAATAACGCCGACCCTTTCGCTCTACGTCAACGACTTCAACGATGCCGCGATCGCGCTGTATCGCCGCATCGGCTTCGAGCATGTCGGGGACTTCCAGACGATACTTTTCTAACCGCTAGATGGAGCGCGTCAGAACGAAGTTCACCTGCGCTCCCTGCAAGATGTACGCGTCGGTCGGAATCACCGGTTGTCCCGGCGTTCCGCCGTACACGAAACCGCCCCCGACGACCGTAAACGGATTGCTGTAGACATTTGTGAGGTTCGTCCCGTAAAGACCGTACTCCCAGCCGGCGCGCCGATAGGCGACGTGCGCGTTGAGGACGGCGTACGGGGACCGGTTCAACTCGTTGTACCAGCCTTCGTAGTCGAGTTCGGCGCCATAACCGAGACCGACGGGCGGCTCTTGCTCCACTGCCAAGTACGCCTTGTGCAAGGGCTGGCCAAGCGATTGTTCGCCGGCCGCAAGCGTTCCATCTTGAATCGATTCCGGAATGACGGTCAGGAAGGAGCTGTCGATGTCCCAGCCGGCCCGAATGTGGAAGTTTGTCGCGAGCTCCTCGTCGGCGTGTACGTCAATGCCGCGATAAACCCCGTTTCCGGCATTTACCGGCATGCTGATTGGACACGGCGTCGGGTTTCGTCTGGTTTGACAACCCGGAATCGGAATCGGATTGGTTTGGCTCGACGGAGCGCGGAGGTTCGTCTGATAGAAGTCAGTTACAAAATGCAGCGGCCTGCGCTTTCCGAAAATGTGCTCCATTCCGATGTCGAAATCGGTGGCCCGATCCGGCTGAAGATTTGGGTTGCCGATATATACGACGCCGCCGACCGGCACTCGATCGGCTGGAGGCGGCACGAGCAGCTCGGAAAGCTGCGGTGCTTGGAACGTCGTCCCCACCGAGGCCCGCACGGCGGTCGCGCCGGTCGGCGTCCAGACGAACCCCGCGCGTGGGTCGAAACTGCTGCCAAACGTACTGAAATCGCTGTCGTACGCTGCAATTGAGTAGTGAATATGGCTCGTCGGGTCGCCGTTGTAGCGCAAAACGGCGTACCGCTGCGTCTGAGAGAGCGGGAAGGTTTCCACGGGCGGCGGCGGCCGATCTTCCGGCGTTATAGCGTCCGTCGAAACCGTGCCTCCATCGGACGTTACGGGTGGGCCGCCCGGCAGCACCTCGGCGATTACCTGACCTTGGACGTAGTTGGTCGAGAGCGTTTCCTCGTCAATGTCGTATTTGAACGAGAGCGTGCCGTCGCTAAAACGGTGATCGACCTCGAGCCAGTCGTCGCCCAGCAAGTCCCGTTGGTTGTACAAGTATTGCAAAGTGTCGGCTCCCGGACCGGAGACCGACTGTGAGTTCAACGTCGTCAAATGGCTGAGCTGTAAAATCGTCGCCGGCGCGGCGTCGATCTGCTGATTCCCCAGCGGCAGCTGCGCGTCGAGTCCGTAGTTGGCCTGGTGAGCGTCCAGGTTCGTCCCCGCGAAACTCTGATAGCCACCGGATTGATCGTTGTCAAGCGGCACCGCAGCATTTCCGGCGTGGAACGCGTCGTCACCCACGCTTCCGCCGAACCCGGGCGGCGTGTAGGTCGTCAACAGCGCCGACTCGTCTTTATAAACGGTTTGATCGCGGAAGTTGAGCTGAATGTAGCCGTATCCGTTGTCGCCGCCTAATTGATAACGCAGCTTAGACAACAACGACCGGCCGATGGAATCGCTGCCGACGCTTTGAAACGTTTCGTTGCCGGTTGGAGGAGCGATCGCGTTTGGCGGAGCGAGAACCGTTTGATTGACGGATCCCGACGAGGTCGTGCCGTGCAACGAGACGGCGTAGCCGAAGCGGTTATCGGAGCCGGTGCTTTGCAGCGTTTCGCCGAAGGTTCCGTACGAGCCGCCGAAGATTCGCATCAAGGTGTGATCGGTGCTCGTAGGCTCCAGCGTAAGGATGTTGACGCCGCCACCGATCGTATTGGGCCCAATCAGCGACGACGGGGCGATCCCGTAGACGAGCTGCACCTCCTGCAACGCGGCCGGGTCGAGCAACGACACGTCGAAGTCTCCGGTGTTGCCGTTGTTCATCTGGTGCCCGTCGATATCGACGACCGTCTCGGTTGGATCGGGTCCACGCACGGCGAAACTGACGGTTGCGTTGCTGCCGCCGCCCAGCGGGATGACGGGCGTCGTCGAAAGCTGGCTCCAGAGCATGGGCGCAACGGATGTCGTGCCCGCCGCGGCTGCTTGTTGGGCACTCATCGAAATCGTCGGCGCCGATGCGGTAGAGACCGTCTCGCCGGCGGAGGCACGTACCTCACCAATGACCGTCAACGAGTTCGTGGTCGCCTGCGATAGTACGATCGAGAGCGTCGAATTCGATCGCCCGAGCGTGACCGTTCGTTGGGAGATCGGCTGGTAGCCGGGGGCCGAGGCGCGCAGTGCGTAGGTGCCTTCACGAACGTGATGCAAGTCGAACTTGCCGCGCGCATCGGTTCGGTCCGTGATGGAAACGCCGGACATCGAAATCGTGACCGAGGCTCCGGCGATCGGCGCTCCGTCGCTGGATCGGACCGTTCCGTGTACCTTGAAGGTATCGTCGTCCGCCGCGGCGGCGCTGACGCGTGCCGCGCAAAGCGCGGCGAGCAGAGCAATGGACACGCAAGCAACGCGCGTAAAAGCGCGAGGATTTCGCATTTGGGGGGCTCCTGTAAAGCGAGTGGTTTAGAACAGAGCTAAACGGAGAGCGTTACAGGAGGTCCGCGTTTGGAGAGACGCGACACGTGGGACGCGCGGCGCCGGAAGGTCAAACGATAGCGATCGAGTTCGCACGAGAGACGGCGAACCGCATCGCCGCTCCAACGCATGAGCGTCTCGAGAATGGTTATGATTGCGTCGCGGTACGAGATGAGCCAACGCGCGAGAGCAAAGATAAGCGCGGCCACCAAGCTCGCACAAACGGCGGTCGTGATCAGGCCGATGAATAGCGAGCCGCCGAAAGCGTCGCCGATCTGGCTTACCGCCATCCCGTCGAGCCTTCCATCAAGCCATTCCATCGCGGGAACGAGCACACAACTCGCCGCGACCGCGCCCAGCGAATATCCCACGGCCTCGCGCACGCCGTAGGCAGCGTGGGCCAGCCGCGTACGATTTCGTTGCGCGATTTCGCAACAGCCGCGCAGCCCTCGCGCGACCAGAATGGCCGCGATGGCGAGGGCTACGCCGCTGATCAGCTCGCGCGAGCTGTGATGAAGATGGTCGTAACTATCGTTGGCGAGGGCATAATCGCCCACGACGTCGATCGCGATGTGCGCAAGTACTGCACCAGCTGCAGCAGCACATAAGGCAAGCGAAACAAGCGTCCTAAAGCCGAGGCGCACACCCGGGCGCTTCGACGCCACAGACGCTCGTCCTACGGTTTAGAGGGCGCCATCCAGATGGTGCCGCCGGCCCACTTGACTTCCACGGGTAGGCAAGTCGACGTCGGCGCGCCGGCGTAGGTAACGTCATTGTAGAGCGGCAGCGTATGGTCGATCGTCACCCCGGGTGCGAAGGACCCGGCGTCCGTAACGCGGCGAAGGTAGTGCATTGACGCGTTGCGGTATCCCACCGCAAAGGTAACGCTCGACGCCGTCCTGTGGCCGAGGATGACGTAAACGATGTGCGTGCCGTTGGCATTGTGGCTCATCGGCTTCGGCTTGGCGATGGTGCAGCTCTTGATAAGAACCGGCGTGTATGCAGCCTGCGCCGGTCCGATTGTTGCGCCCGTCGCGGCGACGCCAACCAGTGACGCAATGAGTAACCGACCGAAAGGTTTCATTTAGTTTTTCGCTCCTGATGCAAGGGAAGTAAGCAGGTGCTGGCTCTTCCTCGAAGGACGCCCTAACCCCTCGGAGGCCGGTGCTCCCGGTCCGCTCCCTTATTCGATCGTCAGCCGCGGACGCGCTCCGCCAGAATCACGACGGCGGCGCGCACGCACGGCGAGCGCACCCTCCAGCGCCGGCTCTTCCCTGTCGTGCGATGCATTCGCACGCGCCGAAAATGCGGCGCGTGCTTGTCGAGCAAGTCGCTCGATCCGCCGGTCGGGTAGTAGACGCGCTGCGGCTTCATAGGTATTCCACAGAGACCACACACCGGAGTGCCCCTCGGCGAGCTCGACCGCATGCCTCATGAACTCGATCCCTTTAGTAACCGAACCAACGCGGTGTAATACGACCGCAAGGTCTCGGAGGACGATACTTTCGAGGCGGCGGTTGCCGACGCTCCTGGCCGCTTCGTACGCTCCCGCAAGCGGGTCGCGAGCGCGGTCGTATCGGCAAGCGCGCATCAAGAAATTGCCCTGCAAGTGTTTGAGTATCGCCCACCGCAGAGTGCCTGGCTGCGCGAGCTTTTCGACATCGAAGAGCAGCGGGTCTACGGCCCGCCAATGGCGCGTCCTTAGCATCATGGTTGTGGTTTCGATTCCTACATCTGCCAGAAGCCGAGTTCCCTCGGTATTCCGGGCGATCGAGAGGCTCTGCTTGGCAAGCTCGTATACGTCGTCGTCCCGGCCGGTCGACACGTAGTAGCCCATGAGGCCGTTCATAGCGTCGAGTGTGCCGCACACCGATCCGTTGGAGATGCTAAGCGCCAACGCCTCACTGAGCCAGTGGTGCTCGAGCCCAAACTCGTCGATCGAATCCTCCGCGCAGTGTGCGGCAAGGAGAGCTAAAGCGATTCGCCGGTGCGCGGCAGCATGCGGAAGCCGTCGGCTGACGTCACGCGCGCGTTCGAGCAGGTTTCTCGCCTGGCTAAAATTCCCGTTTTGACAATACCAGTTTCCGCACTCGACCAGTGCGTCAAGAGCATCCTCGTCGGCATGTGCCTCTGCGGTCCGCCGGCGGGCTAGCGATGCGAGTGCGTGGCCCGCATCTGCGTTGCGGCCGGTCTCCATTGCGAGGCGCGCGCCCACCAGGCGTTGACGATCGTGCAGCCATCGGCTCGTGGGGTCGCTGACTACGCCAGCATCGGCGTCCGCGCAGAACTCGCTCAACAGGCGCTCCGCGCGAGCCGCAAGCCCAAGCGAAACTAGCGCCTCGGCAAGGCGCAATTGCACTGCCCACCTGGCAACGCCCGCTGGGAGAGCGGCTCGAGCTTTGCCAAGCAAATGCACGGCGCGGCGGGCGAAGCCTTGATCGAGCAGCGCGTCGGCGCGCGCCAGCAACAACTGCTGCGGGTCGCCGAGCTCGAAACGCGTGCCCCGACTGGGAGTTACCGCGACGAGTGCACGGGCCACGCGCATGCAAATGCCACGGCGTTCGCGGTAGTATTGCCGTCTCGAGAGCCCCAGTCGAGCGGCCGTATCCGCGGCGGCCTCGCCCGCACAAAGAGCAGCGACGATTGAATACTGCCGATCGGCGCGCGCCTTTGAGCCCGCTGCGGAATAATCCTTACAAAGGGCGCGGGCCTCAGTAAGAATTCGCCCGTGGACCGCTGACAAGACCGCACGGTCGCCTCCGCCTTTCTCGGCACCGGCGTGCAACGAACGCACAAGGGGGTTGTAGCAAAGCGATTTCGCGTCGTTGATGTGGCGAAACAGATGGCGTGCCGCCACCTCGAAGCAACTCTCAGGGTTGGCCCGGGACATCGATCGCTTCCCTCCACCGGCTTCGTTGGGGCCAAAGGGTTCGCTAATCGGACGAGGGCCTCTTGTGCGCCACTCCATATAGCCCGACCTGGAGAGCGCTCATACTTTGTGCCACGGAACGCAGCCTTTGTGACTTCGAAAGCCCGGGGCGTGGGCGACTGCCGTGAACAATACTGGGGAGACTTAGTTCGCGCGTACCTGAACGGTAAGGAGGCCACACCCATGGAGATCTCGAGATTAGCTCGGCACGCTTTAGGAACTTTCGCAGCGGCAGCCGTACTCGCCGGCTGCGGCAACGGCTCCGGACCGCAGTTCGGAGCGCCGCTTAGCCGCTCGGGCGCGGTCGCCAACGGCAGCGTACTTGCGATGGCGAGTCCGGACCGCGGAGGGTCGTGGATGGCTCCCGATGCCAAGAAGCGCGACCTCCTCTATGTCTCCGATTCCTTTCCCTATGGAAGCAACGACGTTTTTGTGTATTCGTACCCCAAGGGCAAGTTGAAGGGTAAGCTGACGGGATTCAACGAGCCGTCGGGGCAGTGCGTCGACAAAGCGGGCAACGTCTTCATCGCGAACTTCGGAGCGTCGCAGATCCTCGAGTATGCCCACGGCAGCACGAGCCCAATTAAGACGCTCGACGATCCAGGCTACTATCCGCTGGGATGTTCCGTCGACCCGACCACCGGGAACCTTGCGGTCACGAACCGATTGTCTACGAGCTTTACCACCGGCGACGTCGCGATCTACGCAGACGCAAGCGGCACGCCTACCAGTTACACAGATTCGAGTTTCTACTACTACGAGTTCTGCGGATATGACAATCGCGGTAACCTCTACATCGACGGCACCACGAAGGGCAGCGCTCTCGAATACGCGGAGCTTAGCAGCGGCAGCAGTTCTTTCTCCGAACTCAACCTGAACCAGAGCATCGGCTTCCCCGGCGCCGTTCAGTGGGACGGCACGCATTTGGCGATTGGAGATCAGAGCGCGGCCGTGATCTATCAGTTTGCCATAAGCGGAAGCACCGGGACCAAGGTCGGCTCGACGCCGCTTACCGGTTCGAAAGACGTCGTTCAGTTTTGGATCCAGGGCAAGAAGGTCATCGGGCCGGACGCCGGCTTAGCCCACGTCGCGTTTTACAAATACCCGGCCGGCGGCTCGCCGACCAAGACGATAACCGGCCTCGGGGAACCCGTTGGTGCGACGGTGAGCAAGGCGAAATAACCTAAGAGCCGATATCCTCCGGGTTTGAGCCCGTTGCGCGAGGTTGAGGCCAGTCGGTGCGAAAAACCAGGCATCCAATGGCTTTGGCGCCTCTCGCCATCGACGACATTCCGCAGATCGCCTGGACCGCCACTTCGGGCGGCCGGATTCTATCGTTAAATCGCGCGTGGTACGAGCGCGTCGGGCGGAGGGCCCCCGCGAACGCGACGCCGGCATCGCTGGAGAAGCAGTGGTGGGCGGCGGTTCATCGCGACGACCGCGCGCGCTGCCGGCAGGCGTTGCAAAGCGGAGCTACAAGCCGCGCAGGTTTCGAGCTCGAGTTGCGGTTATTGCGCGCAGGCGGAATGTACCGATGGTATCGTCTCTTCGTCTCGCCGTTCGAAGAGGCGCAGGATGACGGAGCGGGCTGGCTCGGCATCTGCACCGATATCGACGACTACAAGCGCCAAGGTCAAATCTTTGCCTTTCTCGCGCAAGCCGGTGAAGTGCTTGCGGAATCGCTCGACTTGCAAGCC
>DATMKR010000022.1:0-7325 GCA_035571115.1 Candidatus Acidiferrum sp. | reverse complement strand
TCGGCTCCTGGCTCGTCGGCATACGCATGGCCAAAAGCCAGGGCTCAGACGGTAACTTCTTTTGGATCGTTCCCGGCTTGATCGGGCTAAGCGTCATCTGTTTTCTTGTGCAGAGTTTGCTCTGGTTGTTGGCGGGTTCAGCGTTTGTCGTGTTGGCGACGTTCGCGCTCATCGGCGGGGCCGTGTCGGTCGCCGTCATCGCCGTGCTCAAGAGTGCTTTGGCTGCCTCGGAGGCAAAAAAGGGCGTCGAGCTTGCCAAGGCATTGCTGACCGGTAAGGAGTTAGACGGTTAGCAGAGCCCATGCGTGTTCGGAGGAGCCAGTGGACGCGACTTCGCTCAACGCGCTCTATCTGCTAGGGAAACGGTCGCTGCGAACGGATAATTAGGAACCCGAATCGATGAGCGAAGTGCCGGCAGGCAAGGCGGGACTTTGCAGGCCCCACCAACTCGGCGCGACAAACATCCAGAAAACCGCAGGTATTGTCGCGCGTGGGGTTTCTCATGAAGCACGGACCTATAAGCCTCGCCCTGTTACTGGGCGCAACCGTTGTCTCGGCTGGCGTTGCAATGGGCGCCGGCGACACGTCGCCCTTTGCGCATCTCACCTATCGAAACATTGGCCCGACGACCGGGCGTATTGACGCGGTGACCGGCATTCCAGGCGATTCCACAACGTACTTTGCGGGCGGTCTGGGAGGCTTGTGGCGAACGCGCGACGGCGGCGTGCATTGGACTCCGGTCTTCGACGACAAGCCGGTCACTGCGATTGGCGACGTCGTGGTTGCGCCATCGAATCACAACATCTTGTACGTCGGCACCGGCGAGCCGAACATTCGCAACGATATCGCGTATGGAGACGGCGTCTGGCGCTCGAACAGCGAGGGTTCGACCTGGACGCACCGGGGTCTGGATGCGACCGCGCAGATTGCGCAGATCGCGGTCGACCCGCACGATGCCGACATCGCATACGTTGCGGCGGTTGGCGACCCGTTTACGGCCGGTCCATCGCGCGGCGTCTACAAGACCATCGATGGCGGCCTGCACTGGAGTCATGTGCTGGCCGTCGACGACACGACCGGCGCCTCGTCGGTCGTTATCTCGCCAGCCGATTCGAAGATCGTCTACGCGGGCATGTGGACGGTGCAACGTCGTCCCTGGATGTTGACCAGCGGCGGCCGCAACGACGGGCTCTACCGTTCGACGGACGCTGGAGCGCATTGGACTCGCGTGCGCGGCAACGGATTTGCGCAGGGCCTTACCGGTCGGATCGGTCTGGCGTTTGCACCCAGCAATGCGCGCCGACTTTACGCTGTGGTCGAATCAGCGTCGGGCGTATTCTGGAGCAGCAACGACGGCGGCTATCATTGGAGGCTGATCAGCACGCAGCATGTCCTCGATCAGCGGCCGTATTACTTCTCGCAGTTCACGGTCGATCCGAGAGATGCCAATCACCTTTACTTCATGTCGATCGTTCCATCGGAATCGAAGAATGGCGGCAAGACAACCGAACGCATGAAGACCAATGGCTACGATCACCATCAGATGTGGGTCGACCCGGTGGACGGCGAGCGCGCGATCATCGGCGCGGACGCCGGCGTGCGGCTTTCGGTGGACGGCGGGAAGACCTGGCGCGATCCACAGCTGATCGTAGCGCAGCCGTATCACATCAGCACCGACAACGGCACGCCGTACACCGTGTGCGGCGAGTTTCAAGATCCCGGCGCGGTGTGCGGTCCGAGTTTGAGCTTTACCGGATCGATCACGCCCGATCAATGGTTCTCACCGCAAGCCGGGGAGAGCGGTTGGATCGTGTTCTCACCGGCCAATCCGAACATCATCTATGGCACCGGCTATCAAGCGGCCGTCATCCGCTTCGACAAAGCCGCGATGCAGGCACGGATCATCAGTCCGTGGCCGGATGATTACGCCGGGCTTGGCGCCGCGGCATACAAGTATCGCGGCGCGTGGGTTGCACCGGTCGCCGTGTCGGCGCTCGAACCCGACGCGCTGTATTTCGGCGCACAATACCTGATGAAGACGGAAGATGGCGGCCAGACCTGGCGAGAGATAAGTCCCGACCTTACGCGCAACGACAAGAGCAAGCAGATCTTATCGGGTCAGCCGATCACCGTCGACAACGCCGGTACGGAAGTCTACGACACCATCGCTGTTATTGCCGAATCGCCGCGGAGCAAGGGTGAACTTTGGATCGGAACCGACGACGGGCTAGTTTGGCTTTCGCGCGACGGCGGCGCCCATTGGGCGAACCTAAGCGCGGCGATTCCGAATCTGCCGCATTGGGCGCGCATCAACAATATCGATCCGTCGCCGGAGCTTGACGGCACCGCGTACGTGGTGGCTGAGAACCACAAGCTGGGTGATCGGACGCCCTATGTGTACGTGACTCGGGATTTCGGTCAGCATTGGAGTTCGATCGCGGGGAATTTACCGCGTGATAGCTACGCGCGCATGATCCGCGCGGATCCGGTGCGCGTCGGCATGCTCTACGTGGGCACGGAGACCGGGCTGTGGCTATCGTACGACGATGGAGCACATTGGCAGCTGCTCTTGAACAACCTCGCGCACCTGCCGATCTACGACCTCGTCGTGCAGCCGCACTTCGACGACCTCGTTGTGGCAACGCACGGTCGCGGGGTCTGGATTCTCGACGACATCTCACCACTGCAGAGGTGGTCTTCGCAGATCCAAGCATCACCAGCGTATTTATTTCCGGTGCGGCAAGCATATCGCTGGAACGCGTCCTGGAGCACCTGGGTAACGGGCGAAGGAGGCGGCGACAATCCACCCGGCAATGCGGTCATCAACTTCTACCTTCGCGATCCGCCTGCGAAGAAGTCTCCGAGCGTCAAGGTGCAGATCTACGACGGGACGACGTTGGTTCGAGCGCTGGACGTGAAGAAAGTTACTGCCGGCATCAACCGGGTATGGTGGGACCTGACGTACGATGCCGTCAAGACGGTTCCCGATTATCATGCAATCCCCGGTGACGGCTTCACCGGTTTGCAGGTGTTGCCCGGTACGTACACGGTGCGCCTGGTGGCCGGCGGCAAGACGCAGGATCAAGTGTTGCGGGTGTTGCCGGATCCGAAGACACCGGGTTCACAGGCCGACATGCGAGCGAGCCTCGTGCTGGCGTTGCGTCTGCGCGGCGACTACCAGCGCACGGGACAAGAGATCGTTGCGCTGCGGGCGCTGGCCGATGCGCTTGCGAAAGCGAGACCGAGGGTCGCGCCTCACGTCGACACGGCGGCGGCGCTCGCCGCGATGCAGGCCTCGACCGACAAGTCCCTGGATGCGATCTATATTTCGAAGGCGCAGAGCTGGGAGGATACGCTTCGCCTCGGGCCGGGCATCTACGAACGTCTTATCAACGTTGGGGGAGGCCTTGTCGGAACCGACTATCCGCCGACGGCGGGGCAGGTTGCTCTGGCGGGCGATGTTGAGACGCAAATGAATGCCTTGTTCGCTAGCGATGATACGCTCTTTGGCTCCCAGCTAATGAATCTCAACGCATTGCTACGGCGCGACGGCGTACCAGTAATCGCCGTAAAACGCGAGGCGTCACCCTGAGCCAACGATGCGAATGAGGCGAAAAGCGCTGTAGATCGGCGATCCCGCCATCTGCAGCAGTCGATCGAGAGGGGTGCCGCCTAAGCGTGAACCGCTCCAAAAAGTGGTGGTTCCACGCATAGACGAGATCTAGAGAGGTGGCGCATCCTTAAAGAAAAGAGGAGGCCGTTCCGACGGCTCTTGTCTTTTTTCGAAAGGAGCGTTCCCTATGAAGTTATCTTGCGTAATCGGCATTGCTGCGGCCGCGGCGATGCTTTCAGGCTGCGGCGGTACCCAGTCACAGCTCGCGCCGTCGGGTCCGTTCCAGCAGACTAGTGCGCAGTCACGGCTCGGTCAACTGTCCGAGGGCCTGGTAAATACGGCTATGAGCGGCGCCGCGAGGGGCGGCTTAGTGGCGCTGCACCCGGACCACGGCCGCTCATGGATGACTCCCGGTGCGGCGGCAAAAGATCTCCTGTACATTTCCAACTACTATGCGTATGACGTCCTCGTTTACTCGTATCCGGAGGATAAGTTGGTAGGAACGCTGACGGGCTTTCACGCTCCGGAAGGCCTCTGTGTCGACAAGAAAGGCGATGTTTGGATTGTGAACAATGCCGGAACGGACAGCGGTGAAGACATTATCGAGTATAAGCACGGCGGAAAGACACCAATCGGGAAGCTGGAGATTGGTAACGGAAATGCCATTACGTGCTCCATCGATAAAACGACTGGGGATCTCGCCGTCAACGATCTCGTAACCGTCAGCTTCGGCCAGGGCTACGTTTCCATCTTCGCAAAAGCTAAAGGCGCCCCAAAGACCTACACACCTCCCAATATGTCTAACCCGTATTTCTGCGGTTACGACGATAAAGGCAACCTCTATGTCGACGGAACGCAGAGCGGCGTCAGCACCGAATTTATACTCGCCGAACGTCCTAAGGGCAAGTCGTTCAAGGACATCACGCTGAAGGGCGGGTCGATCAACTTCCCCGGCAACATTCGGTGGGACGGCAAGTACCTATTGATCGGCGACCAGGAGGCCGGGTCCGAGCACGATACCTCGGTAATCTACCAGACCACGGGTGCGGGCGGGAAGATTGTAGGCAGTATACCGCTTACGGGTTCAGGGGATATTCTTGGATACTGGATCGAGGGCAACACGGTCATCGGGCCGGATTTCGAAAATGCCAATGCAAATAACGTGTATTTCTACAAATACCCGGCGGGCGGTAAGGCTATTAAAACGCTCAAGGGCTTCGATGGGCCAGCGTTCGCGGCGGTCAGCGTCGCTCCAAAGTAGTCTCGCCCCCGCGCCCTGCGACGGACGTTGCTAGTGCCTTTACAGCTTACCTGAAAGCTGGAAAAGAGTAAAGAGGGTGAAATCGCCGCGGCCGACCAAAGGTCTGAACACTATGGCAGAAGAGACCATCAAGGCCACGTTCCTACTCACTCCGACCGCGAAGTACCGGCTCGCGTCGTTGAAGGCGCGGCTACGTCGCGAGGGATTCGAAGTAACCGAAAGCGGCCTCGTAGAGCGTTTGTTGTCAACGTCGAGCCTCTCAGTACTCGAAGGGGAGCTAACGCGCAGCAGAAGCCCGCGCAAGCCCTACTAAACAGCGTCCTAGACCGACGCTACCGTCGAAACTCCTCGCGGTTCGAGCCGGCGCTCCGCGCTGCAAAAACCGGGGCTAATCGTCTGCTTACCGTCACGTGAACCTGAATCCGGCGATTCCGACGACTGACGATAGGTGACAAAAGACTTCTTAATAAGGCCCTCGGCGCTACCTGCGTCCCTACGGCGCCCTCGCAAAACCGGGCCGTCCCAAAGAGTTCATGCCACACCGGTGCCACGCGCTGGGTCCCCAAAACATGCACTGTAATGGGACGAGTTTTGCCTAGGACTGCGCGCCATCCGCGTTCGTGGTTCTCGCATCACCTTTGCGAGTCGAAGTCGCTCCGAGGCTGTCTGCGCGCGCCAAGAGAAGCCAAAACTCGCCAAGCGGACACGGGTGGGGGCGGGGGAAAATGCCATCGTGGGGGGACGGTTTTACACGCGCAGTAGAACACTTATTCTTATTTAAACGGCGCGATATCGAGTTCAGGCACAGAGTCGGCCAGACTGCGCTTCGCCTTGGTAACGTTACGCTTTCTGGCGGGTGGCCGGCGCGGCCTCACTCAGAAAGCGCCGGTCCGCAACGCTACTACCGTGCCGCTCCGCCGACGCCACTGGTGATCGCGTGGGCGTATTTCCGCACCAGGTTGGTGCCCGCGATCTGATCGAAAATCCACAGCCAGCCGCCGGTGATGCCGCATTGCGTATGCCAGTTCTTCATCGCCGTCTTTACCTCCGCCGGCGTCAGATCGGGCGGCGCCGAGGGTTGGTCCGATACACCGGGGTAGACCGGAACGCTGCCGAAATTCCAGTTCGTCTTCGACTTCGACCCCGAGCAGGGACTGTTGCCTTCCCCCCCGGCATAAGTCTGCAAATGAATGGCATCCACCGTGCCGGCCCGCTTCTTGTTGATTTTCGACACGACATCCGTCCAGAAACCGGAATCGGTATAGGGGTCCATGGTGACCTCGTAGCCAAGCTTCCCCAGCATTACTGCGAATTTGATCGTTGAAGATTCGTCGTAGCCGTTCTCCTCATCGAAATCGATTGCGTCGAGCGGCAGCGCCGCCTTCAGCGCGGCGAAATCCTGGTAGAGAATGCTGTCCGGTCCGGTTCCCTGCGATTCGATCAGCGCTTCGATATTCTCCCAATCGCCGTAGTTGGACGACCCGATGCTGAGCGTGACGCGCGTGACCGTGCCCCGCTTGATCTTCTTCAGATCGGCCGGGAAATCGGGGTATGTTTCATTCCCGATATACTCGCCATCCGATGTCAGCGGAAATTCGCCGTTCAGATTCAAATCGCCCGTGCTGCCGACCTCGACGCTCCAGACGATCAGTTCATTGAACCCTGAATTCTCGAGTTCTCTGATATTTTTCGGGATGTGTTTGTAAACCGGCCCTCCCCCCAGAATGCCGACATAGCCTGTCTGTGCAGTGGCCGCGCCGGCCAAAGCGCCTTTATGGCCATGAACCGCCGTCAGGACTTGCGGGCCCGAAGACGACGGCGTATTCGCCAACGAGCCGGTATTGCTGTTGCACGCTGAAAGTACTAGGTCTGCGGCGAGCGCGGCGCTAGCCCCGAGAAGGCTTAATCGCACGTTTGGAACTCCTTTCTATAGCCGCTTCTTGTGAAGCACGCCCCGTCATGCGGCGGGTCGCCCCTAAAGCGATTATTTCGGCGGGTTCTTTGACGATGCTCTTTGTCAATGGAGCTTTTTGTGCCGATTACCCATCCGTTACCCAAACGAACGCGTTAACAGTGAAAACTATTGCAAAATAAGCACTTTTGAATTAGCCCCAGCGGGATTCGAACCTTTGTCCCCTCGGACGCCGTAGATGCGGAAGACACGTAAGGACGGGAAACGAGCACGAATCAGGCGGTTTTCGCGCCTCCATCGCGCCGATCACCGGTTCCATAACCTTCCGTTTCTTGCGCGTTCTCGGCGTCATGTCACCCATTCCGTCACCCGATTCGGGGGTATCGGTCTGCCGCTACGTCCGCCCGATTATGGCGATCTACCATCATGCGGGCATCTGACGAAATGATGGCGAACCCGGCGTCACTCCTCAAGGCGACCGAGTACTCGTTTGGTCCGGAAGGCCGTAAGGGACTCGTTCGCATGGTTTGTCGCCGGAG
>DATMKR010000021.1:0-7986 GCA_035571115.1 Candidatus Acidiferrum sp. | reverse complement strand
ATGAGCCGCTGGATCTGCTCGCGGTCCAGCTGTCGCGGATCGTCGAGCACCGGTTCGAAGCTCCCGTCCGCCATCGCATCGAGCCGCCCCGCGGCGACGTCGAGGCGCAGCAACGACTTCGGCGTCATCACGACGAGCGGGACCGCGATCGGGGATCTCGCCTGCAGGCGCAAGAGATGATAGTAGTTGCCCGCAACCGACGGTGACGCTACTCGCAGGTTTCCTTCCGCGACGAGCTGCAAGAAACGCTCGAGACGTGCGCTGGAATGCTCCGGACCGCCGCCTTCGTAGCCGTGCGGCAGCAGTAAAGTCAGGCGCGAGGTTTGGCCCCATTTGGCTTGACCGGCAGCAAGGAACTGATCGACGATAACTTCGGCGCCGTTAAAGAAATCGCCGTACTGCGCTTCCCACAAGACGAGCGCGTCGGGCTGCTGGGTCGAATACCCGTACTCGAAACCCATGCACGCGTATTCCGAAAGCGGGCTGTTGCGGATCTCGAACGACGATTGTTTGGGGGCCAGATGCTGCAACGGTATCCAAAAGAGCTCCTCGGATTTTGCGGAGCCCGTCTGCGGCCCCATCGAAGGATGCAAGACTGCGTGGCGGTGGCTGAACGTTCCACGTTCGGTGTCTTGACCGGTAAGTCGAATCGGTGTCCCCGTTACGAGCAAGGAGGCGAAGGCGAGCGCTTCGGCGGTTCCCCAGTCGACGATCCCGCGCTCTTCGACGGCATTCTTGCGGCGCTCGAACTGGCTGCGCAGCTTGCGGTTGAGCGAAAATCCCTCGGGCACGCCGGCCAGCGCTTCGCTCCATGCGACGAGTTGGCGTCGATCGACGGGCGGCAACGCGGTGCCGCCGAAGGTGTTGCTTCCCGACATCTTGCGGCCGTGGACGCTCGACGCTTCTGCGCCCCGAACGGATCGCCGTGCCCCTTGCAAGCGCTGCATTGCATCGTCAGCCATCGCTCGCGCGCGATCGGCGTCGATCACGCCCTGGTTGACGAGCTTGTTGGCAAAAAGCTCGCGCACCGTTGGATGATTCTTGATCCGCTCGACCATCTCGGGCTGCGTGTAGGCCGGTTCGTCCTGTTCGTTGTGACCGAAACGCCGGTAACCGATCAAATCGATGAGCGCATCGCGTCCGAACGCGCGGCGAAAATCGATGACCAAGTGGACGGCGGCGATGCACGCTTCGACGTCGTCGGCGTTGACGTGCACGATGGGAACGTCGAAGCCTTTGGCCAAGTCCGAAGCATATCGCGTGGAACGAGCGTCGGCCGGATCGGTCGTAAACCCGATTTGGTTGTTCGCAATTAAATGGATGGTGCCGCCGGTTTCGTAGCCCGGCAGTGACTGCAAATTGAAGACTTCGGCAACGATGCCTTGACCCGTGAATGCGGCGTCGCCGTGGATGAGGATCGGCACCGCCCTCTTGTGGTCGAACGTCGGGACGCCTTGCGCGTGATCGGTCTGCAGCGCGCGCGCGCTGCCTTCAACGACCGGATCGACCGCCTCGAGATGGCTCGGATTGTGCGCCAGGGTTACGTGAATGCTCTTATCCTTCGAGGTCGCGAACGTTCCGGTAGCACCGTGATGGTACTTGACGTCGCCCATGACGTCGTCATCCCCGACGGTCACGCGATAGGCAACCGCTTCGAACTCCGTCATCACCTCTTCGTAGGGCAGGTTGACGACGTGGGCGATGACGTTGAGCCGGCCGCGGTGCGCCATGCCGAGGACGGCATTGCTTACGCCGTCTTCCGCCAGCATGTCAAGCATCTCTTCGAGCATAGGTACCATCACGTCGAGCCCTTCGCCCGAGAACGTCTTCTGACCGAGGAACGTCTTGCGCACGTAGCGATCGAAGGCTTCCACTCGCGTGAGGCGCTCGAGCAACTCGATCTGGCGCTGCGGCGTCTGTCCGAACCTGTTCCGCCCCGATTCGATATAATCGCGCAGCCAGACCCGCTGCGTCGCATCGGAGATGTGCTCGATCTCGTACGCAATCGTCGAGCTATAGGTTTCCCGCAGTCGCGGCAAGACGTCGGCCAGCGTGTTGCCGGGGACCTTGACGCGCAGCACGCTGGCGGGAATCGCGCTCTGCAGCGCGGGCGTCAGGCCGTAGGTTTGCGGCTGCAGCGATGGATCGCCGACCGGCGCCGTCCCGAGCGGGTCGAGATTTGCGGCGAGGTGCCCGTAGCGGCGGTAAGCGGAGACGATCGCCATGCCGGCTGCCGCCGCACGTAACATCTCGTCGGAGGGCCGCGTCGTCGCCGGGCCGGCCGGCGCGAACGGCAGTTGCGCCACGGGGGCGGCTTGCAGCCCGAGCGACGAGAAGACCGCTTCGTAGAAGCCGTCGCTGCCTTGCAGCAGTTCGTCGACGCGGCGCAGATACTCACCCGATTGCGCGCCTTGAATGACGCGGTGATCGTAGGTGCTCGTGATTTGCATCACCTTCGAGACGCCGAGGAGGCGCAACGATTGTTCGTTGGCGGTTGCAAATCCGGCGGGATAACCGATTGCGCCGGTCGCGATAATGGCGCCCTGTCCCGGCATTAAGCGCGGTACCGACGCTACGGTCCCGATGCCGCCGGGATTGGTCAACGTAAAGGAAGCACCGGTAATGTCGTCGGCGCCAAGCTTGTTTTCACGCGCTTTGGCGACGAGCTCTTCGTAGTTCGCCCGAAACGCAGCAAAATCGAGTTCGCCGGCGTTGCGGATAACGGGCACGATCAAGAACCGCGTCCCATCCTTGCGCTCGCTGTCGACGGCGAGCCCGAGATGAATGCCCGGCTCGAGCCGAACGGGTGCGCCGGTCTCATCGCGCGCAAACGAGTAGGTAATGAAACGATGTTCGCGCGCCGCGCGAACGAGCGCGTACCCGATCAGGTGCGTGAACGAGACCTTCTCCCTGCGCCCGGCGGCTTTGATTGCGCCGGCCAGCTCTTTGCGGCGAGCGTCGAGCACGTCGACCGAAACGCTCCGAAAGCTCGTCGCCGTGGGAATCGACAGGCTCTGCTCCATGTAGCCGCTCAGCGCAGCCGCCGGGCCTCGCAACGGCGTCTTTTTCGTGCCGGCGGGCGGTGGCGGGAGCGGCGGTAACGCTGACGGTGCCGAGCGGAGTTGCGCTTGCGGCGCTTGCTCGACGACGTCCGAGCGCAGAATCAGACCGTCGGGACCGGAACCGCGAACGAGTTTGAGATCGACGTCGAGCCGCCGCGCCATCCGTCGCGCCGGTTGATCGGCTAACGCTTTGCCCGCGGATGCGGCGGGAGCGGGCGGGAGCGGCGGCTTGGTTACCGTTGCACCGTTCCCTGCACTCGGTTGACGAGCGGCCGCACCATTTCCCTTGGAGGTATCGATCTGGGCCAGAAGCGCGCCGACCGAGACCGTTTCGCCCTCGCGTGCGGCAATCTGGGTCACGACTCCCGAGGCAGTCGCCGGAACTTCGACGTCGACTTTGTCTGTCGTCACCTCGACGAGGGGATCGCCTTCGGCAACGAAGTCGCCGACGTGTTTGCGCCACTCTACGATCGAACCTTCGGTAACGGACTCGCCCATCTCGGGAAGCGTTACGTTGACCAGGGTGCCTTCCAAAACAGGCTTCATTTTATCTTTTCGGATGCCGGGGGCCTACGACTCTGCGCAGCTTAGAAGTACTTCGCCGGCAGGGCGCCGGTTACGACCGAGGCGTTCTTGGCAAAGCGCGGGCGAGCGTGGCTCAAGACGAATGCCGCCACATCGTAGGCTTGGGAGAGCGAGAGCGAGCCCGGCGCGTTCTGCGGCATATTGTAGCGAACGAAACCCGTCATCCGGTCGATGTGGGCCATGCCCGCCCCTTTATTGAACGACCCCGAACCCCACAAAGGCGGAAAGGTTCCCCCGATGCCGCCTCCATTGGACTGATGACACATCGAGCACTTGCTTGCGTAGACCTCGGCGCCGTCGCCGAGGTTCGGGGAATCCTTCGGCAACGGGACGATATAGCGATCGTCTTTGGATTGCGTCGCGCCGACCGGAACCCCGCGAGAGAGCCAAGCGATGTACGAGACGATCGCAATCATTGCCTTACTCGAATAGCCCGGGGGCTTTCCGTTCATGCTGTACAGGAAACACTCCGCGATGCGGTCTTGAAGAGCGATCACGCGGTGCGCGCGTTTGTTCCATTGCGGAAAACGCCCGTAGAGGCCGATGAAACTGCCGCCGCGCGGCTGCGTGCCGCCCGCGAGGTGACAGGCCGCGCAAGACATTTGCGCACGGACGTACGGCCTCATCAACGATCGTGTCTCCACCACGATGTCGTGTCCGTACGCAATCGATTCTCCGAGCGCTCCGCTGGGAAGCGCGTGCGGATCGTATAAAGCCGAGCCCGTACCGGGCGGCGAGCCGGAACATGCGGTGAGTCCGAATGCGACGGTCGCAACGAACAGAAGCGATAGTTTAGGCATCGTGGACCTCCGCTCAGAGCGCCAGCGTTACGTACGTGTAACGATAGCTTGCCTGCAGGACCGCGATGGCTGCGACCATCGACGGAACGACAACCGTACCCGGAATGAGATTCGTCAAAATGTCCGCCGCAACGTCCGCGCTGCTCATCGCGGCGGGGGCAAAGCCTCGAGTAAAGATCGCGCGAGCCTGTTCCTCGATGGCCGTGTGGCAGGCGAGTACGATCACGCCGCGCCGCTGCAGCATCTCGATCGACGCGTCCTGGTACATGCCTGCGGCATCGTCGGGATCGATCCGAACGTTGATCGGTGCGCGCCGCCGCAGGTACACGTTTGAAACGACCGGCGCGCCAGCCGCATCGCTCAGTTTAAAGAACTCTCCGAGACGGTACTTGACCCAAATTTGATCGGCATATGCGTACACGGCCGATGGACCGTGGCCCGCAAGCGCTACGACAATCGCGTCGGCCGAATACCCGAACCCGAACTGCAGGCCGTTCAGCGCGTTCTTCACATTACCGAGAACGCTCGGCCGAAAAGCGACGGCTTCAAAAACCTGACGAATCGCGGCAGCACGCCCCACGATCCGCGCGAACGCCGCGGCGTCGAAATCCGAGCGGCGCTCGACGAAATGCGTGCCGCCGGGAAGCTCTGCTGCGGCGGCAACCCCCGAGCTCGCGGTCGCGGTCGCCGATGCCGCGAGAAAGTCCTTGCGATTCATCGCTTCATCTCTCCGTCAACTCTTTTCGTGTCCCTTCAATTCGAGGAGCAAACCGTTCGCATGGCCAAAAGCAAAGGTCGATGGTGATCTTCACCGCAGTTGCCGTGGCACTCTTTCTGTTCGGAGGTGCCATCGGGGCCACGATCGCTTGGCTAGCGGCGAGAGCGGAGAATGCGGCGCTTCGCGCGACGCTCGAGCACAGCGAGCACGCCGGAGAGAAGGCGATCGAAGCGCTTTTGGAGCGCACGAAGAACGAGCTCCGTGAGGCGACGGCACTGCGCGCCAGCGAACGCGTCGGCGAGCTCGTCTCGCCGGTAACGCAAAAGCTCGGCGAGTTCGACCGGCTGATTGCCGATCTCGAGGCGACGCGGCAACGCGATGCCGGCAGCCTCCGCGAACAGATCGACCAGCTTTTGGGCCGAACCGACAAACTCGAGACCGCGACCTCGCATCTGAGCACGCAGACGTCGACCCTGGTAACGGCGCTGCGCAATCCGGCCTCGCGCGGCAAATGGGGCGAAATGCAGCTGCGCAACGTCGTCGAGAAAGCGGGCATGCTTGCGTACTGCGACTTCTTCGAACAGCAGACCGTCGCGCTCGAAGAAGCGCGCGTCCGTCCGGACATGACGGTGAACCTTCCCGGAGAGCGCTGCGTTTTCGTCGATGCCAAAGCGCCGACCGATTCGATGCAGGCCGCGCTCGAGGCCTCCGACGACGAGGCGCGAAAGGTGCTCGTCAAGCAGCACGCTCGAGCTTTGCGGGATCACGTCGATGCGCTCTCACGTCGCGGCTACCAGGCGGCAAAAGGCTCCGCGGAGTACGTCGTGATGTTCGTCGCGGGGGAAGCCTTCGTCAGCTCGGCCTGCAATGAGGACCCGTCGCTCATCGAATATGCACTCGATAAAGGGGTCCTGATTACCGGACCATTGACGCTGATCAGCCTGCTGCGCACGTTCGCGATGGGCTGGCAAGCAGTACGACAGGAAGAGAACGCAAAGAGAATCGCGACGATCGGACGAGTGCTCTACGAACGCGCGCTAAAGTTTTCCGAACATCTCGTCGAAGTCGGCAAGCATCTCGAACGCTCGGTCAACGCCTTCAACGGCGCGGTCGGCTCCTATGAGACGAAGTTGCTCCCTCAAGGACGCCGGCTCAAGGACGAAGCCTCGCTAGGGGGCGACGATCTGGCCGAGATTCCGCCGATCGACGTCGTCCCGCGCGACGTTACCGCGCTCGATACATCCGTCTCGAGCAAACGGCTCCCGCGGTCGCAGCAGCTCTTCGCCAAAGACGACGCCGTTTAACGATCGGCGGCCCAAGCCTTGAGGGCAGTCAGCGTGTTCTGCACGTGCAGCGCCGGATCGAGACTGGTGTACGTGTAGATAATCGTCCCATCGGGAGCGATGACGTAGGACGTGCGGTTGGCATATTGCGGGTGCTGCGCCAAGACGGCGTCGTACGCTTTCATCACCGTTCCGTTGGTGTCGGCCGCGACTGCGAACTTGCTGCGGCACTCGCTTACGGAAAACTTCTGCAGCTTGTCGAGCGGATCGTGGGAGACGCCGATCACCGTCGCGCCGAGCGCCTTGTACTGATCGATCGCATCGGCGAACTCGTGCGCTTCGATCGTGCAGCCGGTCGTGAACGCTGCGGGATAGAAGTAGAGCACGACCGGCCCTTTTTTCAACGAATCCGCCAGGTTAAAGGTAAAGGCGTTTCCGCCTTGGCTTGCCTGAAGTGTGAAGTCTGGTGCCTTCGTCCCAATCGAAAGCGCGGCCAATGCAGGGAGGGGGAGGAGCATAGCTGCGACCGCAGCCGCCGTCAAATACCGTCGAATCATCATCGAGCACCCTCCTCGCCGCGGCGTCGATAATCCTTTTAGGGTGAAGGTACTCCCCACAGCATCCAGATGTAGAGCAGCGCGATTGCCGTATCGCCTCCGGCCACGGTCGCGGCCCAGAGTCTACCCCGCCACGGGCTCGCAAATACGAGCACCCCGATCGCGAGCTTTTCCACGACGGCGGCGATCATGACCGCGAACCGCACCTCGGGATGATAAGCCGCATACACGAGCAGGCTCCCGACCAAACCGACGAGCAAGGCCCAGTGACGCGCGATCATTATCGTGAGTTGGTCGGGCCGAGTCACGCCAAACAGCAGCCTCAGCACCTGGACCGGTGCGAAGACCGCGGCGAACGCGCACGCGGTTAGTGCGCCCGTCACAATTAAGATCGCGCTGGTTTGAGCAGCGATCACTCGATCCAATCCTTTCGGCGGAACAACACCAGGAGAGTCTTGGCAACCGCGCGGGGGAGCCCTTTGTCTCGAAAATCCAAGCCTTGCATTTTTGGGATACCGCCGCGGTCGCGTTCCGGCGTAAACTGGAACCGATGAAGGTTTCGACTTGCAAGAGGGTCTTTGTCGCCGCGATGCTCCTGTGCGGTGAGTTCGCCGTTGGGTTCGGCACCGCAAGCGCCACGGGCACCGCTAGAATTCAGCAGCGAGACGGCTCGACAAAAACGTACGCCAACGTGCGTATCGCGGTGCGCGAGCAGAGCATGTGGATTACGTCGAGTGATGGGCGGGGAACGCTCGTCTTTGGCAAGGCGGCCTGCAGCAAAATTGGCGAGCTCCTGGAGTGCTTGCCGTACGATGCGACGCTCTTTCAGAACGGGGAGCGTCGCCACGTTCCGTTACAAAGCGGGACGGCCTGGTTCAATCCAACCACGGCGAATCAACAGCTCACGCATTCATCCGCCCACCTGCCCCCGCGCGGCGTTCTGCTCTCGGTCCTGACCAAAGCCGGAACGTACGTGACGCT
>DATMKR010000020.1:0-8066 GCA_035571115.1 Candidatus Acidiferrum sp. | reverse complement strand
CGCGACGTCGTCGAGAAGAGCGGCCTACAAGGTCCCGCTAATGTTCAGGGCATGTTGCGTGCGGATGGAACCTTCGCGATCATCGAAATGAATCCGCGCTTCTCGGGAACCTTAGCGCTGACCACCGCCGCCGGAATTAATTTCGCCTCGCTCTTGATCGATATGGTCGAAGGAAATGCGATTCCGGATCTACTCGGACGACACGAAGACGGTTTGACGATGATGCGCTACTGGAGCGAAGTCTTCGAAGATTCGAGCGGCGACATCCGTATCGGTACGCCTTTGCGTTACTAGGAGGCCGTCGGGTTATGGTACGTCACGCTGAGGAGCCGCTCGTCGCTCCGCCATCCTGGCTACGCTCCTGCTGCCTGGCTCCTCGCTCCGCCATCCGGGCTCCGCTCGTCGTCCAGAGCCTCCTCAGCATGACGTACCATAACCCGACGGCCTCCTAGTAACTCATCGTCGTCCACCGGTGGGCGTTCCCTTGAAGCCACTCCCACTCGCGCCTAAGACCTTCGCGAAGTGTGACCTGCGGCGTAATGCCGAAAATGCGCTCGACTTTCGCCGGCGATAGCTGCATGACACCAAGCTCGGAGGGCAATCGCATCCGCCCGGCAACGAGTTCGGACGTTTCACCCGGCTGCACGTTTTCCGTGACGGGCTCGAGGCCCGTGCCGGAGATCTCGCACGCCAGCCGCGCGAGCTGCGACACGGACGTCGCAATGCCCGTTCCGCCGTTGAACGAGTGCGCGCCGCGCAGGCCGCTCTCGATGCAGGCCCGATGGATGCGAACCACGTCGTCGACGAAGACGAAGTCGCGTAGCTGCTCGCCGGCTCCGAAGACGACGGGCGCCTTCCCTTCCGACAAGCGCTTGAGAAAGATCGTCAGCACGCGGCCGTACCACTCGCGCGGCCCGTACGTGATTCCGTACCGCAGCGACTGCACGGCAAAGCCGTAGTCGTTCGAAAAGATTTGCGCGTACTTTTCGGCCGCGAGCTTGCTGGCGCCGTACGACCAGTTGGGATCCTGCGGAGTCGCGTCCTCTTCGCTCGGCGGATCGATGGCCTGCCCGTAAATGCAGGCCGACGACGCATTGACGACGCGCCCGACGCCCGCGATCCGCGCCGCGTTCAACACGTTGATCGTTCCAACGAGGTTCGTACGCATGTCGTCGATCGGATCTTCCAAGCATTTGGTAATTTCGAGTTGCGCTGCTTGGTGGGAGAGCGCGTCCTTGCCGCGCGCGGCCGCCGTTAAAGCGTCGGCATCTAAGATGTCGCCCTCGACGATCTCTACCTCGCCGTCGAAGGCGGCCAAGTTCTCGCGCAGCCCGCTCGAGAAGTTGTCGAAGACGGTCACGCGATAACCGGCCCGCAGCAGATCGGCAACGACATGCGAGCCGATGAAGCCGGCGCCGCCCGTGACCAGGACCGAACCCGGCACTATGCGCGCTCTCCGCGGAGTCGGCGCCCCGCGAGCGACCACGCATACGGTAACGCGCGGCGCCAAAACTCGACCCCGAGCGCGAAGTTGATCACGGGGTGATAGAACCACGTCGCGCGACGGTCGCGAATCGCGCCGAAGAGCGCCGCAACCAGCGGCCCGACGATGGAGACGGCATAGAACGGCCAGAGATACGCGCGCAGTTTCCGGGCGGGCGTCCACGCCGCGGCGCGCTCCCAGACCGGTTGATCCCGGTCTTCGAGCCGCTTGGCGATGCGCGGGCCAAACTTGCTCACGAAGTTGCGCAAGCCTTCAACGGTGTGATGCTCGATGAGTGCATCGGGAACGTACGCGACGTCGAATCCTGCGCGAAGAATGTCCACGATAGGCAGTATATCGTCTTCTTCCCAGCCCTTGCGCTTTGGAGCGTTGGCGCGAACCGTAACGCCCTGCGCGATCGCCACGAGCGGCGGCTTGTCAACCGGAAAATCGTATACGAGATAGGAGGGCGTCCTGCGCTTCACCCGATACGCGCGTCCGAACGTGATCGGCGCGGCGGCATCGCCATATAAGAAGTGATTAAAGGGATCCGTAAAATCGTTGATGTAGCGCGTGCTCAAATTATCGTCGCGGGTACTGACGACGCGCGGAACGGCCGCATACACGTTAGGGTCCTCGAACGGCTCGACGATGCGACGAAGGAAATCGCGGTCGTGCAAGATGTTGTCGGCGGCGATAATCACCAAGAGGTCGCCGGTTGCGGCCGCGTAGCCGAGCAGGTGGCCCGGCTCGGCGAGCCGGCGAGGGTTGTCGACGACGACGCACCCCGCGCTGCGAGCGTACTCTTGCGTACCGTCGTCCGACAGCCCGTCCACGACGACGATCTCGACTGACGCCGGCGGATACTCCTGGGCGCGGATGCTTTCGATCACCGGCGGAAGCCGCTTGCGCTCGTTGAGCACCGCGATGATGAACGAGACTTTCACGGGTCGACCGCAACCTTCGCGCCGTCAAGCTCGGCGGAGCGCAGCGCGGCTTCGATCACGCGCACGACGCCGGCGCCGAATCTCCCGTCCGAGCGCGTCGGCGTCCCGTTCCGAATGGCGAGGGCAAAATCCGCGGCCAGCTTTCCGAGCGCTTCGCGATTATCGATGAGCGGCACGTGCAGGTCTCCCAACCGGTACGCCACCATCTGCTGCTGGAGCGACGTGCTCGACGGATCCAAGACGACGCCCTTATCGTAAATGTAAATTTTTTCGGTCGGCTCCACGTCGTCCCAAACCGCCATCTTCAAACTTCCGGAGATCATCGTGCGCCGCACCTTGACCGGTGAGAGCCAGCTCAGATGCACGTGCGCGAGGCAACCGCTGGGGTACCACATCGTCAGAAATGCGACGTCGGGCGTCTTGGCATGGACGCACGCGCCGAGCTGGAGGGCCACCGATGACGGCAACTCGTCCAGGACGTAGTTGATGATGGACACGTCGTGCGGCGCGAGGTCCCAGACGACGTTGCTCTCCTGAAAGAGCCCGAGATTGACGCGCACGGAGTCGATATAATAGACCTTGCCGAGGTCGCCGCCCTCGCGTAACGCGCGCAGCTTCTCCACCGAGCCGGTGTAAAGAAAGGTGTGGTCCGTCATCAGGCAAACGCCGGCGCGCCGTGCGCGCTCGCAGAGGTCTTCGGCGTCGCTGAATGTCTCTGCCAGCGGTTTCTCCACCAACACGTGCTTTCCGGCGTCGATCGCGCGCATTGCGAGCTCGCGATGCGTTCGCGGCGGCGTCGCGAGCGCGATCGCGTCTACTTGCGGATCGTCCAGCGCCGCTTCGATCTGCTCGTGTCCGGCAACGGCGGGATAGAGCCGCCGCAAGCGCTCCAAGCGCGGCCGGTCGCGTTCGACGATGCATCGAACCGACCACTCTTCCGAAGCATAGAAATTCCGGACGAGGTTCGGTCCCCAGTAACCGGCTCCGATTACCGCGACGCCAAGCGGCGCACGTTCCATTACCGAGGCTCCTAGGCAACGAGCAACGGACGGCAGCTCGCAAGAGCGTCGACCACGCAGACGATCTGGTCTTCGGTGAGCTCGGCAAACATTGGAAGTGAAAGAATCCGATTAGCGCTTCGCTCCGTGCGCGGAAACGAGCCGGGGCCCAGGCCGAGGTCGGCGTAGGCGCGCTGCAAATGAATGGGAATGGGATAGTGAACGCCGGTGGCAATGCCGCGTTCGCTCAATGCGGCTTGCACGCGATCTCGATTCTCAACTTCTATGACGTAGAGATGATAGACGTGGCCCTCATCGTGCAGCTTGCACGGAGGTTCGATGCCGATTTCGCGAAGAAGCCGATCGTACGCTGCGGCATGACGGCGGCGGGCATCGTTCCAATCGTCCAGGTGGCGGAGCTTAACGTCGAGCACGGCGGCCTGCAACGAATCCAGCCGGCAGTTGTCACCCTTGACGACGTGTTCGTACTTCTTTGACTGGCCCAAATCGCGCAGCAAGCGTAACGCGTCGTACGAACCGGGATCGTTGCAAACGATCGCGCCTCCGTCTCCGTACGCGCCGAGGTTCTTTCCGGGGTAGAAGCTGAAACAGCCCATATCACCGAAACTTCCGGCACGCCGGCCCTGGTAGCGCGCGCCATGCGCCTGGCAAGCATCCTCGATAACGCGCAGGCCGTGGCGCCGGGCGAAATCGAGGATCGCATCCATTGGAACGGCTTGACCGTATAAATGCACCGGCATAACGGCTTTCGTGCGCGGCGTAACCGCCGCTTCGAGCAGCTCCGAGTCGATCAGATACGCACGATCCATCTCGACGAGTACGGGATGCGCTCCGACGGCCGAAACCGCGAGTGCCGATGCGATGAACGTATTGGCCGGAATGATGACCTCGTCTCCGGGCCCGATCGCGCACGCGCGCAAGGCAAGCTCCAACGCGGCAGTGCCCGATTCGACGCCCACGCAATAGCGAGCGCCGACATAGGTCGCAAAATGTTCCTCGAAGAGTGCTACGTCGGGGCCCAGAATGAAGCCGGCGCTCTCCATCACTTGCATCATGCGGGGAACGACCTCTTCCGATAACGCGCGAAACTGCGCTTTGAGATCGACAAACGGAACCTGCAGCGTCATCGTCACTCAAGCGCGCTTCGTCGGCTTCCCGACGAGCGCCTTCAGCAGCGAAAGCACGCAAAGCACGCCCACCAGTTCCGCGATTTCCTGCATGAATGCAGTGGTTTGTAGGAGCAAGACGTCGCCGGACGAGCGATCCGTGAGAATCCAACCGTTCGCTGCAAGAGCGAGGCGAACGTGCGGAAGCACGCGCCACGCGCGCAGCGCCATCCATCCCGAATCGTAGCGCTCGTTCAGACGCACGAGCCCTACGGAACCGGCAACGCCGTGCACGCGATAGAGCCAGGGCGCGAGTTGATCGAATGGCAACGCGCGAGTTCGAGCGACACTTTGACGAAGCGGAATCGACGGAAAGAAGCGGGACTCCGCCACTAGCTCGCAGAGCCCCCGGCAGGAGACCGAGTCGACGTTCGGCGGAATCGAGATCCAGGTAAAGGAGCCGGGGCTCGCGGCGAGCGTTTGGCCGTCCGAACCGGTCAATCGTCCACGCACGTAGGCGAGCAGCCACGCTCCCGGTGTAACGGGGTTTGCGAGCGTGGACTGCGTGAGCACGCCGCCGATACCTTGGGCGACCGCGGGTGCGCGAGCAAACGCGAGACGTGCATCGATCCACGACGCTGAGGGATCGATCGAATCGCTCGGCCCGTGCAACGGAGTAACGGCCGCATAGCCCGGTGCGTCGCCAAAGAACATATCGCATGGATCGAGAGTATCGACCAAAGCGACGATTCGCGCGCTTTCACACGCCGAGATCAGCGGCGCGGCGGCGGTGAGGTTCTCAGTGCTTTGCGTCGCGGAAGACGGCCGCGGCACTCCTAAAGAAGAGGCAGCCAGACCGATTTCTCCATTCGATCGCGATACGAGCCAGGGCCGAGCAACGATCAGGCTGACGCCGAGGGCCCGCAAGGCGTCCGCATCACCGTCGCGCTCGTAGCGGGCGAGCGCCATGTCCACCGGATAGGCGGGAAGATAGTCGTTGAGAGCCGCGACTTCACCGGGATACGCGATGGCGTCGGGATCCGCGCCGTCTCCGGTGCCGGTGCGTAGTTGCAGCGGTTGAAAGGCCGGAAGCAGAGCGACGCGAGAAAACGGCGGTGCCGCGATCGCGGGGTGCGGATAGCTTTGGGCTGCAACCCACAGATCGCTGGGCGGATGTATCAGCCAGGTGATGGGTAAGACGGCGCCGGCGAGGAGCGCGACATATCCAAGCGCTTTCGCCCGAGCCGTCAGCGCCGTGGCAAGTGCGATAAGAAGCGCCGCAAAGACTCCGCCGAAATCGTACAGCTCGCGGAATACGCCGCTCTCGGGAATAAAGCGCACGGTCCATTCATATGCGGCGTCCAGCGGACCGTGGACGCCCAGGGCGCAGAGATATACTAAGGCGGCTGCCGCGGCGGCCCACCTAACCGCGCGGATGCGGCGTGCCGCTACGACACCGGCCAGAGCAAACGCACACAGCGTCCAGATCGCGACCTCTGCCGCCAAACCCAACCGATCGGCGTATCCCGGAAAGTAGCCGCCCAGCGAGAGCAGCGCAATCGGGGAGAGCGATTGGTTTGCCTGCCACGCAACGCTATACGGCGTTTGCACGAGCGCTCCGCGCTCGGCGAAAAGTCCAACGATCGACGGCAACGCAACGAGAACGCCCGCAACCGGCGCCAACCACTTCTTTGTCACCAAAGAAAAAACGACGATCGCGCCGGCAGCGACGATGAAGAACTGCAATTGCGCTTCGATCAAGGCGAGCCACAAGGCCAAACGCACCGGCGATGCGCCGCGGCCGCGCGTCATTTCGCCCAGCAGACCGATGAGGCCGCCGTAAGCGAGCACCATGACGAGATGCCCGGCGACGACTTCGTTATAGACCCACGGATTGAAGAGCGCGAAAAGGCCGGCGCCAATCGCTGCCGGCGCCGCATTGCCCCATTGCGACGCCACGTCTGCCGCAGCTCGCATGCAACAGTAACCGGTTACGAACGCAAACGCGGCTAAAGCGATGAGCGGACCCGCTATCCACATCAACCCGACGAGCGGAAGAGCGATCAGATACGTCGTTGGATGGGCATTGGCGACACCGAACCCGACGGGCAGCCACCCGCCGATCGATTCGTTGAAGAACGACGGAATTGCGAGCCGGCCGATCGGCCAGTTCCAATCGTGACGCAGCGTCGGAGTCCCTTTCGCGACGACGAACGCGGCGAACGCGAGTGCGCCCGCAATCGCGCCGCTCTTCACCGTGGATTCGAAATCGAAGTCGCGCGGCGGGAATCGGCGACGAGGCCAAGACGAATTTCGACTGCAACCCCGATCGTGACAATGACGATGGCGACGTACGCGCAAAAGGCGGAGATTGGTGCGGCTCGGGGCCACAGCGAGGCGACGAGGAGGGCCCCCACGCAAGCGTACGCGGCGTAGCCGGTCGTCCGCTCGAAAATCCACGTCGGGGCGACTTTAAGGATCGCCATCACGAACCGCCCCAAGCCGGTCCTGCCGATCAGCGATACCGAAAGAAAGATCGTCGCGGCCACAACGGCCCAGCACGCAACTTCTACGACAACCGCCTTCGTCTCGGCGGGCACGACCATCGCCAGAACCAACGCGAGGGCACCGGCGAGCACGCTGTAGCGCTTAAGGGCCGCCAGCATCCCGCCGGCGGCCAACTCGATGTAGAGTGCCCGAAAGAACTCGCCGCCCCCGAATGCGGCGAGAGCGGTGAGCGCGGCACAGCCGAGCAACAGGAGCCCTTCGGCCACGGGCTGTCCGGCAAGCAACGCCCCCACGGCCAAGATGACCGCGACGAGCAGCACCGACTGCAGCGCCGCGGGCAAGGTAACGACCACGGGCCGCTCCGTCGTCGCGCCGGCCGGCACAAAATGGAGTGCCGTCACCGTTACCGCGGCAAAAATAACGGCGAGATATACGATCGTTGCCAGTCGTTCGCCGTCCGTTACCAGCAGGCTCGAACCCAGGATCGCTACGATCGCCGTCACGATCGTGTAGCGCAAGGCGCGTCGTAGCGCTGAGGCGACGGCTGAGGTTTTCATGGAGTCGAGCGGAGCGGCCACAGCTCCGGCTTGAGCGCAAGCGTAATCAGTAAGCCGAGCGCGATCAACGATATGATCCCTGCGACGATGTAGTATCGCTGCCCGATGAATCGCAGAGCGATCGTTCCCCCCTGTGGAAGAGCCGGCACGACCCATCCGTTGGAAACGCCGTTTACGATAACGTGATCGAGCAGCTTCCCATTGACCGTCGCCTCCCACTCGGGATGATATGCATCGCCGAATACCAGCAGAAAGGGGGCCGCGTTTGCCTTCACCGGTACGCTCACGTCAACTGAGGTCGGAGAGCGTCGCTGCCACTCGAGTGCGAAAGGGCGCGTCTTCGGCAGCGTCACCGGTTCCATGCTCAGAAGCCCGATCTTCACCTCCGGGTCGGCGCTTTTCACGACGTGCGTGCCCCGGGAGAGGAAAACCGGTTGCGTAACGAG
>DATMKR010000019.1:0-21661 GCA_035571115.1 Candidatus Acidiferrum sp. | reverse complement strand
GCGCCGAGTAGAGCAGCTCAGCAACCCGTTGAAGGGCCACGAGCGCGAGAACAACCCAGAGAACGCTCACACGGGGCGGTTTTCGAGCAGCGCGAAGCCGGCGGTGAAGCCCGGGCCTAACGAACTCAGCAGTGCTCGCCTCCACGGCGCGGCCGATGCGAGCGTCCGCTCGAGTACGAACATCACCGTCGCCGCAGACATGTTGCCGTAATCGCGCAGCACTCCGCGCGATTCGCTAAGTCGCTGCGGGTCGATTTCGAACGCAACGGCCAAAGCGTCGAGCACTTTCGCACCGCCCGGGTGGCAGACGAAGCGATCGATATCTCGTAACGCGAGACCGTGCCCTGAAAGAAAATCGACCGTCACATCGTGCAGTTTCGTCGTCACGAGCTCGGGTATATCGCGCGAGAAGATCGCCTTGAGCCCGTCACCTGTGACATCCCAGCCCATCACGTCGAGCGACTCCGGCCACGTGAACTCGCCGCCGTCCAGAACTGCGGGGCCCTCGCCGTCGCAGGAGATCAGCGCCGCCGCGGCACCATCGCCGAATAGGGCGGTCGCTACGATGTTGCTCTTGGAGAAATCGTCCCGGCGAAAGCAGAGCGCGCAGAGTTCCACGACCAGGAAAAGAACGAGCGCGCCGGGTTTCGCGCGAGCCATCATGGCGGCGCGCTCCAATCCAATGACGCCGCCGACGCAGCCTAGCCCGAAGATCGGCAGGCGGCGCACCGTTGGGCGCAACCGCATGCGCTCCATTAAGAGCGCGTCTAGGCTGGGCGTTGCAATTCCCGTCGTCGAAACGACGACGATGGCATCAATTTCGTCCGCTTGACGCCGCGCGCGCCGAAGCGCCTCATTGGTTGCCGTCTCGAGAAGATCGACCGCCGAATCGAGGTAGACTGCGTTGCGGTCGGGCCAATCGTGCGTTTCTTCATACCACTCCATCGGAACGCAGGAGTAGCGGCGCTCGATGCCGGTGTTGCCGAACATTGGAAGGAGCCGGACGATTTCGCGCGAGCGCGGACCGAGCGCTAAATCGATCCGCCGAACAACCTCGGCCTGCCCGAGCTCAAACGGCGGGGCGGCCGTGGCTACGGCTAAGACGGCAGGGTCCTCGCGACCCGCAATGGTAATGGCATCCTCCCGTGTCTTTTAGGCAAATTGCAGCGGCGCTTTTGGCCGCCGCCTTGTTGGGTGCGGGGAGTCGGACGACTCCTCTCATCATATACTCCGCACCCGCAGGCGACCGTCCAGCCGGAGCCGACCGAATAAATCCCGTCGATGCCGTTCTTCCCGATGGGCGAACTACGGCACCCGCGGGCACCACCCTACTGGTCGGCAGCGGCGCACTCGGTATGGCGCTTTCGCCGGACGGCCGGTACGCCATTCTCTCCGGACCCGCGTCGCTCGCGGTCGTGAACGTCGGGACGATGAAGATCGCGAGCATTTATCAGAATTCCTCAGCATCGTTCTTTATGGGCGTGGCGGCGACACGCGACCCGCGCGATGCCGCTCGCACGATCGTGCTCGCCTCGGACGCGGCGGCCGGCGCGGTCGACGTTTTCGACCTCGACGCGAGCGGAACGCTCACCGCGCAAGCGGCCGTCGCGCTTCCTGCGACGCACGGCGGTCGTGTGTTTCCCGCGCAGATCGCCGTCTCGCCCGACGGTCGAAACGCGTACGTCGCCGATAATCTCGGCGATGCAGCGATTGAAATAGATCTCTCAGATCGAACCGTCGCGCAAACGATTCCTGCGGGCGATTTCCCACTTTACATTGCAGCCGGCCGTGAGACGGTGCTTGCAAGCAGCAGCGGACTCTCCGCGTATACGCCGCTGCAGACGCCGGTGCCTGAACCCAACTTTGCCGCACCGGCATTCGATCCAAGCAAATCGTCGGCGCTCTCGGTTTTCGAGCTCTCGCCGGGAAGTACGAGCGTCGATCCCGCGACGGTCCCGATGGATCCGGCACCCGACGGGACGCAGGTTATCGGCGGAGCCGCGCCGGGCGCCACGGTGCTCAGCAAAGACGGCCGGCTCGCGTACGTCGCGCTTTCCAACGTGGACCGCGTCGCGGTCGTCAGCCTTGCCGGCACGCCTCGCGTGGTGCGCGGACTCGACCTTCGTTTGTATCCCGGCGCTCCGTACGGTGCTGCGCCCAGCGCCGAAGCACTCAGTCCCAATGGCAAGCGACTATACGTCGCACTCGCCGGATTGAACGCTGTGGCGGTGCTGGACGCACGGCGTACGACACGTTACCGCTTTGGCCTGATTCCGACCGGCTGGTTTCCGACGGCGATCGACCTTTCGGCGAACGGCCGCTACTTGTACGTGGCCAATGCGAAGGGCGATGGTGGCCAGGGGATGCTGCAGCGCGTGGATCTCAAGCACACGTCGCTGGTCAAGGAGACGCTGGCGGCGCTGCGCTACAATCGGACGCCCGGCGTTGCAAAATTCAATCCGGTGATTCCGCCCCTTCGTTCGAGCAAGCGTAGTGACGCGATCGATCACGTCGTTTACATCGCCGTCGGCACGCGCGGTTACGACGCCATGCTCGGCGACCTCAAAGACGATTCGGGCAATCCGCACGGCAACGGCGATGCCACGCTGAATCTCTACCCGCAGAGTATGACGCCAAACCTGCACGCACTTGCCCGCAGCTATGCGCTTGCGGACAACTTTTACGCAGCCGATGCGGATTTGAACGTTGCCAAGCAGTCTGCGATGGCCTCCGCGGCGACGCTCTATCAGCAGCTCGTGGACGCCGCGAGCGCCGCTCGTTCTCCGATGGACGACCACGGTGACGACCCGGAAGATTACGATCGCGGCGGCTATCTGTTCAACGCATTTGCGCGAGCCGGACTGACCTATCGCGATTACGGTGGCCTCCTGCGTCTGTCCGGCTACGACGGATCCGTGTATCATCTCGACGTTCCTGCGCTTGCGGCCCTGGCGGGCAACGTGGATCTCAACTACGCCGGCTTCAACCCGAAAGTCGGCGACGTGGCTCGGGGCCACGAATTCGTTCGCGATATGCAAGCGTTCGTGCAGGGCGACCGAGTGCCGAGTTTTACTTACGTCTGGATTCCGACGCAGGACAGCGCGACCGGCGTTAAGGATGCCGACGCGGCGTTGGGCGAAATCGTGGATTTTGTCTCTCATACGCCTCACTGGAGCTCGACGGTTATCTTTATCGTTCCAGAGGGCGTCAGCTCGCCGGCCGATCACGTCAACGCGATGCGCAGTTACGCATTGGTCGTTTCACCGCTGGCCCGGCGCGGATACGTCGGTGACCGGCATCTCAGCGTGGCCAGCATCGTGAAAACCGAAGAGGAAATCTTCGGGCTGCCCCCGCTTACGCTCAACGATCTCCTCGCCTCCGATTTGGCCGGCTTTTTCACCGAAGCTCCCGACCCCGAAACGTATCAAGCGCAATGACGCGCAGCGCCGTTGGTTTCGGCCCGCGCTTGGTGGCGACCGCAACGGGGCGCCTGCGTTGCGCAGTATTGGTGCGGCCGAACGCCGCCGTCGAGCGCACCGCCGCGCGGATCGGCGAGCCGGGAGCGATTTACGCCCGCGCGCTCGAACAACACGACGTCTTGCGTTCGACGCTGGAGTATTTCGGCGTCGAAACGATCGTACTCGGGTCGCACGCGAGCGACGCTTACGAAGTGAGCGCTGGGGATGCCGCGCTCGTCTTTGAGGACGGCGCCGTTATGATGCGTCCGACCGCCATGTCGCGACGTGCGGAAGCCGATCGGATGCAGGCGGAGTTCGCCGTGCTCGACGTGCCGCTGGCCGGTCATATTGCCAATCCTGGATTGCTCGACGGCAACGACATCATTTTGGCGGGCGAGACCGCCTTCATTGGCATCGGCTCGCAAGGAAACGAACCCGGGCGTGCCGGCTTCGCGAAACTGGCGCAGTCACACGGGTATCGCGTGGTCGAGGTCAAGCTCGCTCCGGGCGTGCTCGCACTGCGCTCGGTAGCGAGTGCCGTCGCCAAGGATACGATCGTCGTCGGAGCCGATAAGGCCGACGCCGCCGCCTTCGCCGGTTTTCGGACCATCGTGCTGGAACGCGGAGAAGAGTTGGCCGCGGGAGTACTCTGCCTGGGCGAGCGGCACGTGCTCGCCGACGTCCGCTACCGCACGGCTTTGGGACAAATGCGACGCGCGGGCATCGCCGTCGAGTCGATCGACCTCTACGAGTTCGCGAAGCTTGGAATTGCACCGTCGATGCTGGCACTGGTTCTCAAGCGCGAGTGAGCGGGAGGACCAATGCGATTTGCCGTCTTTTCTGACGTTCACGGAAACCTCTTAGCGCTCGACGCCTGTCTGGCGGATCTCGAATCGCAAGGTGGCGCCGACGGCGTCGCCGTCGCGGGCGATCTCTGCTTGGATGGGCCAAAACCAAAGAAGGTACTGCTGCGTCTGGAAGAGATCGGCGCCGCATGCATCCGGGGAAACAAGGACCGCTACGTGTTCGATGAAGCGGTCGCCGAAACGTTGGCTCCGGCCGAGCGGGCGAGGATTGCGTGGACCCGCCGGGAGATCGGCGAACAATGGTTATCGTGGTTGCGAGAGCTGCCCTTTGCGCTGCGCATCGGTGAAGACGACAATCAGCTGTTGATCGTGCACGCGAATCCAAAGAACGACGACGAGCACATCTGGCCCGACGCGGACGAAGGCGTGCTCGAACGACTCGTCGGTGACGAGCCCGCAACGGCGATTGCCTTCGGTCACCTGCACCTACCCTACGTGAGAATGTGGCGCGGCAAGCTTCTGGTTAACGTGGCGTCCGTCGGCTTGCCGAAGGATGGCGATCCACGGGCCTGCTACGCGATTTTTACCGAGCGTGACGGTGGCTGGCAGGTCAAGCACCGGCGCGTCGCGTTCGACGTCAAGAAGGTCGCAACCCAATTGAGCGACTGCGGGATTCCGGAGAGTACGGAACTGATCGCCACTCTTCGCCGCCACCGGTACAAACGATTAAAGAACTCGATACCGTAGGTCCCGTCTCCGCTCCGGCCATCGAAGTGAACGGCCTCGTGAAGCGGTATGGCAGTTTCACGGCGGTCGATGGAATCTCGCTGAGCGTGGAATCGGGCGAGTTCTTCGGTTTTCTCGGGCCCAACGGTGCCGGCAAAACGACGACGATCAACGCGATCGTCGGTTTGGCTCGCACCAGCCGCGGGAGCATCCGAATCTTCGGCTACGACAACGAACGGCAATGGCGCGAGGCTCGGCGTCTCATCGGCCTTTCGCCGCAGGAGTTCAACTTCGACCGGTATCTGTCGCTCCGCGACGTGCTCGTCTATGCCGCCGGTTATTACGGCCTGCGCGGAAAGCGCGTGGCCGAGCGTGCCGACATGCTGCTGGAGCGTTTCGGCCTGACCTCGCACGCGCATCTCGAGTACACGAAGATTTCGGGTGGCCAGAAGCGCCGGCTTTCGTTAGCGCGCGCCTTGATCCACGAACCGAAGCTCTTGATTCTCGATGAGCCCACCGCCGGCGTCGACGTCGAGCTTCGCTTAGAGCTTTGGGAGTGGCTGCAAAAGCTCAATTCCGAGGGCCTGACGATTTTTCTGACGACGCACTACTTGGAAGAAGCCGAAGAGCTCTGCCGGCGCATCGCGATCGTGCGTGCCGGCCGAATCGTCGCGGAAAAGCCGACCGAAGAACTCGTCGCGCTGGGCGCGTCCTTGCAAGACGTATTCTTGGAGCTGACGCGCAATTAATACCGTCGCTTTATGGACGCTCGTCAAGCGCGAGATCGTTCGCAGCCTCAAGATCATCAACCAAGTGATCTGGCCGCCGATCATCACGACGCTCCTCTACGTCTTCGTCTTCGGTCTCGCACTGGGCAGCCGCATACCGGTGGTCGACGGCGTCAGCTATGCGCAGTTTTTGATCCCCGGACTCATTATGCTCCAAGTGATCGACTCGTCGTACGGCGAGTGCTCGAGCTCGCTGTTCCAGGGGCGCTTCATGAACTCGATCCAGGAGCTGCTGATCGCGCCGATGTCGGCATACGAGCTCGTCGGCGGATATGTCATCGGCAGTTTGGCGCGTTCGATGCTGATCGCCGGGCTCATTACCGTGCTCGGCGTCATCCTCGTCCACAGCGTCCCTCACGACTGGGCGATCTATTTCGCAGTGATCGCGCTCGTCTCGATTTTATTCTCGGCCCTCGGCCTCATTTTCGGTTTGCTCGCCGACAAGTTCGATCACATTGCGATCCTCACGACCTTCGTCATCACGCCGCTTACGTTCGTCGGCGGCGTCTTCACTTCGGCAAAAATGCTCCCACCGGCGCTGCAGACCTTAGAGCTTTTCAATCCGATCTTTTATACGATCGACGCCTTTCGACGCAGCTACACCGGGCAGAGTTACCTCGCGCCCGCGTTCTCGATTGGGATGGTCGTGTTGCTTACCGCGATTTCACTCGGCATTATCTTGCGCTTGATGGCGATCGGCTATAAGCTGCGTACATGAGCCTTTCGATCTCCGCTATCGGGATGATGCTCGCCTTGTCGCAGACGGCGGCCACACATCTCTCGGTCCAGCCGTGGACGGGCAGCGAGCTTCAGACGTCGAGCGCGGCGGCTGCGAAGTACCGTTTGAAGGTCACCGGCACGCCGGATTCCGTCGTCCACTTGCAAGCCTCCGGCGTGGCAAACGGCTGGCTCGCTGCCTTTTGCACGCCGAAGTTCTGTTCGCCACAACGCATTGAAGTCGCGATACCGTCCTCGGGCGAATCCGTCTTACAGTTCGAGCTCATCCGCGAGTCGGATACCGCTCCGAAGCGCAGCGGCGCAACGATCAGCGAGAACGGCGGCGCCAGCGTCAGCGTTCCAGCCGCTTACCGCGGTTAGCGTCGGGGAGGAAGTATGAAAGAGAGATCGGCCGCGCTGCGCGGACTCGCGGGCATTGTTGTTGCGACGATTCTTTCCGGCTGCGCGGACAACGCCGGCACGTCCGGTTCGTTACACGCCGTCGTCGCGAGCGGCCGCTCTTCGGAGGGCTCTGAACAGGTTCTCTATAGTTTTACCGGTGGCAGCGACGGCGGAAATGCCGCAACCGGTCTGGCTTTCGATAACAACGGAAATCTCTATGGCACGACCGTCACCGGCGGGACGTCGCAGTGCGGCACGATCTTCAAGCTGATGCCGCCGGCGAGTCCGCCGTGGCAGGAAAGCGTGCTGCATAGCTTCAGCTGCTACACCGACGGCAAGAATCCGCACGGCGGCGCGAGCTTCGATAGGAGCGGAAACCTCGACGGTACCACCGTCGCCGGGGGCTCCGGCGGATCGTGCGGCAGCGACGGTTGCGGGGTTCTCTTCCAGCTGACCCCACAGACCGAGAACGTGCTGCACGACTTTACTGCGGGTCGTGACGGATTCGGACCGGGCGGTGGTGTCGTTTTCGACCCGAGCGGCAACATCTATGGAATGACTCCCGACGGCGGTTCGCATTCCGAGGGTACCATCTACGAAGTTTGGCGCGCCGGGCGGAAATGGCACGAGAAGATCATTCACGCATTCACCGGGGGTGCGGACGGGGGCGTCGGGTCACTCGGTCTCTTGTTGCGCGATACCGCGGGCAATTTGTATGGCGTCGCGGAGATCGGGGGCGCTCACGGCGCCGGTACGGTGTTCAGACTGCACGCGACGTCAAGGAAGCGGTGGAGGCTGACGACACTCTACGCCTTCAAGGGTCAGCCCGATAGCGCTTCGCCTTACGGCGGGTTGGTTGCCGATCCAGCCGGCGATCTTTTCGGAACCACGTACTACGGCGGCGCCGCGGGGTTAGGCAGCGTCTTCGAACTCGCGCGCCGGTCGCACGGACCCTACCGGGAACGCGTCCTCTACAGTTTCCAAGGAGGCAGCGACGGAAGCTCTCCGACGGCTACGCTTATTTTGCAAAGCGGCGAACTTTATGGAACGACATCCGCGGGCGGCGGAAGCTGCGGCTGCGGCACGCTCTTCGAAGTCGACGCCAGGTCCGGAGACGAAACAGTGCTCCATGCGTTCGGCAACGGGAGCGACGGCGCGTACCCCTACTATGGATTGACACTCGATGCTCGCGGCAACTTCTATGGGGCGACCGTGGCTGGTGGTACTTTCGGCCAAGGAAGCGTCTACGAATTTACGCCGTAACGATGTGGAGCGACAGCTCGATGAATGAGCTGCCGCTCCACGACGAATGAGCAATCGCCGCGGCCGGCTCTTTACATCTTTACTTTGGCGGTCGTGATCATCGTCTTGTTGCCCGACACGGTGATCGTTACCGAGGTTTGCCCCGAGCCCGGATCGCCGACCATAAAGACCGCGCTCTCTACCGGCGCCGTGGTGTGGGACTTCTCGGAACCGCTCGGCATGTTTTTCTGATACCAGGCGTAGACTTTGTCGAAGGAGTCATCGGTCGTCATGACCGTGCCCGCGGCGCTCTGGCCCATGCTGGTGTTGCTTCCGGATGCCTGCGTGGTCGCTCCGGGATAAGCGGGCGCTTCGCCCGCGGGCGCCGCGCTCGCGGCGGTGTTGTCCGTCGTCGTAGCGGCAGACGAGGCGGCAGTCGTAGCTTCCGTGGATTGACTCTGATCGTTCGATGAGGACTTGCTCGCGCAGGCCGTGACGACGAGGGTTGCGGCGACGAGGACGAGCGACATCTTGAGAAAACGCATTCCGACTCTCCTTAAGTACGTGACAAAGGGTGGCTCAAAAACCCGACCGGCGGGCGAACGCCTGGTACCTACGCTATAGCGGAGATGCGGGAGCTTCTCCTGCCCCGGACCCCGAGCGAGGGACTGGTCCGAACGGGTCTCTGGAGTCATCGTAGCCTGCGCGGCGTACGAAAACGTTCGCTCACGCATAGTCCGCCGGCACGGTTCGGTCGACCCCGGGCGCCGTACCCGTCGCGTTGAAGAGCAGCGTCAAGCCAGCGGCGACGGCGAGATTGAGCGCGAGACCATAAAAGCCGATATATCCGACCAAACCGTTTCCGCCGAGCGCGAACGTCGATTTGAAGCCGGTGTCTATTGCCATCACGGTCGTGCAGACGATTCCACAGCCCCAGCCGGCCAGCAGCGCAGCGGGGTTGAACCAGCGCGTGTAAAGGCCCATCGCCGCGACCGGGAATATCTGCATCATCCACGCGCCGCCGAGCAGTTGAAAGTTGATCGCGAACGGCACCGGAACGGTGAGCACGAGGACCAGTGCCGCTGCGAGTACTGCGAGGCAAAGGAGCTTTGCATGCTGCGTTTCGGCGGCAGGCCGTTCTTGAGTGAACTCGGCGAGAACGTTGCTGGCAAACAGGTTCGCCGAACCGATTGCCATAACCGCGGCGGGAACCAGCGCGCCCGTGACGATCGCGGCGAAACCTACTCCGGCCAGCCAACCCGGGAAGAGTGCCTTGAGCAGGAGCGGGACGGCGAGGCTGGTGTGCTTGGCGTCCAGATGGATGCCGGCGGCCAGCGCACAGTAACCCATGAGTGCGAGCATCGCCAGTAAGATCGAATAGAGCGGTAAGAAAACGGCGTTGCGCTGGATGACGGACTTGCTCTTCGCGCTAAGCGCACTCGTGATTGAGTGGGGATACATAAAGAGGGTGCACGCCGAACCGAGTGCCAGCGTGCCATAGGCGAAATACATGTTTGGTGGGACGAGGAGCCCACCGGGCGGCGAATGCGTCCGCAGCGCGACGCTTGCGGCGCTGAAGACGTGTCCCCAGCCACCGAGTTTCGCCGGAATGATCACCATTGCGGCAACGATCGTTACGTACATCAGTGCGTCTTTGACGAAGGCGACTAACGCGGGGCCTCGCAATCCGCAAATGTACGTATACGCGGCGACGATCGCGAAGGATACGAAGAGCGCGGAGCCCTGCACGAGCCGGGATCCGGCGCCAAACTGCGCGAGAACGGCTTGCATGCCGACGAGCTGCAAGGCGATGTACGGCATCGCCGCCGCAAAGCAGGTGAGTGCCACGGCTACCTCCAGGCGTCGGTCCCCGTAACGATCGCGAATGAAATCGGCGAGCGTCACGTAGCCGCGATTTCGCGCCACGACCCAAAAGCGCGTGACGACCACGAAAAAAAAGATGAAGGCCAGCGTCGTGTACGGGACCGCGAAGAATCCGATCGCGCCCGCCCCGTAAAGAAAGGCCGGAAGCGCAACGAACGTGTAGGCGGTATAAAGATCGCCGCCGAGCAGAAACCAGCTCACGATCGTGCCGAAGCCACGTCCGGCGAGGCCCCACTCCTCGAGCGACGTGCGATCGCCCGAACCCCACCGCGACGCGGCGAAGCCCAGCACGCTCACGCCCGCGAAGATGATCGAGAAAACGACGAAGGCACTAGCCATCGCGTCGGCCCTGGGTTAGCAGCAGCACCGCCCCGATGATGAGCGAGCCGAGCACGATCCACACGATCTGGTACCAGTAGAAGAACGGGATCCCGAAGAGAGCGGGTTCCAGCCTGGCGTAGAACGGCATCCAGAGCGTCCCGACGAAGGGAATCAACAGGAGCAAGTACCACGCTTGCCGCTTAGAAAAACGGATTGTGTTGCTTCTCCAGTGCGATGGTGCTCGGCGGTCCGTGGCCCGGCATCACGACCGTATCGTCGGGGAGCGTGAAAAACTTGCTGCGCACGCTGTTGAGAATGTCGCGGTAGGTGCTGTTGTCGCCATACGCACCGCCAACGCTGGCGGCGAAAAGCGTATCGCCCGAAAAGAGCGATCCCCGAAAGAGGAACGCGGACGAACCATCCGTGTGGCCGGGCGTATGCAGCATGCGGATCGCTGCACCGTCCCCGAATGGGAGCGTTTCGCCATCGCGCAACATCTGCGCACTCTTTGCGAGCGGTCCGATCGCATGGACGTCGAGCGAGTGCATTACGATTTGCGCTTGCGGAAAAGCTCTGGCAACATCGGCCGTTGCATCGCAGTGATCGGCGTGCTTGTGCGTGATCAGCACGTACTGCAGATGGTAATCGCCCTCGCGCAGTACCCGCAGCAGGTTCTGCGGAAGGCCCGCCGGATCGACGAGCGCCGCGCGGCGACCCTGCTCCAGAAAGAAGGCGTACCCGTTGCTGGGTTGTGGTTCCTGGGAATGGCGGCGCACGTCGGGACGCTCGATCGGCGGCGGATGCCATCGTTGGGCCGCGCTGTCGGCGAGCTTTCCGCCGTCGAGCTTCAAGACGGCCGCGAGCGCCCGCGCCTGCTCTTCGGTCGCCGCGCCTTCGTCCTTGAGCCAGTGCTCGATCGTCTCTGCGGGGATCCCGGTTGCGCGGGCAAGTTGCGCGTTTCCGGCACCGGTCCCGCGCATCGCTTTCTTCAGGATGTCGCCGAAGGTGTCTTCCAATGGCAGCGCGTTGGGCATAGCCGCGCTTTCGACGCCTCGCACCCAAGCGGCTGCAACCGGGCATGCATCCGGCGGAGTCGAAGAGGCCCGGGATGGAACGCGTGATCGTCATCGGCTCGGGGCCGGCCGGGCTCACCGCCGCCGTCTATGCGGCGCGGGCGAACCTTCGGCCGCTCGTGCTCGCCGGCGGACTCTACGGCGGCCAGCTCATGCTGACGACCGAGGTCGAAAACTATCCGGGCTTCCCCGAGGGCATCATGGGCCCCGACTTGATGATTCGCTTTCGCGAACAGGCCGAGCGCTTCGGCGCCCGCATCGAAAACGTCGACGTCACCGCAGTAGACTTCGCAAGGCGCCCACTCCTGGTGCGCACGTACGACGAGCAGTACGAAGCCGAGACGATCATCGTAGCGACCGGCGCGAGCGCGCTTTGGCTCGACATTCCGGGCGAGGAACGCTTACGCGGGCGGGGCGTTTCGACGTGTGCGACGTGCGACGGCGCTTTCTTTCGCGACAAGCACATCGTTGTCGTGGGCGGCGGCGATTCGGCCCTCGAAGAAGCGCTCTTCCTCACCCGCTTCGGCCGCCGCGTGACCTTGATTCATCGCCGCGACCGGTTGCGCGCGAGCAAGATCATGTCCGACCGCGCGCGTTCCAACGAGAAGATCGACATGCTTTGGAACACCGTCGTCGAGGAAGTCCGGGGCGACGATCATGTAACGGCGCTCCGCCTTCGCAACCTGGCCGATGGCCGTACTTACGACTTCGAGGCCGACGCGCTCTTCGTTGCAATCGGCCACACGCCGAACACCGGCGTTTTTGCCGGCCAGCTCGACCTCGACGAGCGTGGTTACATCGCCTCGCCCGACGGGTCGCTAACGAATGTCGAAGGCGTTTTCGTCGCAGGCGACGTCAACGACCATCGTTACCGTCAGGCCGTCACGGCTGCCGGTGCCGGCTGCCGCGCCGCCATGGACGCGGAGAAGTATCTTGAGGCGCTCGAGTTCAAGATGGATTCGTTGGCTCGCTCCTCGGTCTAAATTCCGCCGACAAAGCGGCCGGGATTGAGCGTACGATTCGGATCGAAGCGCGTTTTGAGCGCTTGCATTTGAGCGACGGCCGGCGGCGGTTCGCCCCACACGCGGAGATAGATGCGGTTCGGATGCTCGCTCGCAATCACTTGTGCGCGCGGCTCGATTTCGTGCAGGGCGTCGTCGAAAGGCTCGATCTTTGCTCCCAACGCGCGAGCATCGAAATCGCTTACGCGCAGGATGATATCGCCGTTGAGCACGTCGACGATCGTGTCCGCGCGCAGCTCGAAGCGGCGTGCGAGTTCGTTGGCGCTCAGCGCGCGTGGCTCCGAGGCTTGCGGTGACGAAGCAATACGATAGGTGACCGAGCGTTCGCCCAAGCATGCGACGTACGCGTCGACAACGCGTTGAAACGATTCCCTGCCACCGGCGTCGAGCACTCGCGTCTCCGGCACGCCGGCGCGCCCAAGCGCCGAGCGCAGCTCGCGCGTCGCGCGCTCGAGCAGCGCCTCGCTGCCCTCGAGCAGGACGGCGAGGCGCCCCTCCGGCCCGTCGTCGCCGTCCACCGCGTTGTGAAAACCATCGATCCAAAAGGCCGCGGCCGGACGCATTGGTACCGCTGCCAGCTGCGCACAGGCGCGGGCACGAGTCCGCTCCGGAAGACGTGCGAGAAAGAGTCTGGCCTGCTTCGGTAGCGGCACCGTCTTAAAGTTTGCTTGCACGATGACACCGAGCGTGCCGAACGAGCCGACATAGAGGCGGCTCATGTCATAGCCCGAGACATTTTTCACGACCATGCCGCCGGCTCGCGCGATCGTTCCGTCGGCGAGGACGATCGTTGAGCCGATGAGGTAGTCACGCACGCGGCCGTAGAGATGCCGGCGCGGGCCGAGCCATCCCGCGGCTAACGTGCCGCCGACGGTGGCATACTGCGGCCGCGGCGCGTCGAAGGGAATGAACTGTCCTTGAGTGCTCAGCAATGCGGTGAGATTTTGAATCGGCGTGCCCGCGCGCGCGGCGATCGTGAGATCGGCTCGCTCGTTTGCAACGATGCCGGAAAGCCGCTGCGTCGAAAGGCTAATGTCCAACCGCTCCGGCGGAAAGCCCATACCGGAGAGCGTCGCTCCACCGACAATCGAGACCTTTTCGCCGGCGCTATTGCAGCGAGCGAGTATCTCGCCGGCTTCGGCCGCAGTCTTCGGCGCGACGGACTCGCTGCGCGCCGTCATGGCGGCGCGACTTCTGGGCAGCGCGCGCCGCTGGGGAAGATTTTCTCGGGGTTGAGCATGCGGCGTGGATCGAAGACGTCGCGAACGCGGCCCATCGCTGCGAGGTCGGCCGTCGAGTAGACGCGCGTCATCGCCTCACGTTTTTCCCAGCCGATGCCGTGTTCGCCGCTGATCGTACCGCCCAGCTCGATTGCCGACTGCAAGATAATGTTACCCGTTTCGACGACCGCCGCGACTTGGCGCGCGTCACTCTTATCGTACATCAAAAGCGGGTGCAAGTTTCCGTCGCCCGCGTGAAAGACGTTGCCCACGGTGATCTGGTTCGAGCGCGCTGCCGCTTCTACCGCGCGAAGTGCTCGAGGGAGCTTGCTGCGCGGCACGCAGACGTCTTGCGTGTAGTAGTTTGGTGCGATCCGCCCGGTTGCGCCCGCGGCGCCTTTGCGTCCCGCCCAGAGAGCGTTGCGCTCGGCGAGCGTGCGAGCGCTTTTCCAATAACGCGCACCGTGCGCTTTGACGATTGTGTGAATCGCGGCTTCGCTGGCCGCGACGTCTTCCTCGAAACCTGCGCTTTCGACGAGGAGCAGCGCCGCAGCGTCGGTGGGATATCCGGCGTGAAAGGCGGCTTCAACTGCTGCAACGATCACGGCGTCCATCATCTCGAGCGCGGTCGGCACGATGCCGGCCGCGATGATTGCCGAGACGGCCTCCGAAGCCGCATCCATCTCGTCGAATGTCGCGACCCAAACGCGCACGGCTTCCGGTAGGGTGAGCAGCCCCAGCCAAGCCGAGGTCACGAGGCCCAAGGTTCCTTCGCTGCCCACCAATGCCGCCGTCAAATCGTATCCGGGGTCGTCAATGCTCGTCGTGAAGACCTCGCCGGCCTCGTCCACGACCTCGAGGCCCAGCACGTGATTGACCGTCGTGCCGTACGAGAGACAGTGCGGTCCGCCTGCATTGGTTGCGATGTTGCCGCCGATCGTCGAAATTTGCTGCGACGAAGGGTCGGGAGCGTAAAAAAGACCCTCAAGCGCGACCTGCCGCGATACGTCCAGATTCATAACGCCGGGCTGAACTCGAACGCGCCGATTCTCCAGGTCGAGCTCCAGGATTCGGTTCATTCGCATCAGCGAAACGATCACACCTCCGGCGGTGGGGACGGCCCCGCCACAGAGCCCGGTGCCCGCGCCGCGCGCGACGATGGGCTCGCCGCAGTCGCGTGCGATCTTGACGATGGCGCTGACTTCTTGCGTCGATTTTGGCAGGACGACCGCCGCGGGCCGTCCGCCATCGGTGTAGGCGTCGAACGAATAGACCGCGAGGTCTTCGGGCTCGGTCTTAACGGCATCCGATCCAAGTGCCGCGATTAACCGCTCGCGCAGCATGCTTACTCGCCTTCAACGAGAACAGGCGCGGACCTTGACAATTAAGAGACCTTATGATTGCATAGTTGAACATCATGTGGAGGTGCTATCTCTCGTTCTGTTATCGCCACACTCGAAGTTGGTGAGGGAACGTGTTACGCAAGCCCCCGTCGATTCGGCGGGGGTTCGCGTTTTCCGAGGAATCCGTGGGGCGATCACGGTCGATGCCGACGATAATGCTGCGATAACCCATGCGACGGAGCGCCTTCTTCAAGAGATCGTCGGTCGCAACGAAATCGACCTCGACGACATCGCCTCGGTGCTCTTCACCCTTACACCCGACTTGCATGCCTGTTTTCCCGCGCTGGCCGCGCGCGACATGGGCTGGGTGACCGTGCCGATGCTTCACGCGGTGGAAATCGCCGTTCCCGGCGCGCTCGGCAAATGCATCCGCGTGCTCATGCACGTCAACACCACGCGAACGGCCGCCGAGATCGAACACGTCTATCTCGACGGCGCTGCGGTGTTGCGCCCAGACTTAGTGCGCACCAAGTCTTGACTCCGAAGGTTCTCGGAATCTTCGGCGTCGGATTGATCGGCGGCTCGATCGGGCTTCGCGCGCGAGGCAATGGGCTCCACGTGATCGGCTACGATTCCGATCCCTCCGCGCTGGAAGAAGCGCGCGTTATTGGGGCCATCGATGCCGTCGAGAGTTTCGACGAACTGCCGCGCCGAACCGACGCGCTCGTGGTCGCGGCGCACCTTGGCGCAACGCTCGGTGAAATCGAACGCCTCCGCCAGCGAAGCGATGCCCGCTGCGCGCTGATGCTCGACGTCGCGTCGGTGAAGGCTCCGGTGGTTGCGGTCGCACGTGGATTGAAGAACTTCGTGGCCACGCATCCAATGGCCGGAAGCGAGCGCAGCGGCGCGAGCAACGCGCGCGGCGATCTTTTCGAAGGACGCCCCTGGGCCTACGTGCCGACCGGCGACGCGGATCTCGATGCCCGTGCTTGCAAGTTCATCGAATCGCTCGGCGCGCTGCCGCTGGCGATCGGCGCGGAAGATCACGATCGCATCGTGGCCATCGCGTCGCACGTTCCGCAGGTCGTCGCCTACCGTTACACGCGTTTGCTGCAGGAGAAAAATGGCGCCGAACGACTCTGCGGCCCCGTTGCGCGCGAGCTATTAAGGATTGCAAGCATGGATCCGGCGATGTGGCGCGAGATCCTTTCGGCCAACGCTACGAACGTTGAGAGCGATCTGCGCCGTCTTGCCGCCGAGCTGGAACTTGCGGCGGACGAACTGGCGGCGCGACGGCCCCACTAAAGGGCTCACTTTTCGCGCTGGTGACGTTCCAGCCTTGAGATAATCCATGAGGGTGAGTAAGGCGTTGCGTTGAACGTAGCTGGCCGAGCGTTCGTGCTACAGGAGGCAGGGCCAATGAGGACTTCCGATCTTTGCCGCTTCGCTCTAGGCATTTGCGCAGTGTCCGCGATGCTCGGAGGCTGCGCGAGCCGTTCGGAGAACGGCGCGATGCTGCCGTCCAACGGGGCAGTGCTGCCGCCCGTCGGCGCCGGCAAAGGCTCTTCACACCATCGAAGTTTCTACTACACGGGCAGAGAGCAGCGCTTCAGAGTCCCGGCCGGCGTCAAGTGGGTCGGAGTCGTCGCCCGAGGAGGCGGCGGCGCCGCGGGCGGTGGCAGCAACGGAGCTTCGGGCGGCCGCGGCGGCCGCGTGCACGCCTATATTCCCGTCACTCCAGGGGAGACGCTCGCAATCTTCGTCGGTGGGGAAGGCTTAGGAACGAACGGCGGCTTCAACGGCGGCGGCAATGGCGGGGAGAAATACTACTGCAACTGTCCCGGTGCCGGTGGCGGGGGTGCTTCTGATATACGGCAAGGCGGTGATGGATTGGCCGACCGCGTGCTGGTGGTCGGCGGTGGTGGCGGCGCCGGCGGTGGCTCTTATAAATATGCCCTCGCCGGCAGCGGCGGCAAGGGAGGCGGCAGCACGGGCGGCTCTGGCGGCAACGGCGGCAGCAGCTATAGCGGCTACCAGGTAGCCGGAGGAGGATCTGGCGGCGCGCAGAGTAGCGGCGGATCGGGCGGAACCGGTAGCAACTGCGACTCCTACAGCGGCTACGCCGGCGCCAACGGAACGCTCCTCGACGGCGGAGCCGGCGGTCAGGGCGGACCCTATCGCGGTACAGGCCCCGGGGGCGGTGGTGGGGGCGGCGGCTACTATGGCGGCGGAGGCGGCGGCGCCGGCTCCTCGTCATATTACTATTATTGCTATCTCGCTGCCGGCGGCGGTGGCGGCGGTTCGTCGTATATCGAGCCCGGCGCTAAGAGTTTCCGAGGGTGGCAAGGCTGGAAGAACGCGGACGGCAACGGTCTCGTCGTTATCAGTTGGTAATCACGATGAAGCCCTTAAATCTCGGCCGCCGTGCGTTAACCGGTTGCGTGGCCGCCGCGATGCTCGCAGGTTGCGGCGCGCCTCCCCTGACCCTTCGACAGGCGAACGGTCAGTATGACGTGCAGTCGCCGCTTGTCGCGACCGGCCACGGGAAGATCACCCACGTAATCTACATCGTCCAAGAACAGCGCAGCTTCGATAACCTCTTTTGCGGCTACCGAGGCGCGGATTCAGCGAAATGTTCACGCGGCTCGCAGGCAATTCCGCTGGAAGCGAATTGCACGCTCTCCGATACCTTCCGAGATTTCGAACGCGCCCGAAAGAGCGGCAATTTCTCGCACGAGAAGACCCACTGTGCGGGCTACACGCGCCCGGAGTACCGGACCGTGCCGCCCAGCGAGACGCAGCCTTATCGCAGCATCGCGGCGAGTTACGTGCTCGGCGACCGGATGTTCGACTCGACGGGGAACCCGACGTTCGAATCGCACCAATTCGATATCGCTGCAGAGGCGGGCGGAGTCGATCAACCCTTTGGGAGCACTCCACCCGAAGGTTGCGTTTATCGCGCGAAGGTTCGGCAGTTCAAGGCTCCGCCGCGGGCGGCGTGCGAGAGTTATAAGACGCTCGCGGACGAGCTTACCGCGGCTGGCCTGACGTGGTCCTACTATGCCGCAGGCGCTTCTGAGCCGACGTGGGATGCATTCGGATGGGTTCACGGTTATCCAGCCGGCACGTCTCCGCCGACCCAGTTCCTTACAGACGTTGCGAACGGTCATCTGAACACGGTGACGTGGGTGACGCCGGAGCTTAGTGACTCGGATCGTTCCGGTTCCCGCTCTGCCACGGGACCCGCGTGGGTCGCAGCGGTCGTGAACGCCGTCGGCGAGAGCCAGTTTTGGGGCTCGACCGCGATCTTCATCACGTGGAGCGGCTACGGCGGTTGGGCCGACCACGTACCGCCCCCCTATATGAATTACGGGGGACTCGGCTTTCGCGTGCCGCTGCTGGTGATCTCACCCTACGCTAAGCAGAACTACGTTTCGCACGTGCAATACGAAAGCGTCAGCGTTTTGCGCTTTGCGGAAGACCTTTTCGGCCTAGAACCGCTCGCGCGGGCCGACATGCGCGCAACTTCGCCCGGCCGAGATTGCTTCAACTTTTCTCAGCAGCCGCGAGCCTTCGTTCCGATTTCGTCGTAAGGGGAGGTTCGTTCATGCCCGAGACCCCTTGGCATCGCGCAGTGGTCGCGGCGACGGCTCTCGCGTTTGCTGCCGCCTGTTCGAGCAACGCAACGCCCGTAGCGCCCGGCCACGCAACGCGGGTGCTGCTTGGGCCGGCCGTGACCGGTTCGATCGTCGTACCGGCCGTGGCGCATCGAAGTCGTCTTCGGCGCATCTGGCCTGCCAAGAAGGATCGTCCCATTCTCTTCGTCGCGAATCTTCCGGACAACGAGGTCGAGATGTACGATCCGAAAACGCCAAATCCGTCGCCGGAGGGGTCGATTTCCAGCGGTATGAATTATCCCGTCGGATTGGCCGTTGATAAAAAGGGCACGCTCTACGTTTCAAACGAAGGCAATAACACGATCACCATTTATCCGGCCGGTCAGAGCTCGCCCGGATTGACGATTAGTACCGGCCTGGACTCGAACTATGGCGTGGCGGTCGACTCGAGCGGCGATGTTTTCGCCACCAACCTCGGCAACGACACGGTCGTCGGCTACAAGGCCGGAGCGACCTCGCCGTTTGAGACAATCGACTTCACGAGTTTCGGCCAACCGGTCGGTCTCGCTGCGGATAGCAAGGATAACGTCTGGGTGACTTGCGACTCCACCAACACGATCTATATGATTCCCGCTGGATCTTCGAAGCCGCAGAACTCGAATTTCAGCGATGTCGCCGGGCCGATCGGCATCTCGTTCGGTGAGCACGACGTGACCTACGTTGCCAACTTCGGCGCCAAGCCGTCGTCCGTTGAAATCTACACCTATGGTTCGACAACCCCGTCAGGCTCGATTAGCAACGGAATCGAACAAAACGGCCCGACGTTCAATGCGTTCACGCGATCCGAAATGTTCTTTCAAGTGAATCAGTTTGACAACGTCGTCGGGTATAGGAAGGGTCAGACTGCACCCTTCTCGACGATCACCAGCATCGGCAACCCCGTCGGCATCGCGTCTTCGCCCGAAATCAAGGAATAGCAACGGGAGAGAACGATTGCGGTATGCGCTAGTACGGATCTGGGCCGTAATCACCGTCGGCCTACTGGCCGGCGTGCTTGGCGATGCCGGGACCGAACTTTTCGGCGTACTCGGTTGGCTCGGCGGCGCGACGCGCGACGTCGATCATCAGGGTCTACTCCCAGCGCTCGCCATCACCTCGATGCTGGCCTTCGGCCTCGCCGCTTACGTTGTGGGCTCCCGCATCGCGCCGAGCGATCCGCTTTTGCGCCGGCTCGACGATGCCGGCGCTCGCGTCCTAGATGCGATCAGCGCATTTGTCGTAAGTGGCGTCACAGTTGTCGCGATCGAATGCTACGAGACGCACTTCGGCGGCCTCGCACCTTTCGACGCGCGCTCGGTCGTGATCGCCCATGCCCCGATTCTCGTCTTGTCATTCCTAACGATCGCGGTCGGAGCTCGAATGACGCTCGGCGCGGCGATTCGCTTCGCGGCGCGCACCGGTGCGGTAGCCGCGGCACTCTTGACATCGTTCCTGCGGATCTTGCGCTCGTACGCGGCGACTCCGAAGCACGCGACGGTGCGTCATCCCGAAACGAGTTGCTCTCGCGCGGTTTCCGAAACTGTTAATTCGCGCGGCCTTCGTGCTCCGCCGCGCATGCTCCCAACGCTAGCCTAACTCACTCGACGAACCGGCGCGCACACACCTCGTGCGCCTGCCTTGGGAGCGAACTCCATGCGAACCATCGGTCGCACCCTGTCAATTCTTTTCATTTTTGCCATTTCAGTGCAGCGCGCCGACGCCGCCGAGCTGGTCACGGGGGCGATCTTAGGCAGCGTCTCTTCGACGACCCGCTCTCCAATCGCGAACGCGCGCGTCTCGGCGTTCGCCCCATCGGGTCGCTACAGCGGCACGACCGATGCCGGCGGCCATTTTACGATTCTCGGGGTTGCGCCGGATACGTACGCCGTTCGCGTCGAGGCGAGCGGTTTCGAGCCGGCCAATGCGACGGTTATCGTCCTACCCGGCGATCACGAGCGTCTTACGGTCGTACTCCTCGCCAAGCTCAAAGAGATCGCAAAGGTCGAAGCCAAGAATCAGCCGTTCACGGTCGGCAACACGAGCGATGTCTTCGCGGTGCAGGGCGAGTCGGCTCAAGCGGGTACGCCGCAAGCCTCTTCATCTGGGCTCGCCAACTATTCGCGCGACTCCGTTCAGGGTGCCATCTCGAATGTGCCCGGCGTCCAACAAGACTCATTCGCGAACGTGATCGTGCGCGGTGGAAAGGTGCAAGACACCGTCTACGACTACGATTCCGTTCCCGTGCCGCAGGGTCTTATCGCCGAACCCGGCGGAAATATCGTCGGGGCGCAGCTGGGCACGGCCGGCGTTGGCTCCGAAACCCTCACCCTCGGCGGGTACAACGACGTTAGTCAGAACGCGCTGGGCGGCGTCGTCAACGAAGTGCCGCTCACCGGCACGTATCCCGGAACCGAAACCTTCGAAGTCGCCGACGGAATAGGCGCGCAACTTGGCGAGATGAAGTTTACCGAGCAGGAAGCGACACCCGACCTGCGCTGGCGGTATGCGCTTTCGACGACGACCGGTAGCGAATATTTCGCCTACGGCGACGGGCACACGTTTTATCCAGCGGAGAGCGGCACGTATGGTCTCGGTTTTCAGACGCGGGCGCAGTACGCAATCGCCGGCAACGTCCACTTCGCCGCTACTCCCAAGGACGATCTCTCGGCGGTCTTTCTCACCGGTGCGGCCGCCTACCAGCAATACGATTCACCGTATCAGGGGCTGCAGTGGTCGACCTTCAACAGCCCCACGGCTTCGTTTCCGGGCCAACCGGCAAATCCGAATCAACAAGTCGATACACCCTCGATTGCGCGAGGAACCTACAGCATCGAGAAGCTCCAGTGGGTCCACGATTGGCAGCACTCGCTGGGCCGGCTTCAGTTCTTCCAATCGCAGGTCGGCGCGGTCGCCGACGGTCCCGAATGGGACGATCTCTCTTTCCCCGACGGCGTCATCTCGCTCTACTCGATGCAGTATCAGCGAGAAGATGGCGTCGGCTAC
>DATMKR010000018.1:0-50348 GCA_035571115.1 Candidatus Acidiferrum sp. | reverse complement strand
GATCCAGCGGCTCATTCTCTGCAGTGGAAAGATCTACTACGATCTTGTCGCGCAGCCGGCCTACGAATCGTTGCGCCAAACGGCGATCGCGCGCATCGAGCTGCTGGCGCCATTGCCCGTCGGCGAGATCAATCGCGTCATCTCGAGCTATCCGAAGCTCAAGAAGATCGTGTGGGTGCAGGAAGAGCCCAAGAACATGGGCGCGCGCGCCTTCGTACGCCGCCGGCTGCTCGAAGGCAAGCGAGATGGATTCGACATCGAATATATCGGGCGCGGCTATCGGGCGAGCCCTAGCGAGGGCTACGCCGGCCAGCACGCCGCCGAACAAGAACGGATCGTCGCGACGGCCTTGGCCGAATCGAGCTAGCCATCGCTAAAACATTGCCGCCAAGAGTTCTTCGATCTCGCGAGCGTCCACGAAGAGCCGGCGCGTTTGGACGGTGAGGAAGCCCTGCGCGAGCATCGAGTCGAATAGAGCCAGCAATGCATCGTAGTAGCCGCGGTAGTTGAGAAGCCCGATCGGCTTGTCGTGAATGCACAGTTGCCGCCAACTCAGCACTTCGCAGAACTCGTCCATCGTGCCGTAGCCGCCCGGCAGTGCGACGAACGCATCGCTGAACTCGTTCATCAAAGCCTTTCGCTCGTGCATCGTCGACACGATATGAAGTTTCGTCAGTCCTGGGTGCGCGATCTCGCTTACGGCCAGCGCCGAAGGGATGACGCCGATCACTTCGCCCCCGCAGGCCAACGCCTCGTCGGCGACGATGCCCATCAGCCCGACACTTCCCCCACCATAGACGACGCCGTATCCAGCTGCCACGATGGCCTGGGCCGTTGCCGCCGCGAGGGCCGCGTAGGCGGGATCGTTGCCGTCACGGGATCCGCAAAAGACGCAAATATTTTTCACCGTCCTGCGCGGTTGGTCACTACGCGGCGGCGCGCCTGCCGGTGAGAGTCTGGCTTTGGGCGGGCATCGAGTTCGCCGTCCTCGCCACGCTCGCGTGCGTGCGAGCGAAGCTTTGGACCTATGGCTCCGATACCGGCACCTTTGCGCAAGTTGTTGGGGATGCGTTCAACGGCATGCGCAACGGCGTTGAGAACGGCACGCACTTCCGCTATCATTTCTCGCCGTCGCTAGCGTTGTTGTGGCCGCTCGTTGGGCTCACGCACAGCGCGCTGCCGTTGCAGCTCGTGCAGGCTGCCGCGACCGTTGCGTGCGCGCCGTTGACCGCCGCGCTCGCACGCCCGTATGCCGGAGTGAAGCTCGCCGAGCGCCTGGGATTCGTCGCGCTGCTCTACCCGCCGCTGCTCGCGCTCGGCTTCGACGAGTTTCACGAGCTCGGTCTCTTCACGCCGCTCGTTTTGGGTCTTTTCATCGCCGCCGACCGCGCGGCGTGGCTGTGGTTTGCGGCCTGCGCGATCGTCGCCGTCGGTTTGCGCGAAGATGCCGCGCTCACGCTGGTCATCTTCGGTCTCGTCTTGGTCGCGATCGGACTACGCCCCTCAACGCAAGGTCGCGGCCTTCTCGACCGGCGTCCGCTCGAACCGAGGGCTACGACCATCGCCGGAGCCGCACTCGCTACCGGTGCGGCGGCCGCCCTGGCGGGCTACTACGCAATCCTCGCGTTGCGCTTTGGGACGTGGGGCCCCAGCCACTTTTACGTGTACTCATTTGCCAGCGGGCCACTCGCGCTCATGCTCGCACCGGTAACGCATCCGCGCGAGTTCGCGAGCTCAATTTTCACCTTCGGACGTCTAACGTACGTGCTGGAGGGCCTGGTCCCGCTCGCCTTCTTGCCGCTGCTCTCCTGGTGGGCCGTGCTCGCCGTACCAGGGGCGGGAGTCGTGTTGCTCGCAAACTCCGGATACGTTTGGCGCATGGGCGATCACTACGCGGCTCTATGGATACCTTGGCTTCTCGTCGCGACCGTCATGGGAGTCGTTGCGAAGGCGCGCAAGACCAGCGTGCGCCTCGCGGGGATTTGGACGACGATTTCGGCCGCGCTTTGTATCATTTTCTTGATCGCGTTCGATCCAATGCATCCGCTGCATTATCTACATCCCTATTATCACGATCTTGCCGACGCGCGTCGCGCGCTTGACTGCGTGCCGAAAGACGCTTCCCTCGCCACCTACGACGAATGGTTCTCCGCCATCGCCGCGCAACGGCCGCGCGCGACGATCGACCGCACGAGCGGCGTCGAGTACCTCGTCTACGCCGACGACTTCCCCGGCACCGAGTATCAGCTCCATCTGCGCCCGCTGGTCGCGGCCGAAGTTGCGCGGGGCGAGTATCGCGCGGTGTGCCGATTCGGCGACGTGACCGCTTATCGGGCCACCGGCACGCAATGAACGCTCGGATCCCCGGGCCGGGCCGCTGGACGACGCTGCGTCGCCTCTTGCCCGTTCCGTTCCGCAGTTTCCCGAATTTCTTGGCAGACATGACGCAGCGCTACGGCGACATACTGGCCTTTTCGCTTCCGTGGCGTTCGTACGTGTTCGTCAACGAGCCCGCGCTCGTCAAGGACATCCTCGTCACGCAGCAGCACGCGTTTTCGAAATCGCTGGGAACTCGAGTCCTGCGCTTGCTGCTCGGCGACGGATTGCTCACGAGCGAAGATCCGCTGCACCGGCAGATGCGGCGCATCGTACAGCCGGCCTTTCACCGCGAACGCATCGCGGAGTACGCGCGCGTCATGGAGCGGGACGCAGGCGACTTCGTCGAGCGGGTTACGCCGAACGAGAGCTTCGACGCCCATGCCGCGATGACCGAGTTGACGTTGCGAATCGCCACGGAGACGCTTTTCGGAAGCGACGAGAGCGAATCGGCGAAGCTGGTTCGCGAGGCGCTGCGGCTGATGATGAACGAGTTTCCAAAGATGCTCACGCCGGCCGGCGCGATGCTTACGCGCCTGCCGTTGCCCAGCACGCGACGCTTTTGGCGCGCGCGCACGATGCTCGACGAGATCGTGTACGGCCTCATCGCGCGCCGCCGCTCGGATCCCCGAGACCGCACCGATGCGCTATCGATGCTGCTGGCCGCCGGAGACGGAGAGACTAACTATCGGCCGTCGGACGAGCAGATTCGCGACGAGATCATGACGCTGTTCATGGCCGGGCACGAGACGACCGCCAACACCTTGACGTGGTCGCTCTTTCTCCTGGCGCAGCACGACGAAGTCGACCGGCGCGCCGCGCTGGCGGCGCGCGAGGGCGACCGCGATTATCTCGAGCGGGTCGTCAAAGAGGTTCTGCGGCTCTATCCGCCCGCCTGGATCATCGGCCGCGAAACGCTGCGCGACGTAACGTTGAGTAACGGCAGCCACATCCCGGCGAAAACGACGGTTTTCATGGTGCCGCTGCTGCTGCACCGTAAGCCGCAGTACTTCAGTGATCCCGAGGCGTTCGAGCCCGATCGCTGGCTCGAAGGCGAACCGCCGCCCTTTGCCTACATACCGTTCGGTGGCGGGGCACGCCGCTGCATCGGCGACGAGTTTGCGCTGCGAGAAACCACGATCGTTTTGGAAACGTTGCTGCGCCGCTACCGCTTTGCGTTGGAACCGGGAGCGCGCGTGGAAACCGCTCCGCTGGTCACGCTTCGTCCCGCCGGTCCCGTTCCGATGCGAGCGATCGCCCGAGTCGCAGCGGAACCCGTTGGGAGCTCGGAGGCTTCTTTACGCTAAGACGAGCTGATCGTTGCCGAGACCGGAGCTGCCGATTGCTTCGCGAATCATCTGGTCGGCAACGTCGGGGACTGCCCAGCGGGCTTGGGCTTGCGCGTCGAGCTGGTCGATCGGGTCGAAGTAGAGGAAGGCCTTTCCGGGCTTGACGCTCGGCGCCGCATAGACCGCAATACCATTGTTGCGATCGTAATACTCGTATGAGTGGACGTCGCGTTTGCCGCCGCCGCCCGGCGCGTCGCACACGAACGTCGGCGTATTGAATCCGGCGGTGCTTCCGCGAACGAACTTCTCGGTGTCCACCGCGGTCGCGATCGTGGTCCGCAGCTCCTCGACGCCTTTGACCATGTCGTGCATGTAGACGTAGTACGGGTGCACGTTGATGTGGCCGAGCCGCTTCACCAGTAACTGCATCCGCTCACGCGTGTCGTTGACGCCGCGAATCAGCACGGACTGATTCCTGGTAAATATTCCGCGCTCGAAGAGCAGGCGCATCGCCTTCTGCGTGATCCACGTGATCTCTTCAGGAGCGTTGAAATGCGTGTGCAGGACGACTTCTTTGCCGATCTTTCGCCCGCGCTCCACGATGGCGGTCAGCGCGTCGAGCCACTCCGCGTGGGTGATAAGCTTCATCGGCATGATCGCTGGGCCTTTGGTCGCGAAGCGCAGACGACGCAGATGCGGAATATCCAGCAAGGCGTTACCGATCAGCTCGATGTTCTTCGGCGAGAGCTGGTAGGCGTCGCCGCCGGAGATGACGATGTCTTCGAGCTCCGGGCGGCTTGCGATGTATTCAAACGCCTCCTGCCACTGTTTGCGCGTCGTCGCCAGCCCGATCTTGTCGACGTTTTCGGTGTCGGGGCCGATCGCGTAGCTGCGCGTGCAGAAGCGGCAGTAAACCGGACACACGGCCAGCGGCAGAAAGAGCGCCTTGTCGACGTAGCGGTGCACGAGTCCCGGAAGCGGCGAGTCTTGCTGCTCGTGAAGCGAATCGAGCGTCAAACGTGGGTGATCGGGCAGCAATGCCGACGCCAGGGGAATGAACTGCCGGCGAATCGGGTCGCCGATCGGATCGCTCCAATCGATCAGCGCGATGGCGTAGGGAGAGACGCGCACCGCCATCGGTGCGCGGCGAAAGCCCTCCTCTGCGTCTTCGTAGAACTCGGACGTGCAGACGCCGCGAATCGTCTCGAGCAGTTCTTCGGCGGTCTTTACCGATTGACGCTGTTGCCACAAATGGTCGAGGAACGTCGCTTCGTCAACTTCGGCATAGGCCGGAATATGGCGCCAAAACTCGCCTTGTTTCAGCTGCTTGTACTCGAACTGGTCTGGAGGCACCGGCGGTTTGACATGCGGCGCGGGCGTAAGCGTTTGCGTCATTGGGGTTTCCTTGCGTAGATCAGGTTGAAATGTGCGTGCAGTTCGGGACGATCGCGGAGCGTCTGCAAGGCGATCTGTGCGTGATCTTTCGCATAGCCGTTGCCGATGATCATCGTGACGTCTCGGCCGATGCCTTCGGCACCCAGCGCGGCGGCCGTGAACGACGTCGACATCGAAAAGAAGTAAATGGTTCCACCGTTGCGGGCGCAGAGAATCGAGCACAGCTCGGTTCCCGGAACGTTAACGCAGTTGATGACGAGGTCCGCGAGCTGCGGCGCGGCCGACTCGACCAGTTGGCTCGACGCAACGGCATCGCGCGCATCGGCGACGATGAGGTCGTCGACGAATGCCTCGCGCTCCAGGAGCCGCGCACCGAGAGTATCCGCGCAGGGAACGATGCCGATGACGCGACCGCTCTCTCCCACGCACGCCTTAGCTTGCGCGCACGCAAGCAAACCGCTCTTGCCGTCCGCGCCGATGACGAGCACCGTCTGTCCCTTCGCGCAAAGGCGCCGGACCTGTGCGGGTGCTCCGGCGACGTCCAGCACGCAGAGGGCGACCTCTTCGTCGAAGTCCTCCGGCAAGCGAGTCCAGAGCCCGCTTTGAAAGAGAATTGCCTTGCCGCGGATCCAAATTCGGGCGGTCGCGACGTCCACACCGGTGACCGCGTCGATCTGCAGCGGGGTAAGCGTCAGCGAAACCAGCGATGCAATCCGATCGCCGGCGCGCAGATCGATGGCATCGCGCAGCGCTTCGCCGATTTGCAAAACGCGTCCCACGAACATCCCACCGCTTCCCGTGACGGGGTTATGCTGCTTGCCGCGCGCGCGAACGTTCGCGGTAACGTGGTCGCCGATGCGACGCGCATCGAAGTCGCACGCCTGCGCGATTTGTTTGAATGAAGCCGAGTCGATGTTGAGCACCTCGACGTCGCACAGAATTTCGTGCTCATGCGCCGCCGGGGTGTTGTCGAGCTTCCAAGCGTCTTGGGGCATGGCCCCGGCCGGCTCGAGCACGCGATGCACCCCCAGCGGGTGAGAGCGCGCCGTTGACGCAGCGCTCATCGCATCTGCACCGTTACGCCGCCGCGGTCGAACGGCATCCCGAGAACGATCGTGGTCCGCGTGCGGGCCATCCCGGGCGTTGCTTTCAGCCGAGCGAGCAGCTCGTCGAGATGCTGCGTCGAGCGCGTCGCTACCTTACAAACGAAACTCTCCTCACCCGCGACGGAATGTACTTCGCAGACCTCCGGCATCTCGCTGAGCGTGCGCGTAAACTCGTCATAGGCGCAGTCGGGCGAGGTGTAACAGCTAATGAAGGCCGTGAGATGGATTCCCAAACGCGCGGGGTCGAGCTTCGCTCCGTAGCCTTGAATATAGCCGCGTTGCTCCAGCCGCTTCACCCGGTCGTGGACCGCGGGCGGTTTGAGGCCGACGAGGGTGCCGAGCTGACTGAAGGTCGAACGCGCGTTGCGCTGCAACGCGTCGAGAATCCGCAGGTCGAGCTCGTCGAGTCCTTCAATGTGTGCAATCATAGTTGGTAAGAGGTCCAAAATTCCGAATAATCTTCGGGGCCCCAAGCATACCACCAGGAATCCGTTCGGCGCAAGATGCGTGGCCGCCATAGCTTTGGGGGTAGCCGTGCTCGCCGGACCCGGTGGATGCGCTCGGACGTCCCAAGCTCCCCGCAGTACCGTCCGTTTCGATCTGGCCGCGGATCCGCAAAACCTCAATCCACTCTTTCTAACCCCCGACGCGGCGTCGGTAGAGCTGCAGGCGGCGCGACTGGCGTTCGAGCCGTTTATCGACCGCGATGCGGCCGGCCGGGCGGTACCGGCGCTCCTGGAGGTCGTTCCGACTCGGGCCAACGGTGGGGTTTCGGCCGACGGCCGAAGCGTTACATACCGCTTGCGGGCCGACGTCAGATGGAGCGACGGCTGGCCGGTCACGGCCGGCGACGTGATCTTTACGCTGCGAGAAATCCTCGATCCGCGCAATCCCGTGCGTTCGCACGAAGGCTACGATCTCATCGATCGCGCGTTCGCGCCGGGACCGCGCACCGTCGTCTTCCACCTCAAACGGCCGTGGGCGCCCGCGGCGACAACCTACTTTTCGTACGGGCTTTCACCGCAGTTCGTTTTGCCGGCGCACGTTTTGCGAGCGCAGTCGCCGCTGGCACGAGCCGCTTTCAATGCGGAACCTAGCGTTGGCGATGGTCCGTACCGGTTTGCGTCGTGGAGACGCGGCGAAGGGCTGCGTTATCTCGCCAACCCGCGCTACTGGCGCGGCAGGCCTGCGGTCGCGACGCTGGCGATTCGAACGATTCCCGACCCTTCGACCAATCTGCTCTTGCTGCAATCGGGCGAACTGGATTGGAATCTGCTCGCACCGGCGCAACTCGCTGTCGTGCGCGGCGATCCGCATTTGCGTTTCGTCACCGTGCCGACCGCCGTCGTGGCCGGACTGGCACTCAATACGGCGCATGCGCCGCTCGACGATCCCGCTATGCGGCGCGCGATCGCGATGTCGATCGATCGCCGCGAAATCTCGCAAAAAATAACGCTGGGATTCTATCCGGTGACCGACATGATCCAGCCGCGGTTTTCCTGGGCGTTCGATCCCGCGGTGCACGAGCCGGTCTACGATCCCGCCCGCGCCGACCGTCTCTTCGACGAAGCCGGCTGGCGCCGCGGCTCGGACGGAATGCGACGCCGCGAGGGAGTTCCGTTACGGCTCGTCTACGTGCAGTTTCCCGAGTCGACGACCGGCGTCCGCGTCGCGACGGCCGTTCAAGCTGCGCTGCGCGAGCGCGGCATCGACGTCGTGGTGAAGTCCGTGAGCAACGCTCAGCTCTTTCTGCCGCGAACTGGCGTGCTCGCAACCGGCAACTTCGATCTCGCCTACGTGCCCTGGACGATGGGCGCAGATCCGGACGACTCTTCGGTTCTGCGTTGCCGCGCGCCGTCGAACTACATGCGGTGGTGCGACGCCAGAGTCGACCGCCTCGAAGACGAAGCGCTCGCGCAGACCGATCCTTTCCGCCGCAAGCGCCTCTATCGCGAGATCGCGGAAATTGTCGCGCAGCAAGTTCCAATCGTGTACTTATTCAACGCCGATTACGTGTACGCGTATCGCAAACGCCTGCTCGGGTTTTCTCCCAACGCCTTCCTGCCGACGTGGAACGCGTACGACTGGCGCCTGAGGTGACGCGCTGAGGCGGTCCGACCTTTCGCAGAACGTCGCGAAAGCGTTGACTGCCGGAGATCGGCTCGAACCAGTGCGCGCTCTTGAGGAACGGCAGCGTGGCTTCACGATCCTCGTAACCCCTTTCGAGGTAGGCCATCGCTTCCTCCACGCGCCCCAAACCGGTGGCGACGATCGCGAGGTTCCACCAGACGACGTAATCGGTTTGCGCCATCGAGCACAATCTCGAAAAGATGCTTTCCGCCCGCGCCGTATCCCCAAGGTCGGCGTAGGCGCGCCCAAGCATCGGTAAACGGAAGCTGGGATCCTCGGAACGTTCTTGCGGAAGAAGCTCGAGATCGCTGATGGCCTTTTCCGGTTGACCGTGAAGGAGGTAGGCCTGCGCGCGATAGCGCCGGGCGATGTAGAAGCCTCGATCTGTTTTCAAGAGGCTCGACATTATCTCTATCGCATTGGCGTAGTAGCGCGAGTGAACGAGCACGCGGGCGAGCAGCAACTGCAAGTGAAGCGACGACGGCTCCATTATCAGCGCAAACTGCGCCTGCTCGAGCGCGTCCGCGTAGCGCCCGGTACAGACGTGCAGCCAGGCGGCATTGCTTCGAACGAATGCCGAGCTGGGATTGAGCCGAATCGCGAGATCGATCTCGTCCTGGGCGCCCTTCCAATCCCAATCACAGAAGCAGCGAATTCCCGAGCGGACGGCGTGCGCGCCGGCGGATGCGGAATCGATTGCGAGGGCTTGGGCAATCACTTTCTTGGCCGTAGGAAACGCAACGCTCGCAGGAACGTACCAATAGACGGCTAGCAACGCGTGCGCGCGAGCCAGGGCGATCAGCGCGGGTAAGTAGTTCGGACTTGCACGCAGCGCGGCTTCGAAGAACTCGATCGCGCGCCATATCGCCGGAGCGGTGCGCTGTTCGATGAAAAAGCTGCCTTGGCAATAGTTTCCAAACGCGTCGACGTCGCTGGGCGCGAGGACGTCGCCTAGTCCCGGCGGCTCGAAGGCCGGCGATTCATTGCCCCCGGGAACCGCTTCGGTGACGGGCGGCGCGAGTCGATAACCGCTCCGGGGGACGGAGAGCACGTAGGAATGATCGCGCGCTCGTTCACCCAGGAGGCGACGAAGCATGTACACGTGCTGGGCCAAATTCCCATCGGTGACCGCCTCGTGCGGCCAGAGGCTTTCGGCTAGGGCCTCTTTCGTAACGACGGCACCGTTGGCGGCGATGAGTTCGGTGAGAAGCAGCGCAAGCCGTTCGGGGATCGGAGTTACCGCGTCATTCTTAAAGAGGATGCGCCGCGATAGATCAAAGCGGAACTCCCCAAAGCAGTAGATGCGTGAGGATCCTCGGAAGGGTCGCGAGTCCGCGGGAAGGGCGCTTGTGCTCAAGAGCTATCCGAGCGCACACGGAATTTTCGCCCCGCGCCACTGGCGTGCCTGCATCAGGCAGACCGCGAGCGGAGCGCGACGCCCGGACAATGCAAGATTCGCGTTGGGACGCTGCCTGGGGATCGCACAAAGCACCGCCAAAACGAGAACTGATATTGCCAGAGCACCGACGAGCGTGCGGCGCCGGGAAGCGACGATGCTTCCCGCGACGTCGCTCACGGTGAGCGCCGAGACGGGGATATCGGCGAGCAGGGCTTCGAACTCCGCACCATAGCGCATTTTCCAATCCGGCGAATGCATCGAGGTGAGGAACCGCGCGAGTGGGGGCCGCATCAGGTGGCGAGGGCTTGGAGCGTGAGTTGGTAACGACGCAAATCGCTCATCCGTTCTTGAAAGGCGCGGCGGCCGGCGGCCGTTATGCGATAGGGGCGCCGCCCGCGCTCCTGGAGCGCGAGCCCGGTGATGAAGCCCAGCTTTTCAAGCCGCGAAATCGCGCCGTAGAGCGTGCCGGGACCGAGCCGTTTGCCGCTGTTCGCTTCAACATCTTGAATGATTGCGTAACCGTGCTTTACGCCCGAATACAGGGAAGCCAAAATCAGCAAGGTCGGCTCGTTCACGGTCGGAGCCTCGGCAAGCCAGGACGGCTGTTATTACGCGTCACGTAATATATCATAGCTCGTAGTGTGAGCGCGGTCAAGGCTCATCACGAACTATCAAATGCCGAGTTCGCGGTGGCAACTTGAGGTTTTCTGAGGACCCGCGACCCGGTGGATGCTACGCTCTAGCGATGCAGCGCGCCGATTTCCTCAACGGTATCTATGCGGTTGCCTCAGCCGTCCCGCTTGTTGGGCAGGTTCCGCCGCGCGAAGAGGTAGCGGGTGTCTTGGCTCCCGATTCGCCGCTCGCCAAAGAGGCAGCGTCGATCGCGCTTTCTTGCGAGCCGCCCGAAATCTTCAGCCACTCGTTGAGAAGCTTTTATTTCGCCGAGCTGATCGGGAAAGCAAAAGGCATCTCGCACGACGTGGAAGCGGTGTACGTTGCCTCGATGCTTCACGACACCGGTCTGGCGGCGCCCCACATGAGCGCCACGGAACGCTTCCAAGTGGATGGCGCAAACGTTTCCCGCGCGTTGCTCGAGCGGTACGGTATCGAAGCTGCCCGAGCGGACCTGGTTTGGGACGCGATAAGCCTCCACGACCAAAACGGTATTGCACGCTGGAAGCGTCCCGAAGTGACGCTCGTCAGCGCGGGAGTAAGCGCCGATTTCGGAGGTTATCTCGAGATTCTGAAAAGAGCCGACGTGATCGCGGTTCTCGAAGCCGCGCCTCGCAGCAACTTTATTCCGGTGTTTCTGAACGCGATCGCGATGGCCGCAAAGAGAAAGCCCCTCGCCATCGGCCTTACCTATATCGCCGACGTTGCGTACCATTTGGTGCCGGGTTTTCACCTCGGGAACTTCTACGATGAAGTGAAGGGCAACCCGTTTGCCGATTATGGGACGGCGGGCGGGGCGTAGCAACGATGATCGCGAGAACGGCATGGCTGCTCGGCCTACTTTTACTCGCCCTGTGGCCTGGGCAGTCGGCGGCGCAATCGGAGGCGGCTACGACGAACGATCGTTGGCCCGCGTTTTCGCCCGACAGTCGAGCGATCGCGTTCGAGCGATCTCAGGGAAAGAGCATGGACATCTATGTTATCGGCGTCGACGGAACGGCCTTGCGACGTTTGACGCGCGAAGCGCCTCGCGTGCTCGCCATGAGCCCGGCGTGGTTTCCCGATGGCCGGCATATCCTTTACACGACGACCGATCCGGCGTCGGATTATCCGAGCGGTTCGTTTTTCACGATCCGGAGCGGCGGAGGTGAAGCGCAGGCGTTGGGCCCGGCCGGCGCAAGGGCTCACAGCATCGCTCCCGACGGGACGTCCATTCTATTTCTGACCAAGAGCTGGGCAATCGCCCGGTTTGATATCCCTACTGCGTCAGTTACGGTGTTGGACATTCCCGGCAACGGCACATGGGATACGGAGGGGGCGTGGTCGCCCGACGGCGCGCAGATTGCGTTCGGCTGCAACTTTTCGCCGAACGACCGCGCTAGCCGGTCGGACATCTGCGTGATGCGCGCCGATGGCTCGAATCGACACATCGTCGCACGTCGCGCCGACGCCGGCGAGTGGCCGACGTGGTCGCCGGATGGTACCCGGCTCGCGTTTCAGGCCGACAGTAAAGACTTTTCGCACGGTTCTATCGTCGTCGCCGACCTTGCGGACGGTACCGCTATCGACATCAGCCGAGCAACGGGCTACTCGCTAAACGAAACCCCGGCGTGGTCGCCCGACGGACGATGGATCGCATTCCAGGTGAAAGCCCCGGACGGTTATCGCATTGGTGTAATGCACCCGAACGGCTCCGGATTCCGGCTGCTTACCTAGAGGTTGCTAGCGCGCCTCGGGCGCGGCGTCTGTTCGCCGCCGCAGTTGGGGCAGACCCCGCGGGATGCGCGGCTGCACGTGGCGCAAAACGTGCACTCGTACGAGCAGATGTACGCCTCATCGAACGCTGCGAGCGGACGCGCGCAGCGTTCGCAGGAGCCTTTCATCGCTAGGCCTAGTTTGCTTTCGATAGGAACCGCGAATCGGTAGCCTTTGCCCGGAACCGTAACGACGTAGGTGTGGTCGCCGGCGTTTTCGCCCAGGAGCCCGCGAAGCATGAACACGTGCTGCGTTAAATTGGCATCGGTCACCGGAGCGTCGGGCCACAGCCGGTCGAAGAAGACCCGTTTTTCGACAAGGCGACAGTTCGCCTCGAGCAAAAGCACGAGAATCCCAAAGAGCTTCTCCGGTAACGGTTTGATCTCTGACCCGGAGAGCAAACGCCGGCGAGCGACGTCGAGCAGGTAACGTCCGAAGCGATAAGTCAACGCGACATTGCTCTCAGAAGCATTGGGCCCCGGCGGCTCCATCATCTGCATCGTCGTTACTTCGAAGAGGTTTTGCCTGGTGTCCTCGTCGCCACGACGGATATCAAGTTTTCTCAAGTGACGTGACGGCCGAACATACAAAGGAGCGGGCCCGAAGGTCCCGCTCCTTTGCAGCTCCGTAGCGCGCAAGCTTTTGTTAGATTTTGACCTGCGCGTTGAAGTAGAGGTTGATTGGAGGAGCTGCCCCGCCGATCGCGCCGTTGTTGAGGCCGGAGGGCAGGTAGCTCTGTGTCCAAGGCGTCGAAGCCTTGTTGGCTGCACGGTCACCGATGCCGGTGCCGTTGTAGAAGTTCGACGGATAAAGCGTGCTGTTGAGCGCGCCGCCCGCCGGCAAGTATCCGCAGGCCACATTGCTGGGAGGATTCGCGGCCGTCCACGGCTCGGCCGTGCCTCCGAAGCACGAGTGGAAGAGATTCGCACCCAACAGCGACAACCGAATCGACGGGCTTACGTCGTAAGCAATCTGGAGATTACCTATGACGGAGCTGGGTTGTTCGATGTTGTCGAATGCGAACGAGCCCGTCTGGGGATTGGGGATGTACAGGAAGCCGAACTGACCGAACCCGGCTGCGGTCGTGGTGAGGTAGTTGCACTGCAGGGGATTGGTTTTCGGCGAGACCTTCGTGATGCCGGTTGCCGCCGAGTTCATCGTGCACGAACGCGGATCGAGCCCGTTGACGTCGAGCGGAGTGCCGTAGAATCCACCGGTTTGGAATGAGAAGCTGGGAGTGATCGTCAGCTTGTCATGACGATAGTTGAGTATGAGCGAAGTGACATACGGCGAGATGTAACTGCCGAGCACGCCGCTGAGGCTGGGTGCGATGGCGGTCGTATATGGGTTGTACCAGCCTCCGGTGTTGAGCAGCCCTTGAGGAGACTGATTGTAATACGGGTTCAGAATGGTGTCTTGAGTTTTCAGGTTTTTCGCGCTACAGGGGACGCCGTTTAGGCCTTGGTAGCAAGGACTGCCGCCGCCGGCCTTGGTCAGCTGATTGTAGGCGGCGATCACCTGGTTGAGCACGGTCACGGCGTTTGGAACGACGCCGCCCGTGCTGAGCGGCACGTTTTGGAACTGCACCTTCGAGTTCGTGTAGGTGAAGGCCAACTGCCCGGAGAGACCGTTGCGGGTGAAATCACCCTTGTTGAACTGGAACTCGACACCCTCGTTACGATTGACGCCGACGGGCACCTGCGTTACGAAGCCCGCGCCGATGAAGGTCTGTTGTTGCCAGCCGTTGACCCACGTATAAAAGGGCGTCAGTTTGAAACTCATGTCGGTTCCGCGGAGGTGCTGTTCGAGCGAAAGGTCGTACTGATCCGACGAGATTCCGGGAATCGGGTGGAAGGGTGAGTAGAAGCCGAGGTTCATCGTGCTTGCCCAGACTGAGCGCTCGTCTCCGGTGCTGCTCAGGTACTGAACCGAGGCTGAAATCGGCGGCTGCGTGAAGCGACCGGCCGAAGCACGGATGACCGTGTCTTGTGAAGCCGTGTAGGTTGCCGAAAATCGCGGCTCCCAGTAGTTGAGTGAGTACGATGCCGGCGAGCTGGCGGTGAAGTTTGGCGCCACCACGCCGTTCTGGGTGGTGCCATTGGGATGGACCCAGCCCGTCTTTGGTCCAGTCTTATTGAGAATCGCGGCGGCCGCATCGCAGCTCCCGTCGACATATTGGGCTGCTGCCGGCGGTAGGGCCCCCGGCGGCAACGGCTGCGTCAGTACTTGATTGGTCGATGCAAGCACGCACGTGTAATTGGCAGTTTGATTCGCGTAGAAATCGGTTGCGGCCGTGGCCGAATCGGGTAGATCGTAGGTGAAGTTGTCGTAACGCAGCGCGGCGTTGATCAAGAAGCGATCGTTGGGACGGAATTGGTCGCTCAGCGAGAAGTTGGTAAACCGCGGTTTCACTGCGTTGTACGAGCCGGTGGCGTTTCCAGTCCACAGGCTGTCCCAGGCAGCGCTCGCGGGTCCACCAAAGCCCGTTGGACCGCTCCCCGCGGTACTCAACCAGCCGCAGGGTGCTGGATTACTCGTCGTGTCGCAGCCGCTGCCAAAGACGGCGCTGGGGTTCACGGTCGTCTTGAGCGCTACGTCGTAGTAGCTGCTCGACAGGCAGGCTTCCGTCTTGCCGCTATGGGCGTCGTAGCACTTGCTGGCTCCCAAGTTCGCATAGCCGATCGGGGAACAGACGTTGACCCCGTATCCGCCGGCCGGGTTACAGCCCGAGTACGCGGAGAGGTTGTTGAAGCGAATGACGCCGGCGGACGTGTAGTTTCCATCCAGACTGACGAGATTTTGGTCGTTCAGTTGGTCTTGAAAGTCGAGCGCGCCGCCCGACGTGTGCGTTTCGAGTTGATACTGCGCTGCGATTGCCGACGGTATATACTCCTGTGTAGCTCCGAAGGCAGTCGAGTTTTCGAGCCAATCGGAGTAGAACGTATAGCCATAGGCTCGGAGATACGCCGATTGGCTCAGCGCGTACGTGTATTGGAGTTTCGTGACGCCCGTGTCGTTTTGGTTCACGTTTTGAGATTGATCGTTGACCGGGATCGGTGCGTCAAACGCGTGGGCGGGGGTGTTGGGAGCCGCGTAGACTCCCGGAGACTTGATCGACGTGGCGCTTCTGGCGATCGGCGTGCCGAACGGCACGTTGTAGGCGACGTTGTCGGCGTACGCCAGATAACTGGGAGCGCAGCCGATGAATGCTCCGGATGCCTGATTGCAAAGATAGGGGCCGCCAAAGAACGGTGACGCCGTCTCGAGTGCTGCAATCTGAGAGCAGTTCGGATAGCAGGGCGGGAGGCCGCCGTAGCCCGGCGAGTTTCCGCAGCGATTGACGTTTAGGCCCGGCGCGATCGCTCCCACGCCGCACGCCGGCGTCTGCGCCGTCGTGCCAAAAAGCGAGTAGATGAACTGATTGTTGCCCGGACCGTAGTCGTTCGGGCTTTGATAGAAGTAGTTATCGAGGGCGGATGCGCTCCAGAGAACCTGTACGTCGTCACGCAGTCCGTTCGCTTTTGGAATCCCCATGTGCAGATTGATGACGTCTTCACGGTCCGCAATCTGCGACGGATTGGCCGAGAGGCCGTTGTAGTATTGCCAACAGCCCTGTTCGGGGAACGTGAACTTGGCCCCGGCCAAAGGACAGATTGGCTTTACGCCCTGGCAGGTACCGAAAATGCAGGTTGGACTGGTGCCTAAGATCTGGTTGCTCCCCTCGCCGTAGCCGAGGAAAGCGCCAAGCGTGTTGCCCGAGAAAACGCCGCCCGGGGTCATATAGCCGGCGCCGTTTTGGTTGTCGAGAACTCGATAGTCCTGGTTATATCCCAGGAGGGCGACGTAATAGCTGAAGTTACGGTCGGGGGTTGCGCCGCCGATTTCAACCGAGGCTTGGTGGTAGTACTGCGGGGTCGCGATACCCAGGTTGGCCGTGGCGAAGCCCGGGAAGGTACCGGTCTTGATGACCTGGTTGATGAAACCGGCCGTACCGGCCGACGCAACCGACGCCGGACCGCCGCCCGTGTAGACCTGCAGTTCCGAGAGACCGAGGCTCGACTCGGTCGACGAGTTGTAGTTATCGAAGGCGCGGTTGACCGGAATGCCGTCGTATTCGAAACCGGTGTAGTAGGAGTTTTGACCGCGAACGTACGCGGCGTTGAAATCCCACCCCATGCCGCCTTGCGACGTCTGAACGCCGGGGACCGAGGCCATTGCGGAGTATGCGTTGTTGAGATTACCTCCGCCACCGAGCGCTGCGGCTGCGGCGGCCTGTGCGGAGTTGACGCTGTAGAGATCGGACCCGACGCCGGATTTCACGAGCGACGAGCCGGCTTGCGAGGTCACGTGCGCGATCGTTCGCAGTGTCTTGGTCATACGATAGGCGATCTGCTGCGTCTGGTCGGCAAAGACCACGACGCCGGCGTCGGAGTAAGACTGATACCCGTCCTTACTAATGCTGACGGTGTACGTATCGGGTGCGAGCGAGAGAATCGTAAAATGACCTCCCGCGTCGGTGGTCGCGGCCCGACTCCCCGAGGGCGCGACCGCCTGCACTTGCACGCCGGCAAGCGGTGCACCGTTGGAATCAGTGATCGTGCCGTCGATGTTACCCGTGACGCCGGCCAGTGCCCATGTTTCCTGGCCGACGATCAGCAGAAGCAACGTCGTCAGCGCAACCAGTGAGCGCGGTAACGAAGTTCGTTTCATGCGAATGGCTCCTTTAAAGCAGCGTCAGTGCTACCGAAGCACTTGCGTTTATGCGCAACGGTGTGCGCATCAAGGAACCATTTTGTTGGCGTTTTCCTCTTCCTATAAAGCTGAGCAAAGTGTCGCGTTAGTGGTCACTTTTAATCGAAGCCAGCGGTAAGCCGCCTATCAAAGGATATCAAAAGCAACGTCATCGCGCGCACGTCGAGATTGATGATTATGTGATGACTGCGTTCGCGAATGCCTCTATACTTGCAGCCTGTGGTCATAGTTGCACCTTCGTCCTGGTATACGGGCAGTCGCAGCGAGTCGCAACAGCTCGGAATGGAAGCCGAAGTTCGCCGCTTGTTGCGGCGGGCGTACGATCCATTTCGCCTGGGGGCGTTCCCGCTGGCTCAAGCGTTGTGTGAGGTAACGGGGATCGCTAACCCGGGAGCGGCGTTGCGGCACGTCATCGACAAAGCGTTCCAAGAAGATTGGCAAGAGGAGCGGCTGCGGCATCTGCTGTTGCCGCCCGATAAGGGCAGCGACGGAACGAGGCGCGAAGCCGCTCAACGATTGCAGATTTCAACGCGGCACATTCAGCGCCGGCGTGCTAAAGCCGTCTCGATCCTGGCCCTTCATATTCGCAAGCTCGTCGGAGCACCAGCGGCAACTGCGACAGGGGATCGACAGCGAGATCCCGACCCGCTGGAAACGATTGCGGAGATCGTCTCCGACATCGAGCCCGATACCGCGGCGAACATCTTCCGCCTCGGCAGTCCGCAATCGGCGGCGAGAGCCAACCTGATTTCGATGCGCGCATGCGTTGACGCGGGCGCCGAGGTCGCGACGACCGGCGCACAATCCGAATCATCCAACTTCTCGCCGCTCGTCGCGATCCTGCGTGCCCAGTCGAAGGAACTCGACGGGAAGCCGGACGAGGCTGCGCGCGAGCTTTTGCCGTTGTTCACCCGGGCCGCGCGCGACCGGGCGACCGAGCCCGAAGCGCGGTTTGAACTGGAGTGGCTTGAATTTTTACGGGCCCGCCAACGCGGCAGCGCGCCGCAGATGCAGCGCGTCGCGACGAACCTGGAACGAGTCGCAGACGGTCGCTCCGCGTGGCTCGGGCGCGCGCTGCGGGCCGCGGCGGAGGCGCGGATTCGATGCGGCCGGCTGCAAGACGCGGCCTCCCTTCTGGAAGAGGCCGACCGCCACGCCGTGCGTAGTTTTGCGGTTCGGCAGCTGGCTTCGAGCAGCGTCCTGAAAGCGGACATCGCTTTCCAATCGGGCGACGCGATCGCGGCAGAGCGGCTGGCCACCGGCGCCCACATGATTCTTCGGGGCCGGCACCGCGACGCATATCGGTGCCAGACGATCGTAGCGCGCGCTCGTTTACGGCTCGGTAAACCTTGGACGTGCCCCGACGACGCCGGAAACCTTTCAACCACGACGTGGGATGGCGTGGCCGTTCAGATCGAGCGCGCGCGCCATCTCGCCCATCGCGGCCGTGGCGAACGCGCTCGGAAGCAGTCAACTGCCGCCTACGAGGCCGCGTTGACGCTAAAGTACGGTGGGCTCGCTGCGCGGGCCGCTGCGGCAGTTGGCGCCACCTTTGGAACAGGCACGACGCAGCGGCGCGATTGGCACCTGCGCGCACTCGCTGCGCTGCTCGTTACTCGCGACCGTTCCATCGCCTGCGATCTTTTCGTGCGCGAGAAAGGACGAGGAGATATGGTGCCTTTCGAAGCCTTCGACGCGGGTGTTTCCGAGATGCTCTATGCTGGACTGCAGAGCGCGATCCCACACCTGCGCGGAGAGTCGCAAGCGCAAGGTAGAGCGGCGCGCGCCTTTCTGAACCACTTGAGCGCGTACGTTTTGGGATTTACGCCGCTCACACGCGAGTTCGATGAAGCCACAGCCGCCGTCGCGAGCTCGGGTCCGTTCGCTCAATACATGCTGCACTTCCTCGACGACGCAACCGATGTTCTCGAGGTGGCGTTCGCCGCGACTGTCGGCGCCGGCCAGCGAGCAGAAAGCGATCGCCGGCTCACCGCCGCTCTTCGCGCCTTCGCGCAAGCCGTGCGCCCGCGTGAAGACGTCAGAGCATTTCTCGTTGGGTAAAATGGCCGTCGCCTTCGGGGTCGTGCGGGCTTGATAGCGCCGCTCTCGACGGTCCCGTTTACGTACTTCGATAACCGCATGATGATTGAATGCAAAATCGATGCGAGGGGACCGTTTCACATGATCGTCGACACGGGGGATCCCGTGATGACGATAACCCCGCAGGCGGCTCGCCGGCTCGGGTTGAGCGTAAAGAACGCGGGCACGGTTACCGGCGGCGGCAACAATGCGGTCGAAAGCGGCGACGCCAGGCTTGCAACACTCGAAATCGGCTCGCTATTCCTTTCGAACATGGACTCGGGCGTGATCGATCTGAACCAGATACGCACCAAGTTCCATTTCCCGTATTTGGACGGCATCATCGGTTATGAAATACTGAAGCGCTACGCGATCTTTGTTAACGTCGATGCGGCGACCCTATCCTTCGATGCGACGATGCCCGCGGTGCCGGTGAATGCCAGCCGGACGCCTTTCGCCGGGGCGCTCCCGGAGATCCCAATGAAAATTGCGGGAATACCGACGACCGTTCTGGTGGATACCGGCGACCGGTCATCGCTAACGCTGTTTACTCCATTTGCCAAACGGTATTCGTTTTACGACCGGTATCCGTCGCGGCAGAACATCGTTACGGGCTACGGACTGGGCGGCCCAATCTACGCGGATGTCTTCATGCTGCCAAGTCTCGACGTTTTTGGATTTCACGTGGCCGGTGTCGTGACGCGCGCGTCGCGCCAGACTCGCGGCGTGTTTGCGACGACCGGTGACGGCGGCAGTATCGGGACCGGGATGCTCAAGCGATTCAACGTCGTTTACGACTATCCCGATCGTACGATCGTGGCATGGCCGAGCAAGTACTTTAATGCTCCAGACGCCTTCGTTCCGCCTGGGACCGGGATGCGCTGATGCGCAAACCAGGCCTACGCGTTTTCGTTCTGCTGCTTGCAGTCGCGGCCGTGCTTTTCGCGTGGCCGGTCGCCGGCGGAGCGCAGAGTTCCCAGCGATCTTCAGGCGATTCCGAACTGATCGGCGAGATCTACCAACTGCTACAAACGACGTTCTACCGGCCAATCAGCGGGCGAGCGATTCGCGCAGGCGCCGACGCGGCAATCTTGGACTATGCTCGTAAACGCGGCGCCCGTGCCCCTCGGATTGCTGCTGCACATGATGCCGGCGGGGTAACGCCGTCGCTTATCTCGGCCGACGCAGCGCGAGCGAGTAAGATGTATCGGCTCGACCCGCAAGCGACATTTTACGCCGCGGCTGCGGGAATGGCCGCCGGCACCCGCGACCGCTGGACCGAGTTCTTTACTCCGCGAGAGTGGGCCTCATTCGATGCACCGCTCGACCCCAAAGCGATATTCGGCATCGGCGTCTTGCTCGACATCGATCCGGTCACGCACTTCGCACGCTCGTTTTACGTGATTCCGGGCGGTCCCGCCGACAACGCCGGAATTTCGAGCGGCGATCTGATCACCGCCGTCGATGGTAAGTCGACGCGCGGAATGGTTCAGTCGCAGGTTTCGAAGCTTTTACGCGGGCCGCCAGATACGAACGTACGAGTGGCGACCAAAGCCGACGACGGTGGGGAGCGCGAGGTTTCGCTGGCTCGAAGCGGCGTCCGCCCTCCCACCGTCATCGTCAAGTTGCTGCCCAATAAGGTCGGCTATATCTTAGTCGGCATCTTTGCCGAGCCGACGGCCGGCGAGTTTACGCAAGCACTGCACCGTCTTAAGCGGGAGGGAGCCCGCGCCTTAGTGGTCGACCTGCGCGACGACGGCGGGGGCTACATCTCGGCAGCGATCTCAATCGCGTCGCACTTTTTCAGCTCCGCGCCGATCGTGACGACGTTGGACCGTGATGGTGCCGCGATCACTGAAAGCTCGAATGACGAAGAACCGCAGATCACCATTCCCGTGGCCGTGCTCGTCAACGGATTCACGGCATCGGCGTCGGAGATTCTTGCTGGCGCCCTCCAGGATAACCACGCGGCGATTGTAATCGGGACGCGCACATTCGGAAAGGGAGTGGAGCAGACCATCACGCGGCTCCCCAATGGTGCCGCGATCAAGATCACGACGGCACGCTACCTAACGCCGGCCAACCGCGACTTGAACGGAACGGGCCTCGAGCCGGACGTGCTCGTTGCGCCTAATAAGGGAGCTACGGTCGGCGATCCCCGCAGCGACGCTGCATTGCAATCCGCGTTAGCGTACTTGGAGCGTCAGGTCACGTTAAGGGATGGCGTGACATCCGACTCGGCATATATCGCGAAGGTAATGGCGGGCGCGCGGTCCGCCGTCGTGCAAGGTGCGAGGATCGTGACGACGGACGGGAAGCGCACTCTTGCGCAGGGCACCGACGGTTTCACGTGCGGGCTCAGTGCCAAGGGGCCGGTATGTGCCGATAGAAACGCCCTGCTCTGGATGCGTGCGGTAGCGACGCATAGCGCGCCGCCCAACGTGGTCGGCTTTGCGTATATGCTGGACGGGGATTCCGGAAGCAGCAACACCGACCGGCTGCCGCCGGTCCGACGCCTACGAACCACTTGATGAAGACCGGGCCGAACGTCATGATCTTCGGCCCCACCATTAAGACCATGGGCTATCCGATGAGTCCCGACGCCGACCCGAGCAAGCCGTACGTGATGTGAGCGAGTACGCCGTACGCGCATCTCATGGTCCCGGTAACGCTGCGCCCGCGGTAGCCTCCGATCGCTAGTGCGTAGTGGGCGGCGCTGCGGCAAAACCGGCGACGGTGGCCCGAGCCTCGGCGGAGCTCGCGAGCCAATCGTTGACGGCGCGAATCGTTTCTTCGGCAGGCCGCGGTGCGTAGCCTGAGGCCAACGCCTTGCCGTTGTCCGCCGAGAATAACCCCGCGTACTTCTCGTCGTCCAGCCATAGGGGGATATCGGTCCAGGCCTTGACCCCGCGTTCGAGCAGAGCAGCCGGCGCGACCCAGAGCGGTGCCGGCGATTCGACGCCTCGCTCTCGGGCCGCGGCGCAACAGGCTGCTACCAAGCCGCTCATCGTCAGATGCTTTTTCGGGCCGACGACGTTGAACGTCCCCGCAACGCACTCGCCCAACACGCGCTCGGCAAACATTGCGGCATCGCGAGCGTCGACGAATGCTATTGGTTGATCGCCCGGCTCGGGCACCACGAAAGGTTCGCCGCGCATCGCCCGATCGCACCAATAACTGAACCGCCCGGTCCAATCGTAGGGTCCGGCGACGATGCCGAGCCGCAAGATCGTACATCGGTCGCCGTATTTTTCGCGCACGAGCGCCTCGCACTGCGCCTTCTCTCCGCCGTACTTTGCCGCCGCATCGTCGTCGGCCCATTGGGTAATCACCGGAGAGGCTTCCGTCACGCCGGGCCGTGACAGATCCGCATACACGCTCAACGACGACACGAGGACGTACCAGCGGGAGCTCAGCTTCAGTGAGGATTGCAGCTGTGCTGCGTGGTACGCGCTGACATCGACGATTGCGTCCCACCTGCGATGCGCGACTGCGTCCAGCGACTCGTCGCGATCCCCCAAACAGTCTTGCACCCCGTCCGGCAGAACGGCTGCCGTTCGTCCTCGATGGAAGCGCGTCACAAGATGCCCAGTCTGCGCCAGACGCTCGACGATGTGACGACCAACAAAGCGCGTCCCGCCAAGCACTAAGACGTTCATCGATCGACGCATTCGAGCAAATTGGACGCCGCGAGGCCGCATCCTGTTCTAGGATGTTATCTATTGCTGCCGTGCAAGCCGCGGTGACTGCTCTGAAAGGCCCGAGTATTATTTTAGAATTGTTTAGGTTTGAAAGAAGAGTTGTGCGCATGCAGGTGCTTCTTGCGGCGAAGCTAAGTTTCGCGCGAAACCGATCCAGTGCACGGGGAGAGCATAGTGAAACGATTTGGGTTCCGTAGTGTTGCATTCGTCGTTGGACTTGCGGCGAGCGCCGTTGCCTGCAGCCAGCGCGAAGGTTCGAACCTGCCGGCGCTTACGCCGCTTTCATGGGAGTCCCGTAACGAGACCGTTCAAGCGAATGCAATCGAGATTCGCGGAATCGGTAAGAATACGCGGCTGGATGGTTTCGTCACCGCCTTCATGGCGCAAAATGACGTGCCAAATGCGGAACTGGCCGTCGCCAAGGCGGGCAAGATCACATTTTCACACGCCTACACCAATCCCGCGATCGCAACCTCGACGACCGAGCGATCCACGATTATCCGTTTGGCAAGTCTTTCGAAAGCCTGGACGAGCGCAGCGCTGTACAATCTCATTTCGGCGCACAAGATCGAGCCGAACTGGAAGGTCTTTCACTATCTTGGTATCACGAAACCGCTTCCCGCGGGAGCTCACGTCGACCCACGTGTCTACAACATAACGATTGAAGACATGATTCTGCACGAGTCGGGGTGGGATGACGGCGTGTCGCACTTCGATCCGACGTTTCGGATGCGCCAGATCGCGCTCGCGCTTGGCCTGGATCACGCCATCGACCAGACACAGGAAGTGCGCTATCAACTCCACGAACCGTTGCAGGAAAAGCCCGGCACAACGTACGCGTACTGTAACTTCTGCTATACGGTGCTGGGGATGATCGTGGCGAAGGCATCGGGCATGAGCTATCAAGCATACATGACCAAGGTGCTCGGCGCCACACTCGGCGAGAACAACGTGCTGATCTCACCCACGGTCGGCCGCCGCCTGCCCAACGAGGTGGCGAAGTACTACAATCCGTACTTCGGCCGTTCCGCGCTGTACGTTGCGTCGAAGCGCAGATATCCGTGGCCGTACTCGGGCGACAGCTTGCTCAACGAAATCGCACAAGGCGCCGGAGGCTTGGCTACCAGTGCCGACTCGATGCTTTTATTGATGAATCACTACATCATTTGGGGCGTTGGCACCCCGCCGCCGCTCGGCCAGTACGCCGCCAGAGAGGGCGAGATGCCGGGTGCAAATACTTATGCAGAGCAGCTATCGAACGGCGTGAACTTTGCGTTTCTCGTGAACACGAACGCCTACGCCTACGGAACGAACCCGTACGCGTTCACAAGTCTGCAGCGCAGTATCGAGGGAACGCTGCTGTACTCCTGAGGCGGCGCGGCGTCGCGTTTTATATTTGTTTAAGACTTCCCGGATAGGGCGTGATACGCTCGCGCCAGGTTTTGAAAAATGCTTGATGTGAGGGCGACGACAGGCGGGGCAGGGAGATATTTCTTCGGAGAGTTTCGCTTGGATCCAGGTCGGCGGCTGCTGTTTAGGCAGTCGCAAGTGATACCAATCCCCGAGCGGATTCTTCAGTTGCTGCTCATACTTCTGGAAGCGAACGGCGGCGTCGTGCAACGGGAGACGATCGCTTCGCGAGTTTGGCCCGACGCGGCCGTCGGGGACGGAAACATCGCTCAGCATATCTATATGCTGCGGAATATCTTGGGGGAAGACGCCCGCGCGCTCGTCACGACCGTGAGCGGACAGGGGTACCGCCTGACCGTTCCCGTGACCTTCGAGGCGCCCAGCGGCGACTTGCGCGATGCGGCGAGCGACACGTTACGCAGCAGCGACCTGGAGCCGTTTCGGGACTACTGTCATGGCAGCTATTTGCTCGAGCGACGCTCTGCTCCGGCGCTGACGGGGGCGGCGAGCGCCTTTAAGTCGGCGCTCGAGTGCAATGAAAACTACGTGCCGGCGCTCGTCGGCCTTGCTAGGGCCCACATGCTCCTTGCCGAGTACTGCCTCGTTCCCGCCGCAAGCGCTTTTGCCAAAGCGAAGGACGCAATAAAGCAGGCCCTGACCCTCGACCCGTCGTCCGGGCCGGCGCACGCGGTGCTCTCCGGCCTGTTGGTTCTCGCCGACTGGAACTGGAAAGGCGCGAAGTCCGAACTAGATATTGCGTTGGCCATCAGTCCGAACTCCTCGGTCGTACGGAATAGCGCAGTCCATTATCACATCTGCACGGGCGAGTACGAGCGAGCACTCCTCGAGGCGCAACATGCCCTAATGATGGAGCCGTCGTCGCTATCGCGTCAGCTGCTGCTTGGGACGGCCTTAATTTGTGCGGGTCGGTATCGGCAGGGGATCACCAGCATATCGAAACTGATCGAGAGCGACGAAAGCTTCTACGCCGCAAGGCGTTATCGCGCGCTGGCTTTTCTTCTCGACGGACAACCGGAGCAAGCTTTTACCGACCTGTTGCTGCTGCCGCAGGAGCGCTCGGAAGATTCGAGCTTTCGCCTTCCGCTGCTGGCTCGAGCGTATGCGGACTCGGGAGAGCGCGGTCGCGCCGAGCAGATCTACGCCCAGCTTCAAGCGATGGCGGTCACCGACTACGTCGTGTCGTGGAATCTCGCAATCGTGGCGGCCGCGCTCGGTCGAGATGACGAGACGCTGGCTCACCTCGAGCGCGCGCTTGCGGCACGCGAGCCGACGTTGCCGTTCCTCAAGAGCCTCCCGTGGTTCGCTTCGATCGCCGGGAGGCCGCGATTCAAAGAGATCTGCCGCATCGTCGGACCGTAATCGTCGCCATTACCGGATTGCGTAGAGGGTTCCGTCGCCGCTGCCGACGTACAGCGTCCCGTCGGCAATCGCCGGCGCGCCGACGATGGAGCCGAGCTCAAAGATGCGGTCGAGCCCGATGATGACGCCGTTGAGCGTTCCGTTGGGATAGAAACCGTTCAAGTCGAGAGCCCCGTGCGCATCGAGATGCGCGCGGCGGTTCTTGCGCGCTCCATCGGTCTCAAACGTCGCGAGCGTCTTTCCGGTGCGCGCGTCGACCCCGTACAGCAGGCCGTCGAAGACGCCATAATAGACGATCCCGCCAGCGACCGACGGCGACGAGTATGCGAACGTGCCGTACTTGGAGCGAAAGCGCTCGCCGCCGGTCTTAGCGTCGAGCGCAAAAAATATGTGCTCGTCGGAAGTGGTGAAGTACACCGCGCCATCATAGAGTGCCGGCGACCCGATCACCCAACTGCCGTGCTCGTCGTGCTTCCAGAGAAGGGCGCCATCTCGCGCGTCGAGCGCATAGAGGTGGCTATCGCGACAGCCGAAGTAAACGATGCCGCCGGCAACCGCCGCCGAGCTCACGATTCCGATTTGATTATGGATGACCCGATCGTCGCCGGTGAGAAACTTCCATCGAAGCGTGCCCGTCGCAGCGTCGAGTGCGTAGAAATAGCGATCGAAGCTCCCAATGTAGAGGACGCCTCCGGCGATAGCCGGCGAAGCGTGCACGACGTCGCCGGTCGCGAACTTCCAGCGCAGCGCTCCGGTCGTGGCGTCGATCGCGTACACGTTGTGGTCGCCACTGCCGATATAGAGCGTTCCATTATCGATCGCGGGCGAGGAGATGAACAGATCGAATGGGTCCGGCATCATTTCGTTCTTGGGAATGATTCCGTGAATGCCGGGCGCGGTAAAGCGGCGTTCGCCTCCGGTTTCGAATCGCCACTTGAGTTTGCCGCTGCGCGCGTCGAGCGCGTAGACGAAGCCGTCGAGGCTTGCGGCGTAGAGCGTCGCATTCCACACCGCAGGCGACGAAGTCACCGGGCCCGTCGTGTGAAAATGCCAGACCAGGCTGCCGTTGTCGCTCCGAACGGCAGAGATATTTCCATCGCTACCGCCGACGAAGACCATCCCGTCAGCCACCGCAGGCGAGGAAATGAAGCCGCCGTTTACGTGAAAGCGCCAGCGGACGGAGTGCAACGTCGGCGCGACGGATTGGAAGACGCCCAGATGCGCGGCGTCGCTGCGAAACATCGCCGCGCTCGGCTGCGCGGCAGCAGGCGACCTTAGGAAGAACGCCGCGACGCAAACCCCGATGAGCCGAGCCAACGTCATGACGCTAACTCGGGCCGGCCGTACAGCCGCGCTGGATCCAGCTGAAGTTCCTTCACCAGAGGGTCTACGCGAAGGTGCGTGTACCAGCACTCTCGATTATCACCGCAAACTTCGATGTACCGCAGGGCGGCTTCACCGTTCTTGCGGCCGATCTCCGCGAGAGCGAAGCACGTGGCAGGCACGAACTGCGATTCGGCAAGGCGCGCCAAGCGCTCGAGCGTGCCTTGCGCGGTTTTCGTATCGCCCATCCGAAAGCGCGTGTAGAGGGCGTACCCCTCGGCAAAATAGCGGGCGTTCATCTGGCGATCGACCAGCGGATCGTATGCAGAAAGCCGGACTCCATCAAAGTGTTCCAGGGCTCGATCGGACTCCCCAAGCAGCAACAAGGCGAGGCCTAGAAATGTCTGGGCAAACCAATAGTCGGGCCATCGTTTGCACGTAGCCTCGAGCTGCGCCGCGGCGGCGGCATAATCCCCGGAAAACAACGTCGTGATTCCACGGCAGGCTTGAATAATGTTCATGTTTGAAACGTGAGAAGGTAAGGACTCGACGAATGCCAGCGATTCGCTAAAGCGGCTCGAGAGTGCGAGGATCCAGGCATACATGAACGCTGCGATGCGATCGGTTGCGTCGAGTTCGAGCGCGCGCCGAGCAATTGCGAGAGCACCGGCGAAATCCCAACAATAGTCGATCCGTACCTTGCACGACGCCATGAGCGCGTCGACGCAGTTGGGATCGGCCGCTAGGGCGGTCTCGGACTGACTCTTCGCCAACTCGAGCTGATTCCTCGGGCGGTCGTACTGAAAGTCGGCCATGAGTACCCGAGTCAACGCCGCGCCGGCGAGCGCTTTAGCGCTGGTTGGGTCGAGGGCCAGCGCGCGATCGTACAGATTGAGCGACGCGACTAAGGCGGCCGGGCTCGCGGAGTTGCGAAATTCTGCCCCGGCGGCGCAGTACTCGTTCACAACGCTGTTCATGAACGGTGACGGGCGTTCCGTGACGTCGGCGGTGAAGCGATAGCCGCGCCCGTAATCGGTAGCGATGTATCGTTCGGCTCCGTTCTCTTCCAGGGCGTGCCGCAGCATCAACACATGCTGCCGCAGGGTGGCGTCGGTTAGGTCTTTCTTATCGTCCCACACCGTCGACATGATCTCGTCGACGCTCAGCGTTACTCCCGCGTTGCTCACGAGAGCGCAGAGCAGGTCGAGCGCCTTTCCCGTAACGTGAACCGGGACACCCTGACGGAACAGGCGACGGTGAGACAAGTCGAGAGCAAAAGGCCCGAAGTAGAAGACCCTGCGGGCGTTTGGGCTCTCCTCGGACAGGCGAGTCGCCACGCTTTTTCTCCGCTCGGTGTAGATGCTGGCTGCCGATGATTATAACGAATGTTAAGAGAAATCCTTTCGATGACGAGCGATGTCGCGCTCGACGGCGCGCAGCGCGGGATCGACGCCGTCACGATATTCGCGCGAAGTTAACGCAGCGGAAAGCGTCGGAACGGTAAGATTTGGCGGCGCACCACCCTCGTGGTAGTAGCGCGTGGCGACGTGAAACATGATTTTGCTGTACGGCAGCCGCACGGCGATCGGGTCACCATACTGGCTTGGCGTTTCTCCCGAGGGCTCTCCCACGGTCGTGACATCGGCAACCCGCTGCAGCCGAGCGACGAGATTCTCCGCGGCCGACTGAGTTGCCCGACCAATTATTACGTAGAGGTTGTGAGCGCGCTTGAATCGGGGTCGGCGATCGATTCCCAATAATATCGGCGAGAGCAGTGTATTATCGCCGCCGCCGTTCTGCCTGAGATCGAGTATCAATGGGCGCGGTTTCTTGTCATACTCGGCGGCCAGGCGCTGCCAGAAACCAGCCAGCGTTTCGGTGGGAGAGTTTAGGATGTTATTGATGCGAGCGTAGATGTATGGCGGCCGCGCTACTAAAAGGAACCGCTGCGCTGGGTGCTGCAAATAGAGCGGAACGAATGCGCTGGCCCGTGCGTCGATCCAGTTCGTACCGGGCGGAGCTCCAATACCATCGCCCAGATCCAGTGCTCGCGGCACGACCGGAAGCCACCGCGAGATGGTGGCGTCATCGCGTTGGACGCCGATGCGAACGATCCGTGACTCGGGTGAAATCCCTAGCGCCTGCAGCACCTCTCCGCGAAAGCGGTAGGACAGACCTCCGGCGCTGCTCCAAAGGTTCGAGGCCATTACGGTGCTTAACAACTGCGGTACTGCCCGGCTGGACGGTTCTTCGCCGATTCTTATCAGGCGAGCGCCGACGAGGTCGCGGTAGGCGGGGCCCGCTGCCTGGATAAAAGGACCGTCGGCGTAGAGATAAACCTTTATAGGCAGCGCGTGAAAATCTACGGGTGGCGTTGTGCTTAGAGCAAACCCGGTATGACACTCTCGTATCGTCGCGATGACTTGCGCCAGCCGAACGAGCGTTTCGCTACGCGAAAGCTTCGGCAGGTCTCGACGAAGGGCGCTCAGCCGCAAATCAAATTCAACGGAAGAGGTTGCGTGGAATGCGTGAGGATGAATGCGATGGAGCGCCCAGCGCACGACGTGCAAATCGGTCGTCCAACCGGCGACCGCGTCCTGGCCGGCAGCCGCACTTACCGAGCCGGTCAACAGAAGCCCAGTTGCGATCAGCCCGCAAATGCGACTCCCGTTACCGTTGAATAAAGTTAAACGAGCGTCCTCATGCCTCAGCGGAATTGCAGTGGTACTCCGATGGCGTGGCGTAGGCATTGCCTCACCCGGGCTTACCTTATCTTCTGCAATTACCCTGCGAGTCTTTCGCTGACATCCTTGCGGTATAAAAAATTATAGAAACAGCGGAGAGATTTCTTGCGTTGGTTTTTGATGTTTCTTGATTGGGGCGTGAGTTTATAGCGCCTTGACGGCGGCGGTCAGCGCGTCGACCGAGGCCTTGGCGTCGCCGAAGAGCATCGAGGTGTTGGGAAGCTCGTAGAGCGGGTTCTCGATCCCGGCGAAGCCCGAACGCATCGAACGCTTGAGCACGACGACGTTGCTGGCCTTGTCGACGTCGAGGATCGGCATGCCGTAGATTGGCGAGCTTGCGACGGATCGCGCGGCCGGATTGGTTACGTCGTTGGCTCCGATGACCAGTGCGACGTCGGCGGTGGGAAACTCGGAGTTGACGTCCTCCATATCAAGCAGCTGATTGTACGGCACGTTGGCCTCTGCCAGCAGGACGTTCATATGTCCCGGCATGCGTCCGGCTACGGGGTGAATCGCATACAGAACTTTGACGCCGCGTTTTTCGAGCTGGTCGGCGAGCGCTTTAACACTGTGCTGCGCTTGCGCGACCGCCATCCCGTATCCCGGCACGAAGATTACTTTGGAAGCGTAGGCGAGCATGACCGCGACATCGTCGGCGCTCGTCGCTCGGATCTGCTGCGGGCCGCCGCTACCGGCGGCGGGCTCGGTTCCGCCGGCCGAGCCGAATGCGCCGAAGAGCACGTTGGTCAGCGGCCGGTTCATCGCGCGGCTCATCGCGACCGTCAAGATCGTGCCGCTGGCGCCGACGAGCGCGCCGCAAATGATCAGCAGCGTGGAATTGATTTCGAAACCTGTAATTGCGACGGCCACGCCGGTGAAAGAGTTGAGCAGCGAGATGACCACCGGCATATCGGCGCCGCCGATCGGCAGGGTGAAGAGCACGCCGAGCAGCAGGGCCGCGAGCAAAAGCACCGGATAGGCCCAGTCGGGCAGCGTTCCAAGCGTCGCCACGAACCACACGCCCAGGCATAGGATGGCGATCAGGACGATGCCGTTGACTATCTGCTGCCCTGGATAGGTGACGGGACGGCCCGTCATGACTTCCTGCAGCTTAAGAAACGCGATAATCGAGCCGGCGAAGCTGACGGCGCCGATGATCGCGGAGAGCACCAGCGACACGGCGACGATCGCATCTAAGTTTGCAACCGGAGCCCCGGTGAAGTATTTGACCGTCGAAATCAGTGCCGCGGCGCCGCCGCCTGCGCCGTTGTAGAGCGCGACCATCTGCGGCATCGCGGTCATCTTCACTTTGAGCGCGGCATAAATTCCAACCAATCCGCCGATCGCAATGCCGAGGGCTACCGAGGGCCAGCCGGCGCCTCCGGTTTGAATAATGATGCCGACGAGCGCGATGGCCATCCCCGCCATCGCCAGCCGATTGCCACGCCGCGCCGTTGCCGGTGAATTTAGTTCGTGGAGACCATAGATGAAGAGCGCGATGGCAACCAGATCGGCGTAGTCGACGGCAACGTTCATTTACCGTCACTCTTGCGCCGGAACATTTGCAGCATTCGTTCGGTTACCGCGAAGCCGCCGAAGACGTTGATTGCTCCGAGCGTTACCGCCGCAACCGCCAGCGTCGTGAGCAGCGGGCCGTGCGTTACGCCGGCCAGCGCTGCGACAATCACGATCGCTCCTGCGAGTACGATTCCGTGGATCGCGTTGGTGGCCGACATGAGGGGTGTATGCAGCGTCGTCGGCACCTTTGAGATCACCTCGAACCCCACGAAGACCGCGAGCAGTAGCACGGTAAGAGGGCCCACGAGACTGGCGAGTTCGTTCAGGATTGACCTCCTCCAAGCAAGACGCGACCGTCGCGCGCGATGACCGCGCCTTTGGCAACGTCATCGTTCATGTCGATCTCCAAGGCACCGTCTTTGATCCACGGCGAGAGAAGGGCATAGACGTTGCGCGAGTAGAGCCGGCTGGCATCCGCCGGCATCGTGCTCGGCAAGTTCGTCGTGCCGACGATCGTGACGCCGTTGGGCGTCGTGACGATTTGATCGGCGACGGTCAGCTCGCAGTTGCCGCCGGCCTCGGCGGCGATATCGACGATGACGCTCCCGGGTTTCATCGCGGCGACGGCCGCCGACGTGATGAGAACCGGCGCTTTGCGGCCCGGCACGAGCGCCGTCGTGATGACGACGTCGTTGGCGCCGATCTGCTCGGTCATCCACTGGCGCTGGCGCTCCTGTTCTTCCGCGGAGAGCTCCTTAGCGTAGCCGCCGGTAGTCTGCGCGTCCACTCCGAGATCGAACTCGAGAAAGTGCGCGCCGAGCGACATGACTTGTTCCTTGACGACGGCGCGCACGTCGTAGCCGCTTACGACCGCGCCAAGACGGCGCGCGGTAGCGATTGCTTGAAGTCCGGCGACGCCGGCGCCCAGCACCAGCACCGTTGCCGGTCGAATCGTTCCGGCGGCCGTCGTGAGCATCGGAAAGAACTTCGGCAGCGTCGTGGCGGCAAGCAGCACGGCCTTATAACCGGCGATATTGCTTTGGGAGGAGAGCGCATCCATCGACTGCGCGCGTGTGATACGCGGAATCATCTCCATCGCCACGGCGGTAAGTTTCGCGGCCGCGAGGCGCTGCGTCAACGCCGCGTCGCCGAGGGGATTGAGAAAGCCCACGACGACGCTGCCTTCGCGCAGGCTCGCGAGTGCGCCGTCGCTCGGGCGGCCGACGGTAGCCAGGACGTCCGCGGATGCGGCCAGAGACCGCTCATCCTCTGCTAGGCTGGCTCCGGCCGCGACGTAGAGTTCGTCCGGAAATGCGGCGGCGTCGCCGGCTCCGCGCTGCACGCTCACGCCCACACCCGATTTAGCGAATCGCGAGACGGTTTCGGGCACGAGCGCCACCCTACGCTCCTTCACCGCAGCCTCGCGAGGAACGGCAATAATCATTGGTCGGGTCCTCTCATACGGCCCCGACGCGACGGCGCCCTTCGCACGCCGGGGCGATTATGCGATGGTCACCGTATTGAAGAGATGTCCGATCTTCTCGATCCAGACGTCGAGGACGTCGCCGTCGGCGAGAAACTCGGGCGGAACCCGCGCGAAGCCGACTCCTTCGGGGGTGCCCGTCGCGATGACGTCACCTGGAAGCAGCGTCATTCCTTTCGAAAGCTCGGCGATGACGCGAGCGACCGGAAAAATCATCTTGCCCGTGTTGCTGCTCTGCTTTTCCACGCCATTGCGGTGAAAGGTTATCGCGAGCGCTTGAGGATCGCCCACTTCGTCGGGAGTGACGATCCAGGGCCCGATCGGACAGGTCGAATCCAGACTCTTGCCCTTGAACCACTGGCCGTGTTCGCGCTGCAGGTCGCGGGCGGTGACGTCGTTGAGCGCGGTGTACCCGAATACGACGTGGAGCGCCTCGTCCTCCGGAACGTCTTTACACTCGGCTCCGATGACGACGGCCAGCTCGGCTTCAAAATCGTATTCTTGCGATACGCGGGCTTCGAGGCGCAAATCGTCTGCGGGAGCGGCGATCGCCGTGGGAGCTTTGGTGAAAAAAGTCGGAACGCTGGGGATTTTCAACTCGCGCCCGGCGGCTCGCGCGCCTTCTTTCGCGTGCTCCAGATAGTTGCGTCCCACGCAAAAAACGTTGCGCGAGGGGCGAACCGGCGCATCGAGCGTGACGCTTTGCAGCTCGACGAGCTCATCGGCGGTGTGCCACGCGACGCGCTCGTGTGGTGCGAGCTCCAGGTAATCGCGAAGCGTCGGTGTGGCGATCGTGCGAATCAGGCCGCCCTCGAGAACGCCCGGACGAAACCGGCCGTCACCCGACCGGTACGTCAGAAACTTCAAGCCGGTGGCAGCGTGATCTGCGGGCTGGGCGGGCTCGGCTTGGGGCTCGGCGTAGCGCCGCGTATCTGATTCAGAGAAGGCAGTTTCGCGTTCTGCTCTTCCTCTCGTTGCCGGTCTTGCGCCGCTTGTTTTCTGGCGTTCTCGATCATGACGTTAGCAGCGCCGTCTTCGTCGCCCCAATTACCGCCGGCCGAAACCAGCGCGATGCTTCGCGTGACTCCGTGGGTCTTGGGATCGTAGTCGTACGAAACGCGGTAGAGACCGACCTGGGCGGTGCCGTTGGGCCGCCGAATCCACATCTGTAAGGCGTTGCCGAACGTTTGAATGTTGAACGATGTGACCTTGCAAGTCTTGGTCGACTTGATTCGTACGACCTGCCCTTTTTTGTTGACCTCGACGACGGCTTCCGTGTGCAAGGGAACCGTGGGAAGCGTGTAATGAGGAGCCGCTGGTGCGGTTGCTGCAGCGCACGGGACGGCGGCGGCGCCGACGATAGCCGCAAGCGCTAAAGAACTCCAGCTTAGCGATTTCATCATGAAGGATTGGCGCACTAGTTGCGTGAGAGCACCGCGAAGGGATGCCCGCAGGAACCGCAGGCGACCACCACTTGAAGGTGCGGTTTTTCGCGCACGGTTCTCGCTTCGTCCGCGCCCTCTTCAAAGCCGCAGAAACGGCACCGCGTCGAGGTGGGTCTCTCTCCCGCCGCCTGTTCGTCCACGATGCTCGGGTTTACGCGGGCTTCGCGCTTCAACCTGCCGAAGCAGCGCAGACGAATGATGGCCGCTCGTCTGGTAGCCGTTGCTCTGCTTGCCTTCGCGCTCAACCTGTCCGCCGCGCAAGCCGAGCGGCCGATCGTCGATTTGCATCGTCTCGATTCGTACTTTCAACTTTTTGCCGGCGACTCGAGCGACCCGTGGAAGACGGCCACGGTTCGGCTGGACACCTATTCAAGCGCCGTCGTCGCCTTTTCGGTCTACGCAGTTAATCCCGCGGACGTATTGACGGCAGGTTCGAATTTCAGTCCGCGCGCAATCGACACGACTCGGCGTCGCCCGATACTCTCGTTCGGCTTCACGCCGCCGGGCGGCTATCAGTTTGCGTCGAACCAGGTGGACGTGCCGCTTGGAACGCGTGAGGGTTTCTTCGTGATCGAAGCCCGCCGAGGCGACGTCGGCGAACAGGTTTGGATCAATCGTTCGCGAGTCGGCCTCATCTCCAAAGAAACGCCGGGCGGCTTTCTTTTTTACGGCATGGATCTCGGAACGGGTATGCCCCTAGCGCGAATGCGCGTGCAACTGGTCGTCAATAACAACTTCGTTACCGCGTTGACGGACGGCCAAGGTGTTCTGCGGTGGAATCGCTCGTCTCGCCCCGTCTTCGCACTGGCGCAGTGGGGAGAGAGCTACGCATTCTTGAGCCTTTTGCCGCAGGCACCGTTTCCAGCGACGATCGTCGGCGTACGAACCGATTCGGCGGTCGTTCACGCCGGAGAAGTCGTCCGCGTCGCCGGTTTTGCCCGGACGCGCTCGAACGGCGTTCTGCGGGCCGGTAGCGGGAGCGCGCTCGTTTCGGTGCGTGACGGCGCGAAAACGATCGCCGCGCGGCGCGTCCCGATCGACGATGCTGGAGCGTTTTTTACGGCGCTTACGATTCCGGCCGGCGCCGCCGCCGGCGATTACGCGGTGCTGGCGCAAGTGGGCGCCGGAGTCGGCGGCGCTACGGTGCACGTCGATGCGAATGCCGGCGACCTTTCGCTCGACGTGAGTGCCGTTTGCGGTAGCACGTGCGATTTTCACGAGGACGTACCCCTGCTCGTGCACGCATCGCGTGGTGGCGTTCCCGTGCGGATAACCGTCGTGCGCTCGCCCCACGTCTATCTCGGCTATAATACGCCCGACGGTACGCCGTGGGCGACGACGCAATGGCTGGACGAAACGGTTTCGGTCGACGGCAGCGGCAACGCGACGGTGTACGTCCCGCGACCACTCGACGACCTTGGCTCGACGTATGGCGTGCACGTCGAATCGGACGGAGCCACCGCCGACACGCGCGTAACCGTGCCTACGGCGCAGGCAGCGATTCGTTTGAACGTGGACCGAACCGAGCAGAGTTTGGGCACGCCGCTTAACTTCGACGTTTATGCCGAGGCGCTCGATGGCAAGCCGCTGGCAAATGCAAGCGTTACCGTTTCGCTCATGCACGGAAGATCGACTCAAGCGCAGCAAATAACGCTCGACGGCGACGGTCACGCGCGTGGCAGCTTCACGTCTGCGGAGCTGGGAACGAACTTGATTTTCGCCTCCACCGACCGCGGCGGTCGCGCCACGGATGCCGTCGCGGTGCAGATCGATCCACAAGCCTCGACGCCGGCGACCGACGGCCGCAGTCCCAACGTGCGCATCGCCGTCGGCGCGAGTTCGTACCGTGCCGGAGAAGAGGTCGCCGTCAACGCGGATGCGCCCGGATCGCAGGGCGACGCGCTCATCACCTTCGAAAGTGCCCTGGGATTGCAGTTCAGCATTGCAGGGACGAACGGCGGACATGCGGTCGCGAAGTTGCACGCCGCCAACGCGGCGGGAGAGCTCCGCGTCGGCGCCGCGTTCGTCTGCGACGGCGCGATCGCGTGGAGCACCGTTCCTTTGGCACTTACCGCTGCGGGACGTCCGCATCTGTCGAGTTTATCGGTACGAAGCGAACATTTTGCGCCCGGAGAAGACGCGAGGGTGGCGTTCGACGAAGGTAGCGAAGGCCGCGGCACGTTTGTCGTCCGAATCAGCCGCGGGACGCCGTCGGGGAGTGCGCTCTTCTCCTCGGCCCCGGCACTTTTGGCACTCGGCACCTCGACGACACAAAGCAGCGCACCAGAAGCCGTCACGTGGCATCCCTCGGTCGACTCGACCGGCAATCATGCGCAGATACTCGGCTTCGTTCGGCGGACGCAACCGCCTCCGGACGAATCGCTGCCGCAAGCCCAGACCGAGACCGTGTCTTGGAAGGTCGCGCGCGGCGGCGCGGACGGAATCGCGGTGGAGTTGCCGTCGCGCGGCGGGCGTTATCTGCTCTCGGTGCTCGATATCTCCGATGACGGAAGCGTGACCGCCGGCTCGTCGATCGTCGAGGTTCGTTGACGCCGTGGCACTGATGCTGCTCGACACGTACGGCCTGGTCTACCGCGCATATTTTGCGCTCCCCGGATTAACCACGAGCACCGGAACTCCGATCAATGCCGTCTACGGCTTCACGATGATGCTCAACAAACTGATCGCGGACGAGAAGCCGACCCACGTGGTAGCGGCCTTCGATAAAGGTATGCCGGCCGAGCGCGTCGCGTTGTATGCGGAGTATAAAGCGCAGCGGCGCGCAATGCCCGACGAACTGCGCGGACAGTTCGCACTCGTTCGCCAAGTTCTGGCGACCTATCGCATCCCCGTCGTTGAAATGGAAGGTCAGGAAGCGGACGATGTCATCGCGACGCTCGCGCGCCAAGCACAAGAGGCCGGCGAGCAAACGATCGTGGTCACCGGCGATCTCGATTTATTGCAGATCGTCGACGATCGCGTCACCGTCCTCGTGACCAGGCGCGGCATAACGGAGCTGGGGCGCTACGATCCGCTCGCCGTTCGGGAACGTTTCGGGCTCGAACCCGCGCAACTGCCCGATTACCGCGGCCTCAAAGGCGACCCATCGGATAACCTTCCCGGAATTCCCGGCGTCGGCGAAAAAACCGCAAGCAAACTTCTGCAGGCGGCCGGATCTCTCGACGCGCTCGTATCGAATCCGGCTCTTGCGGGCAATCCGAAGCTGGAACGCTTGATCGAAGAGTACGGGCAGCAGGCCTGCCTCTGCCGAGCCGTTTCCGTCGTGCGGAGCGACTTGCCGTTGACGGTCGATTGGGAGGGTAGCCGCTACACCGTGCCGTCCGACGCGGAGCTCTATCGCCTCTACAGCGAGCTCGAGTTCAAGACGCTGCTGGCAAGACTCCAGCCATCGTCGGATCTGCCGCTGCTCGAGATCACGGCAAAAGTAAGCGGCGACTACCGAAGCTACGTGCCGTCGGTCGATCCGCCGGAGTTCGAAAGCTTGGCCCAGGAGCTTCTCGCGTTACGCGGCGCCGCACGCGTCGTCTTTGCGCTGGTCGGCGACGCGATTGGAGTGAGCGCCCGCGAAGGCTACGGCGTTTCCTTTTCTGTGAGCGCCCTCTCCCACGAAAACGTGCGAGATGCGGTGCGGGGACTCTTGGACGGCTCTACTCGCGCCGGCGGCTACGACGTGAAGAAGTTGGTCCACGTTTTTCATTCCGCAGGGATCGACGACGCCCGGTTTTTCGACGATGCGATGATCGCCGCCCATTTGCTCGACCCCACGCGCGGCTTTGCCGACGTTGAGGATGCGGCATCGCAGTTCTTGGGTCTCGGATTGCCCGGGGACGCGGCGGCGGCGGCCGATGCGGCGTTCCGGCTCATCGCCAAAGCGCGAACTGAGCTCGAGCGCCGCGGCCAGTTGCAGCTTTACGATGAGTTGGAGTTGCCGCTGGCACCGGTTCTGGCAAGCATGGAGGAGGCCGGCATAGCCATCGATTCCGACGAACTGCGCGTCGTCGGTGACCGCGTCGACACGGCAGCCGAGCAGCTACGCAAGCACATATACGATTTCGCAGGCGAAGAGTTCAACATCGGGTCGCCGCAGCAGCTCGGCAAGGTCCTCTTTGGAAAACTCAACATTCCCGGAGGAAAGAAGACGAAAACGGGATTTGCGACCGGCGTCGAGGTGCTGCAGGGCTTGGCGCGGGATTATCCCATCTGCGCGTTGGTCCTGGAATGGCGCGAGGTGACCAAACTCAAGAACACGTACGTCGACGTGATTCCGCAGCTCGTCGATGAAAAGGACGGCCGCTTGCGCACCGAGTTCAACCAAACCGCGACGGCGACGGGCCGGCTCTCGTCCACCAACCCCAATCTGCAAAACATTCCGGTTCGCGGCGAGCTTGGCCGCCGGATTCGCCGGGCCTTCACCGCAAAGAGCGACGCTTACGTTTTGCTCGCTGCGGACTACAGCCAGATCGAGCTTCGCGTGATGGCGCATCTTTCGGGCGATGAAGGGCTGCGGCGGGCCTTTGCACAGTCGCAGGACATTCACGACTTCACCGCGCGTCAAATCTTCGGCATCTTACCCGGCGTGCCGGTCGACCCCAATCAACGTAGGATGGCAAAGAGCGTCAATTTCGGGCTCTTCTACGGAATGTCGGATTTTGGGCTGGCGCAGCGCCTCGAGATCGGTCGTGCCGAAGCAAAAGAGATTACGACGGCGTACTTCGCGCGTTTTCCGGACGTGCGCGTTTATATCGATCGCACGATCGAGGAAGGCCGGCGCAACGGCTACGTCTCGACCATCCTCGGGCGCCGGCGTTACATGCCGGGATTAACGTCCGGCAATTACATGCTGCGTGCCGCGGCGGAACGCGAAGCGACCAATGCGCCGCTACAGGGCAGCGCGGCGGATCTCATGAAGCTGGCAATGGTGCGAATCGATCGCGTTCTGCGAGATTCCAAACTCGACGCCACGATGCTGCTGCAGATTCACGACGAGCTCATCTTCGAGGTGCGCGCGACGCAGCTGAGCGAGACCGCGGATCTCGTTCGTTCGCACATGGAGAGTGCCATCGAATTGTCGGTCCCGCTGGAAGTGACGCTCAAAGCCGGGCGAAACTGGTACGACGTCGAGCCGATGAACGAAGAAAGCCTCGAGCATGTTTAACGCTATCGTGCTCGCAGCCGCGCTCGCAACGATCGTCGTGCACGCTCCCAAGGCGGATCTGACGCTGGAAACCGCCCGTACCGAACCCGCGCGAGAGCAGGGCCTGATGAATCGCGCCGTGCTTCCGCCCCACACGGGGATGCTGTTCGTTTTCGAGCGCGACGAACGCGTCGATTTTTGGATGAAAGACACGCTGGTGCCGCTGGACATGATCTTCGTCGCGGGCGACGGCGCGGTGCGACAGGTCTTCGCCAACGTACCGGTCGTCGCACCAACGCTTCCGGACGAGCAGATTCCTCGGGAAGGGGCGCCGGCGAAATACGTGATCGAGCTGCCGGCGGGAGAAGCGTCGGCCGATGGAATCGTTGAGGGCGTGAAACTCGACCTGAGCGGCGCTCCCCCGGCTCAACCCTAAACCTTGTTTTCCTGAGCTCAGCCTGCCCTGAGCTTGTCGAAGGGTCGAAGGACGAACGATGCCTGAATTGCCCGAAGTCGAGACGATCGTGCGCGGCCTGCGCCGCAGCGTCGTCGGTATGACGATCGCATCGGCCGACGTACGACTTGCTCGCATGGTGGTCGCGCCGCGCGGTGTGGAGTTCGTGCGGGCAATATCGGGAAGCCGGATCGTTGCAACGCGCCGTCGGGGAAAGTACGCGGTCATCGAACTCGACTGCGGCCGCTCGCTCGTCGTCAGCCTGCGCATGACGGGCCGGCTCGTCGTAACCTCGCGCGAGGCCCCCGAATACCCGCGCTCCCACGTGGTGTTGCGCTTTAAGGGTGGCGAGCGGCTCCATTTCGCCGACGTGAGGACGTTTGGGCGAATGCGTCTGGTCGAGCCGGGGGAAGCGTGGGACCGGGAGCTCGGCGTGGAACCGCTCTCCAGCGGCTTTACACCAGAGGCCTTTATCGGTATGCTGGCGGGGCGGACGAAGTCGAGCAAGGCGTTCTTGCTCGATCAGCGGCGCATCGCAGGCATCGGCAACATTTATGCTTGCGAAGCCCTCTGGGAGGCTCGGATTCGTCCCAGCCGGCCGGCAGGGGCATTGACAAGAGCGGCGGCCTGCCGCTTACACGAGAGTATCGTTAACGTATTGCGACGCGCCATCACCAAGCGCGGAACGAGCGTCGACGACTACGTGGACGCCGAAGGCCTCGAGGGCGGTTTTCAAAACCACCTCACGGTTTACGGCAGGCAGGGCCGGCTGTGCCCGCGGTGTCGAACCAGCAGGATCGTGCGCACGGTAGTGGCGCAACGCGGAACGTGGTGGTGCCGGAGATGTCAACGATAAAAATATAAAAAATATAAAGGTAGGATTATTCAAATCTCAACAACGCAAGTCGCTCCCATTCCCGAACAAGAAGATCAGCTAGCGCTCGAACAGCAACTGTACGAAGAATCGCTCAAGGTTCTCGACGAAGGACAAGTTCTCACCGGGACGATCGTCCAGAGAGACAAAGACGAAGTGCTGGTCGACGTCGGCGGAAAGTCCGAAGGCGTACTTCCTTTCCGCGAGTTATCGCTCGCCATCGATTCCAAACTACTTAAGGTCGGCGATACCATCGAGGTGATGGTTCATCGCATCGACGAAATGGACGGAACGCTCTTTCTCTCCGAGCGCCGGGCGCGCGCACTCAAAACGTGGGAGAAGGTGATCGAGGCGCACAATCGCGACGAAGTCATCGAAGCGACGGTCACGCAAGTCGTCAAGGGCGGCGTGTTGGTCGACCTTGGGATGCGGGGATTCGTGCCGGCTTCGCAGATCCGCCGGCAGCCCGTCGGCAACCTCGACGAGCTGGTGAGTCAGCACCTCCGCTTGAAAGTCATCGACCTCGATCACAAACGTCATCGCGTCGTTCTTTCGCAACGACTCGTGTTGGAAGAAGAGCTGCAAGCGAAAAAGCAGGAGCTTCTCGACACTCTCGAGGTCGGACAAATCCGCTCGGGAGTCGTGGTGCGTCTCGCCGATTTCGGCGCATTCGTCGACCTTGGCGGCATCGACGGATTGATTCACAACAGCGAGCTCTCGTACTCGCGAATCAAGCACCCGTCCGAAGTCGTGAAGATTGGCGACGTCGTACAAGTCGAGATCATGAAGTTCGATCCGGAAGCGAAAAAAGTCAGTCTTTCGCTCAAGCACGCCCTGCCGGATCCGTGGGATCAGTACGCCGATCGTCTGTACGAAACCAACAAACTAACGGCTGCGATCGTCAAAGTTACGCCCAACTACATGTTGGTCGAAGTGATTCCCGGCATTCTTGCCATGGTGCCCAAAGGCGAGTTCGATGCGTCGGCGCAGTTCGTTGCCGGTCAGGAAGTCGAAGTGACGCTCGTGTCGATCAATCATGCGACGCGCCGGATCACGGCCTCGATCCAGCACGTCGCCGACGTACCGCTCGAGGAGATCGAAAAGTACGCGGTCGAGGAAGAGATCGGCGAAATCGAAACGGCTGCGCCGGCGCCTCCGGAGCCGCTTCCCGGGGAATAGCGCCGCGCCGTGCGCGTTGGTTTGACCGGCGGCATCGGAGCGGGGAAGAGCGCGGTCGCCGCGATCCTCGGCGAGCTTGGTGCCTTCCTCATCGATACCGATGCCATTGCGCGCGAAGTCGTCGCTCCCCAAAGCGATGGACTCTTAGCCGTCGGCCGAGTCTGGCCGCAAGTCGTGCGGAACGGCGCCTTGGACCGGGCCGCGCTCGCCGACATCGTCTTTAACGACGCCGATGCACGCGACCGGCTCAACGCGCTGCTCCATCCGCACATTCGTCGCATCGCACTGGAACGCGAGCGGCGTGCGGGACCGGGCCAACCGATCGTCCACATCGTGCCGCTGCTCTTCGAGACCGGCTACGATCGCCTTGTGGACAAATCCATCGTGGTCGTCGCACCGCTCGAAGCTCGGATCGCTCGGGTCGTCGAGCGCGACCGGAGCGACGAGGGGCGAGTACGGGCGCGAGTGGACGCTCAGGTCGATCCCGACGTGGCGCGCCGGCGTGCCGACTTCGTGATAGAGAACAACGGTGACCTTGAGGAACTGCGCGAGCGGACTCGTGCGGTCTACGAAGCACTTCGCTGATGGGTTTAGCTTAAATTTGCCTTCAAACGGCGAATTCTCAGCAAATCCAGAGTTTGCCGAGCGCTTGTATGGGAAAGGAGAATAATACCCACACCAAGGAGGATGAGTCTAGATGGCACAGGATTCGGGACAGTCGGGCGGTATGAGCGTCCGCGAGGCGGGCCGCCGCGGCGGCGAACGCGTTAAAGCGAAATACGGCTCGGAATTCTACGAAGAAATCGGTCGTAAGGGTGGGGAAGCCACCAAAAGTAAGTACGGACCCTCGTTCTACGAGGTGATCGGTCAGAAGGGCGGTCAGCGCCCCAAACGGAAGGCCACAGCATCATAGGACTTCACCAGCGGTAGCGACGAGCAATGGCTGAAAAAAACGAACGCGCGCCAAAGCGCGAGATGTCGGTGCGCGAGGCCGGAAAAAAGGGCGGCGACACCGTGCGCGATCGCTATGGTTCGACGTTCTACGAAGACATCGGCCGCAAGGGCGGAAAAGCCACGCGCGACCGTCACGGCGTAGAGTTCTACGAGACGATCGGACAAAAAGGCGGCAAGGTCGTCAAAGAAAAATACGGCTCGGATTTTTACGAAGAGATCGGACATAAGGGCGGCCAAAAGGTCAAGAGATTAATCGCCGAGGCAAAGAAAAAGCTCGGCGACAAAGACTGACCCGACGTCAGCGGTGGAGTTCGACTCCTCCGCTGACTTTGCCCAGACGGATGCTGTCGTCGTCAAAGTTGACGGTGATATTCGTGATAACGAGCGTCTGACCACCAGAATGTACGTAACTCGGATGCGCCATGCGCAAAACCTTGGCGTCGTTCGTCCACGTCACCAGGTCGGTGTCGAACGAGCGCTTCTCGGGGTCGTCGATCCGTTCGATGTGAACCTTTCCGACCGCGGTGAAGTCAAGCGTCGAGATGTTGACCGTGATATGCTTGGCCGAAATTCGTAGATAAGGCTTTCCCTTTCGAAAGACTATTCCGTTGCGCACGCCGTCGACGCTGCCGCTCAGGCCGTCGGGTGAGAGGCGCGCGCGGTTGTAATCGAAGCTCCACGATTTCGTCGTAATGTGATTGTTGAGCACGTGGCCGCCGCGCAGCTCGATCGGCGTTTGAGCGGGCGGAAGCGGTGGAACTCCTCTTCCCGCCAACACGATCTCGACCACGACGTAAACAAAGAGAAGGAGGCCGCTGCCGATGGCCAGTCGTCTCCACAACGCTTTTCTACGGCTCACGCGAACTCGCAAACTCGGGTCGCGCCCGCGGAAGCAAGAAGAGGAGTGCGTACAAGGCAATCATCGCAAACGCGATGCGTGTCGGGCCAATGCGGGCGAAGATCGTCGGCACTCGACGGCCCACCCGGCCAACTACCGTGGTTTGCCGTTCGATGCGGCTGCGGGTCTGCCACTTTCCGTCCGGGGCAACGATGCCGCTGATGCCGGTCGCCGCGGCCCGCACGACGTAGGCTCCGCTCTCTACGGCTCGGAGCTGAGCGATTTGTGCGTGCATGTAAGGCCCGGAGGTGGTTCCGAACCAGGCGTCGTCGGTGCTCACGACCAGAATCTGAGCGTTGCGCTGCAGTTGAGCGTACGCGAGATCGGAGAAGGCTGACTCCCAGCAGATGAGCGGCGCGATGGGGAGCGCCGTGGTGGAATAGACGCCGTCATCCTTCCCGCGAGTAAGACCTCCGTTGAGCGCCCCAATGTAAGGCAGCCACGAGAGGAACGCTCGGCCCGGAAACCACTCGGCAAAAGCCACGAGCTGGCGCTTCCGGTAAATATTGGAGTTGCCGTCCGGCGAGAAGATATAGAGCGCGTTGTAAATTCTAGGCCCGGCGGCATCGATGCCTCCGGCGACGATCGTGCTGTCAAGACGGCGCGCGAGACCCGAAAACTCCGAGAGCAACCCGGGTTCCAGGTTGATTGCCGTGGGGATCGCCGTCTCCGGCCAAACGATCAATCGTGGATGCACGCGATCCAAGGCGAGCGTCATCTCCGTATAGCGGCGAACCGCCAGGGCGAGCGCGCTCCATTTGAACGACTGCGGGATGTTGCCTTGCACCGCAGCGACCGGAATCGTCGGAGGCGGGAGCGCACGCGCCGGCCAGAATGCCCACGCCCCCAGCGTAAGAACCGCCGTCGACGCGATGGCCGCAGCCAACGGTCGCCACGTCCTGCGACGCAGCGCGTCCGCGGCATACGCGCCGAGCGCGCAGAGGACGAACGTGATCCCGTAGGTTCCCGCGTAGGCGGCGATCGCTCGCAGCGGCGTGTCGGCTTGCGTGTAGCCGAGCTGATCGAAAGGTGCGGCCAGGACGCCGATCGATCGCAGCCACTCGCAGATCGTAAACGCTGCGGCGGCGCCGAGCGGTGCGATGCCGGGACGCATGCGTGCGTATGCAATTGCGCAGAGGCCGCCGGCTAATGCGATGAAGGGCGCCTCGATCAAAGCCGGGCCGATTGCGAGAAATGGTCCGAATACGCCGATATAGCGTCCGACCGTGTGGCCGACCCACGCAAAGTCGATTGCAAAAAAAATCAACCCGGCTAACCAACCGAGTAGCGCGGCGCGCTTCCAGGAAGCGCCTTGCCAAAGCCAGAAAAGCATTGCGGTTCCGAATGGGGCGAGCCAGGCTGCGCCCAGCTTCGGAAACGTCGCCGCCAAAAGGACGGCCGCGCATGCAGCAAGGCCCGCATCGCGCAACGACAGCGAGGAGACCATGATACGCAGATTGAGTTTCGGTTTTGTAGTCGTGCTAGTAACGGCGTTCATCGTTGTGGCGTGCGGTCGTCAGGTTACGCCGAATCCTCCGGGTCTGGGACCCGGCGGCGCGCCTCCGGGATACATAGCCATACACTTTGATGTCTATTCTCCCTTTAACTTCTCGAACTATCAATATATGGTCGTCTTCAATACATCGGGAACCGCAGTAACGCCGTCGACCGACACCGTGCAAACGAACTGGGCGGGCTATTCGTTCGCCCTGGTTGCATTGGGCACTGCCGGAACCTCGTATGCGGAGGCCGTGCAGTTCGTTCGAAATCAAAATCCTCACATTCCTCCGTCGTGGCTGAAGCTAGGAACCACGCCCGGCCAGCTCAACTATAATCCAAACAGCAACGGTCAGGGCACCGAGTTCTCGATGGTCGCTCAAAAAGCCATCTTTAAAGGGGTTGCATCCCCTACGCCTTCGCCGAGCGCCAGTCCGAACAATATCTGGACGTTCAACGCGTTCGTCTCGCAGGCCAGCCAAGGTCAGTGGCTCTTTCTCGATTCGCTGGGAGCGGGCGGCCCGATCGACCCGCAGTTCATCTCGCCGAAGCTCTGTATGACCGAACCCTTCGACAACACCTATTTCGGGCAATATACGCCCAACGATCCTACGGCCCAGATCGTAAGCATCGAGATCTCCAACAACCCCGTCTCGCCCGCGCCGTGTCCCTAGGAGCTTGTCGTTCGTAGATGCGTGAAATTGGCGTCGAGTGCAGCTACGACATCTGCAACTGCACGGTAACCTCGCCGATAGGAACCGGCGAAGTCTATTGCAGCGAGACTTGCCAAGATGCGTCCGAATCGAGTATCGAGGCGGATAACTGCGTTTGCGGCCATCCTCCCTGCGACGAACCCTAGCGTCCAACTGCGATTCTATTTTCAAAAGAGATCTTTAACTCTTATGTCCCGTGGCGTTGCTGGCGTGATGCCAAGAAGGCTCTGACCGAGGAGCGAAGGCATGGATGCCGGAGCGACGAGGCAGCGCAGCAAGAGCGGAGCCGGAGGCCCTTCGACTACGCTCAGGACAGGCTACGCGACGAGCGGTTCTAAGGCATCACGTCGAACGCGACTCGCCACCACCTAGAAGTTAAAGGTCGTCGGCACAACTTGCTGGGGAGCCCCGACCTGGAAGACCGCAGTTTGCGTCGGAAACGCGAGCAGATTCAGGCCGACATTGATCGCCGCTTGAGACTCGTTGTAGAGCACCAAGAGCTGATAGCAGTTGCCGATCGTCCGAGTGTAATAGATGATCTTGTCGGCGATCATTTCCCCCGGGCCCTTCCAATTGAGATTGGTGACGAACTGCAGCGATGCGTCGCGGCCGAACGGCGTCGAAAGCTGAAGGTTGGTCGTTTCGAAACCGGCCCCCGGACCGGGGATGAACGAGCCGCTGAGCAGCAATACCGAGCGGGGCGACGGCCGGGCCGAGAGCTGATAGCTCAACGGCTGAGCGACGCCGTCAAAGTTCGTCGTATAGCCAACCGAAAACGCGTAGACGTCGTCGTTGAAGAGCCGAACCAAGTCTTGCGCGTTCTTGGTGTTCATCGTCGGCTGCTGGTCGAGATATTGAAATGGCACGAGCGCGGGCCCGTTATAGTTGGCTTCGTTATAGGTCGCCGTGTTGACGATGTGCGAGCTGATCGGCGTCGTCAAGCTAAAGTCTTGTTCTACCGCGGCCTTAAGGTCGCCGGTGCCGTAGGCATACTGGTCGATCGTGACCGTACCTTGAAAATCGCTTCCTAGCACCTTCTCCTCGGCGGGTCCGACGACCAAGTTCGCGTCGCCGCGCCACGTCGCTAGGCTCTCCGGCTGGCCGTCGCCGGAGGGCTGGCTGTATTCACCGACCGTGAGGTCGGCGGAGAGCGGAATGAAAAAGTGTTGGAAGAAATCGGAGGGCCGGATTTCGAACTCCGGGATCTTGTCGATGCCGGCCGTCTCGAGGCCGTAAAGCTTGTCGAACTCCATCTGGTAATCGGCGCCCGCGGTGGTGTACTGCAGCAAGTAGTCGAACTCCGACTGGTTGCTGAACGACGTTACTCCGCCAAAGCTTGCATTGCTGTCGCTGTCGTCGAAGGTCGTCGTCTGGTTCAGGTTCTCGTTGAACTGGCGCGTGTCGGTGACCGTGAAACTATCGCTGCTGGATTGTCCACCCACGGAGCTGTGGGTGAAGCTGTAGTTCTGCGACGTTTGCGTGGTTTGGTGCACGATGGATTCGGCGATCGTCTCGTTGGGGGGGATGCTCACGAGCGGTCCGTAGTTCGATTGGTATGAGAACTGAAAGTTGCTCTTTAGGTGCTGCGAAATATTCTCTTGTTCTCCGAGAGCGAGATTCGTCTGCCGCCCCCCCTGGAGCTGATCGTTGATCGTGTAAAGGTTGAGGCTGACGCTGCGGCGGCCTCGCTTGCTGGAATAGAAGCCCACGTAGCCGAGGCCTAAGCCTTCCTTCGTAAAGTAGTTCACGATGTAATAGCCGTAGTAGTACTGGTCTTTGCCGAACGGGATCTGGATTTTGATCCAGGCACCCTCGTACGAATCGTAGCCGACCTCCGGAAACCACCGCGCGTGACTCGGGCCGTTAGTAACGCTTCGTAGCGGAATGATCAGCAAGGGAAGATAGAAGATGGCCGCCGCGCCGAGCCAGAGCACCGCATTGTGGATAACGATCCTGTCGCCTGGGTAGACGTCCATGTTCTTGCCCGTGATGTGGTAGCCGCCACGCGGATTTTCACACGTAGTGACGTATGGCTTGTCGCCGTGCGCCGTTCCATCGGGGTTGGTATAAAGGTCGTCCGCCGCGAAATGAACGAGACCGCGCTCGAGACCCTCGTCGCTCGCTCCTTTGCCGTTGACGAGTTTCGCCGTCTGTTCGACGGTATCGAAGATGATCGTGTCGGCTGCCAATATCGAGTTGTGCTCGTGATTGACGATAAACGGATGGCCGGTGATCGTCATCGTTCGAACGCCGTCGAAGTGCGCTCGTTCGCCGACGATCTCTTCGTCGGCATAATAAATGTGGACGTTGCCGACCGCGTCGCTGGGTTTGCCGCGAGCGCGGTTACCGCTCCACGAGTCGGAAATTACCGCAATATAGCCCGGCGAGAGCGTCGGGGCGCCGGTGGGTTCCGGAGTCGGCGCCGGCGTCGCTTGTCCCGCGGGCGTGATCGGAGGGGGCGACTCGCCGCCGCGCACCAGAAAGATCGGTTCCAAGGATGGTAACGGGTTTGGCGTTCCTGAGGGAATTGGCGGGGGCGTGACGGCCGGCGTTTGACCGGGGAACGGATGCGGGGTTGGATTGAGAGTGTAGGTGCCGTTGCTGACGCCCGGCGGTACGTTGGGAGGCCCGGGCGTGGCCGGCGGTGCGGGAGTCGGCGTGGAGGCCTGCGCCACCATCGGCGTGTCGTCGCGGTAATGCTGGGCACAGGTCTGCGTGTTGAAGAGCAGCAGCGCGAGCTGCTGTTGATCGTTGCTCGCAGCTTGTGTCGACACCGGAAACAGACTGCCTAGGTAGGCAGCCAGCAGCGCAACCGCGCCTAAGCCGCGACGTCGTCGCAAGCGCGCCGGCACGTCGTCAGCGCTCTTCCAGCCAGAGAAGAAGGACGCCCGCGACGCCCACGATGATGTTCGGCAACCAGGCCGCGAGGAATGGGTTCAACGCCCCGTTGCGGCCAAACGCAGAAGCCGCCGAGACCATGAGATAGTAAGAGAAAAATGCGATGATCGAAAGGGTGATGCCGAGCGTGCGCCCGCGCTTGCCAAATCGCAACGCCAAAGGAACGGCGAGCACGACGCCGATGATGCAGGCGAAGGGCCAGGAGAGCTTGTCGGCAAGGTTGATCTGCAGGTTGCCCATCGCGGTACCGCCGATCCCTTGAGCCTGAAGCGCGTTGACTTGGGTGCGTAGCGACTTGCTGCTCATCGTCCAGGGATCGTTATTCACCTGACTGACGAACTGGGAGGCCGTCTCACCCAGCGGCAGTCCGATCGAGATGCTCTTGACGCGTTGCTGGTTGGTGAGAAATCCTTCGTCGTTGTACCTGGTGTCGATCACGTCGTGCAGGTTCAGAACGCTGCCCTGCACGACCGCGCTCTTTGCCTGAAGCGTCTCGTTCCACGGACCGTATTTTGCAGGCTTGAAGATCTGCACGTCGATCATCGTCTTGTTGTCGAGCGCGACCTGACCTACGTAAAACGTGTTACCCGTGTCGGGATCCTTACGAAAAAACTGCGGCTCCACGGGAAGCGCGTCCGTGTGATAGATGATCTGGTAGAACGTGCGCGTCGAGAGATCGACGGATGCCGGAGCAACCCACTCGTTTATGCTGTAGGAAATTAGAAACATTCCGATGCCGAAGAGCACCGGAGCGAGCGCGATTCGCATGACCGAAATGCCGGCCGTGCGCATCGCAGTCACCTCGTTGTCGCCCATGACCCGTCCCATGGCCAACAATGCGGCAAAGAGAGACGCGAAGGGAAACGCCATTGGGGTGGCCTGCGGAATGCGGAACACCACGAAACGCAGCACCAAGAAGAACGGCGCGTGCTGATTGATGATGTAGTCGGCGGCAAGAAAGAAAATGTTGAGCGCCCAAAATAACAAGAACGCGCCCAGCGCAAAGAAGAACGGGCCGATCATCTCCTGCAAGAGATAGCTGTCGAGAATCGGTAATCGTAAGAACGCGAAGCCGACGCGGGGGAGCGGTTGGTGCTGGGTGAGCGCGGTCATCGAGAGAAGCCGGATCCGCTTGTTGCGCCGGTATCCCGACGGTTAATAGTTGCGGTACGCGTTGAGCACGCGCACGACGTACGCCCGCGTTTCGGCATAGGGAGGTACCCCGTGAAAGCGATCCACGGCTCCCGGTCCCGCATTGTATGCCGCGACCGCCAGCGTAACGTTGTCGTGATAGCGATTCAAAAGCGAGCGAAGATAGCTCGTGCCGCACGCGACGTTCTGCGTCGGGTCGAACGGATCGGCGATTCCGCAGCCGGCCGCGGTGCCGGGCATCAACTGCATAAGCCCCTGCGCCCCGGCGACGCTAATAGCGGACGGGTTGCCTGCCGATTCCGCCATGACGACCGCTCGCACCAAGCCCGGCGGAACGCCGTTGGCCTGGGAAGCATTCGTAACGAGCGACTCGAGGCTCGCCGGATCCAGCGAGTGGGAGGCGTACGGCAGGTAACTGCCGCTGCATCCGTAGAGCAGTGCCAAGAGGCTACAGATTCCGAAAACTCGAGTCATCGCACCGTCGGCTTTCTTCTCAGCGCGCAGTCAAGCCTGGCAGGCAGGCTGCAAGACAGAGAACGCGCTAGCCACCACAATCGATTCCATGACCATCAACTTTCGTAGGCAAATTCAACGCTCCGCCGATTGGATATCGGCGC
>DATMKR010000017.1:0-15640 GCA_035571115.1 Candidatus Acidiferrum sp. | reverse complement strand
ACGCTCGCGAACGGACGCCTGCGCGTTGTTTTTGCTCCCTTTGACGGCGCCAGAGTTGCCGAGCTTAGTGACGGACGGGCAAATTCGGCAACGAGCATCGGCCTCTTGAGAGATGCGACCGATCCCGAGCCGCCCGCGTCGTCTCGCGACTACATTGCCGCATATACGCATCCTATCGCCGCGGGCACGTTTAACCGTCCGTATACCTGTAGCAGAAACGACGTGCTGACGACCGCACGCATCACGTGTTCCTACGATGCGCCCGACCTACCAGATGGCGGTGCGCTCTTCACGCGAACGTTGACGCTGGGAGGCGGCAACAGCGAGCTGATCGTTGCCGAGGACTTTGCGCCGCACGTCGCGCGCTCCAGCGCGCGCCTCGAGAGCGTCTCCGGCTTCGCTTTTGTTTCCGGCGACGCAATTCTCAAGGCATCCGGCGAGGATGGCCTCGGACTACTCCATGCCGGGCACCTAACGACGCTGCGCTGGCGCCGCGGAGACGTGGCGCGGATGGACCTGCGGACAACGCGTGGTGCGGAACTCGTCACGTTGATCTTCGCGCGCCGATCGGTCGAGATGCGCCTCGGGGTTCGCCCCGTTCAAAGTGCTGCCGAGGCTCAACGGCTGCTCGACGCGAATCAGCGGTAACTTCCGGGGGGAAGTGGCGGAATGGCAGACGCAGCCGCCTCAAAAGCGGCCGAGGCAACTCATGTGGGTTCGACTCCCACTTTCCCCACCAGATCTGAGGGATAGGGGATACCGTGCGGAAGTCTGCGCCCCCCCTCTGACGTAACGCGTTAAGCGTGAGGAATGCAGCGCTTCGCGATCGCGAAGCCGCGCTTAGGGCAGAGGCGCGGTGCGGGGCGGAGAGCGTTAATACCCGTAGTCTTTCCAGGCAAGGCTAAAAATCTTGTAGCTTGGGTTTCGTTGAAATGAAAGTAGCGTAATCCGATTTAGAGCGTCGACGCCGACGACCCACGTCAGGATTTCTTTGGGATATCGCACGAGGAAGTACGTCAAGGTCTGCTCCGCCCTAATGCGCTTTTCGTACGGATACATCGACTGTGGGGGCCCAAGTGCGCTCACGGAAGCCGCCCCTTTTGCGAAAAAGTCGGGAGAGACATCGCCCAGTTGCGGCGCCAGCTCGGACCGATCGAAGGTACCGTGAGCTACGGCGTCGAGTAGCCTGCGAGCTCGATCGACCGTCGCGGAGTCGAGAACAATTGGGTCGGGCAAGGGAAACGACGGCATTCTGGTTTGTACGGTAGCGTTCTGCGTCGCGGCGGCAGCGGCTGGATCAAGCGCCGACGCAGTTAAAGCAATAACCGACGGGAAGGCAGAGATGAAAAATCGGCGCACCATGTCTATCGTCCTCCAATATGCGCGAGCCTTGATCGCTATTCTGCCACTCTGTGGCGAACTCGTAAAGCACCTCCAGTGGCCCGGGGAAAAAATGGGGAGGCTCGGCTGACTGCCATGGGACCGTGATCCAAGCCGCGGAGGCGCGAGTCTCACGGGTAGATCAGGGGGATACCGAGTCTTTGCCCTGAGGTGAAGACCTTTCCGTGATTACTCTTCGGTGGGTAAATTTCTATGCGGGTGCTTTTCTTGTCGCTGACTGGAAACTCTTGTACGTAGATATTATTGAGTCGATCAATAGCGACGCCGTTAAGCAATACCTGCGAAGGTGCCTTAATCGTTCGAAGGAGCTGGCTCGTACCGTTCTGATATTCACTGATAAAAGAAGCGCATGACAAGGAGCTTGAAAACCCGATGCACTCGCCCACCGAAAAATAGACGTTGTTGCTTGAGTCAAAAGCGAAGAAGCCGTAACTATAGTCGGTCGCAGGGGTAACGTAAAAGGTAAGGAACGGTTTCGTTGCGCCGCGATTGTATTCGGCGATGCCAACGCGCCCTTTGTCAGAACTGTCGGAGAACGAGACGTAGAGGCGCCCTGCGCTATCCGTCTTAATTCTCGAGGGTGTTTCGTTAGAAGGTATAGTTATCGTCCGGGCGACCTTGTGCGAACTATCGTACTCGCGAATGAGTGCATGTAGAGGCTTCGAGTACGTCCCGCAGTTCACTCCAACATAGGCAGTGCCGAAGGTATCAACGGTCAATACCTGAGGGCCTGTATTGGAGCCTAGGCCCCCGGCGCAGAGCCCGGTGTACGTTGCGAATTCGGGATCGACAGTCCCAGCCTTAAATCTAACAAGTGGCCCGTCGAAGTCTAAGACCCATAAGTTCCCGGCTTCATCGACTCCCATATTAATGGGCTCAGTGCTGATTCCTCGAGTGACCGTCCTTAGGGGCTTTGTTGTGCCTAGTGCGTACTCCGTTACGCTCCGCGAAAACTTATAGTTAAGAACGTAGAGCGTCCCTAATCCGTCGATGGCGGCCCCTTCCACATAACTGATGCCCTTCTTAATCGTCCTTAGGCGCGTACCCGACAGGTTAAATTCGAAGATGCTACCAGGCGGGATGGCGGCAGTTGGAACATATAGCAATTGTGGGGAGTTTTTATCGCTTGCCATCCATGCTGGCGCGCCCGGATAACTCGACGTCGCGGGCAGAGAGTTGTCGTTGATGGCGCCGCCTTTGCACCCTGCAAGAATTAGGATCATCGCAGTTGCGAATGGTGCGGCTTTCACCGCCTGCGAATGCGAAGTTAGCATTAGTGCTCTCCTCTTACGGGCATGGCGTGGGGGACGGTGGATTATTGGCGACCACGACGCTGACGATCTGCGCCGTGGGATCACCTTGCGTGTACTGGCCGGTAGTTGTGCTTTCAAAAGGCTCGGTAAAGCAAAGCCGCGGCGAAACAAACTGCGGATCGATTGGGCCCCCGAAACCTAGGGAATCTGCGAAAGTCCACTGTCCTTGGCTTGCACCGTTCCCCGCGCTGAACGCGTTGAAGGTCCAGAGACTCGGAGGCGTGGGAGTCGGTGAGGATGACGGGGACGGCGATGGCGAGTATCCCCGAAGAACTGACTTTTGAACGAGCATTGAAAACTCTGTGCCAACGCCATTGCTGTTCGGGTTGTATGAAAACTGCTGCGGTGTCGTTTGTAGTGGTAGCCAACCTGGTGGGCCTTTCCCAGCCCTGGGCGGGACGAACTGGACGACTTCGCCCGACGATGCGCCAGCATTCCCTCGCGCGATCAAAGCGATACGATAGCCCGCCCAATTCGTTTGCACTGTGTCGGTCGACGGGGTTACGTTAGTGCCCGACGTATTGAAGACAAACATGTATTCGTAGTTTGAGAAATTGAACGGCTGTGCAACCTGGAAGGATAGCGCTACATAACCTGGCGGGGCACCTCCGGCTCCTAGCCCCGGAGGGTTTGGAGTGACTTGGCGACCGCAGGCGCAAACGGAAACCGCCACAAGTGAGACGGCCACGAATCCTAAGCCCGCTGCTTTATGCATACTACTCCTCCAGAAGAGCGGATTGTACTCGTAGCTGCTGTGCGTATGCTTAGATACGTAAGAACCGTGTTGCTCAAATGGGTGCTCGCTCAGCAGAAGGACCCCTATAGGCTCGCCTCGGTAAGGACCAACCCGTGAGAGCCTCGCGCCATGGGAGGCCCTCCCGCCCTCGGAAATTTCCTTACGGGCTCAGCCTCCCGATCGCAGCTATGAGCGCCTCCTCGTACCATGTCGCAACCGCGACTCGCGCGTTCTCAAGCGCCGCCTCGGTAACAGGCAGCTGGCGGTCTACAACTAAGGCACGCGCGCGAATCTCGCCTGCGATGCCCAGGGAATCGAGTTGCTCGACCGTCTCAAACCTCGGGGCTGGATGGCAGGATAAGTACGTAATGATCGCTCGCAGCAACCGCTACTGGTTCTCTTGTGTCGGGGTGCTGCGGCCTCGCCGAGTCATCTCGATCGTGCGCTCTCCGAGGCCTGTGAGTGATATCAGGTCCCGCTTTGGGATTGCCCGCAGAAGGACGCGACAACGACCGAATGGTACGTCGCTGCGGTCGCGATAAACTTGGACCACCAGCCGGCGTCATGTGACGATCGCTTCGATCACGTATATCGGCAAGGAGTCGAATCGCCTGGAAGAGGTCGAAGAACAAAGCCTCCTTGATCCTCGCGAGGTGTACACCGAGTACCCCGATCCGCGGCGCGACGAGTGGGCGACGAAGATTCTGCCAAAGCTCAAAGCTACGTCACTGCGCGAGCTTATTAACCTGACCGGGCTACCGCGATCGACCCTTCAGGCGATAAGGGCTGGGCGGAGACCGCAGCAAAGGCACAGGAGGGTCCTGGCCGGCCTAGTAAACGCGATCAAGAAGGCGCGAACTTCCGGCACCAAACAGAACAACGCTTGGAAAAGAAAAGGACTGTTATGGAATTCATAGACGACTCATTGTATCCAGAGAACATGGACCCACTCATCATCACTGCTGCGCCGTACGGTCCGTCGTGGATACCAGGTGACGCCGATATTCCCGTCACCTGGAAAGAGCAAGTGCAGGCCGCCATAGATTGCTATAACGCCGGAGCCACGCACCTGCACATTCACGTGCGTAATCCCGCCACCGGACAGCTCTCGAAAGACTTCGAGCAGTTCAACGAATTCATCGGCATGTTGCGGCAAGCCGTCCCGAAGATGATCCTGTCGGTCGGCGGCTCGATTTCATTCGCTCCGAAAACTGACGAGGCTAAGGCGAAATGGTTGGACTACGATACGCGCCACATGCTGACCGAGCTCGATCCTAAACCAGACCAGGTCACCATTGCGATCGGCACAGGGATGATGGACCTGCTTCAGATGTGGAGCGAGGACGACATCAAAGGGACGCATCTAGAGAATAACGAGAAGGCGCAGCAAGCCTGGGCAGGATTGTGGGCCGATGCCGGACCGGCGTTTTACATCGAGCACCTCAAGCGGCTCCGTGCAAACGGCATTCAGCCATATTTCATGCTCGGCTACGTTCATCAACTTGAGATCGTCGAGAGGCTGATTCGCAAAGGGCTCTACATGGGGCCGCTCAACCACTGTTTAGTGGCAATTGGCGGAGGCGCGTGCGGCCGCAATCCATTCGACTGGATGGAATATTTGCGGCGATCCCCGCAAGGCTCGGTCCTTAGCTGGGAAAACACGATGCGCGGCGTGATTCCGATGTGCGCTATGGCGGTGGTTCTCGGCATCCACTGCCGCCTAGGAAACGAAGACAACATCTGGCGCGTCAAAGGCGAGCGCTTCCCTTCCGTTAAGCAAGTCGAGCAGATGGCCCGTTTGTCGGAAGCCTACGGTCGTAAGGTAGCGACCGCCGAAGAGGCGCATAAACTGATGAAAACCGGGGTTTGGTACGACAGCATCGATGAAACGCTCAAGGAACTCGGCATGACGCCAAACCGCAAGAGCGGTGAGCCCGGATTCGTCACATGGGAGACCGTCGGAAAGAAAGGGCTCGCCGCAGAGGCCTCCGATTCGCATCCGATGGCCTATTGCATGGTCGCGGCGGAATAGGTTCGTGGCTTCATCGGTGACGCACTTTGAGATATATGCCGAAGAGCCCGAGAGACTCGCGGCGTTTTATCGGGAACTATTTGGTTGGACGATCGACAAGGCGACAGCGGTGGATTACTTCCGGATACGGACGGGATCGGGTGACGACAAGAGCGTTAAGGGTGGGCTCCTGCACCGCCCGATTCCCGCACCCCGCAGTTGGGTTCACTATGTTGACGTTGAGGCTATTGATGAGGCAGTAGAGCATGTTGTCGCACTCGGCGGTAAGGTCGTTCGCCCCAAAGCGGCGGTGCCCAAGACGGCTTGGTATGCTATCGTTGAAGACCCCGAAGGTAACATCTTCGGCATCTACCAGCCTGACGCGACCGCCTTTCCCCTGCCCGAGCCCGACATTTGATCGATATCATGAATGAGGTGTGCGATGGCGGAGTACGTGCGAGTTGCCCGAGTCGACCAAGTTCCGGTCGGCAGAGGCTGGCCCGTTACCGTGAACGGTAAAGAACTCGCGCTCTTTAACGTGAACGGTACGATCTACGCGATGGATGACACCTGTTTGCACCAAGGACTATCGCTGGCAATGGGCGAGCTTGACGGTCCGATCGTGACATGCCGAGGGCACGGCTGGCGCTACGACGTGAGGACGGGTAATACCACGCATGTACCGGATTATGGCGTGGAAACCTATCCTGTAAAAATCGAAGGTGACGACATTATGGTTAGCCTGTCTGCAAAGACCTAGCATGACCGATCTTCTCTATCAGTCTAACCCATGGATACTCCCAACGGTTATGTTGATCGTGTTGGGCCTGGCGATTGAGCTACCCTATCGTCTGCGGGCCGTGGTGTCCCTAAAGAATCCGAATCTCGACCCCGTCAACGCGCTACAGGCCGGTCTCCTCACGCTATCGGCTTTCGTTTTAGGCTTATCGTTTTCGCAAGCTTCGGCGCGTTTCGACGCGCGTCGGGCGGTCGTCATCGCCGAAGCCAACGCCATCGGCACTACATGGCTTCGGGCCGACCAGCTCGAGCCAGCGGATTCCAAGCGCTTTCGCGAGATTTTGACCGATGCTACCGCTGCGGGCTTGGCAATCTATCAAAGCCCTTACGATCCGGAGTTGACGCAACGAACGACCATCAGGACGAATCGCGACGAGAATCAGCTGTGGGGTATCGCGTCCTCCGCGTTGCATGCTCGAGGAACGATAGGGCTTTCTCTGCTTGTGCAGAGCGTGAACAACCTGATTGACGTTCTCGCGCAACAGCGTCAAGCGCTGGCCAGTCACGTGCCTACCGCCATTGTCGTCCTTACGCTCTGCTTAGTTACACTTGGCGCAATGTCGCTCGGGGTTCGCTTCGCTCTAGACGGGGGGCGCCCGCTCGTGCTTAGCGTCATTTACGTCCTTGCTTATGTAATCGTAATCGAAATGATGGTCGACTACGATAGGCCGGCGACGGGGTTCGTTTCTGTCAGCCTGACCCCGATGACCGAGCGATTGCGGGAGATGCAACTCGGACGATGATCTTCCGCCTCGGCAATCCTCTGTGCGGCTTCGCGATCGCGAGGCCGTTTCGCATTGAAGCTGCGTATTCGCTTAGTTATCGGGATCGTTGAAGTTCGCGCGGTAGTGCGAGCCATCGCAGAATGGTTTGTTCTTCGACTGGCCGCAGCGACAGAGGGCGTAATGCTCGAGGGAGGCGCCTCGATTGCGCGGCTCGCCCTCCAGCTCGATCCCACCGCGGACCCAATAGCTCTGGTTGTGCGAAACGAAGATTTCGGCCTCGCGCTCCTCGCCTTCGTAGCGTACGCCGTCTTTGACGAAACCGAGTGCGCCCGAGGGGCATTGCCGGACGATCGTCTCGATCTGCTCGGGCGTCGCGCCTTCGGGCGTCACGAATGGTTCGCCATCGACGTGGAAGACCTCAGGCAAGTGATCGGTGCAGTTGCCGAAGTGCGAGCACGTGCCACGATTGTCGAGCACGGTGATCCCTTTGCTTTCGTACGTGTCCAGACGGTCGGGCGTGCGATCCGGCTGCTTGATGCTGCAGAAATTGATGCGCGCGTGCGTGCCATCGCAATAGGGTTTGAGGTGCGAGCCGCCGCAGCGGCAGAGCGCCAGGATCGGGCGCACATTTAGGCTCTCGCCTTTGGAGTTGGTGAGCTTGCGCAGGTTGCGCACGATGTACGGACCGTCGAGCTCCGGGCGGATCGTCGTCCGGTTGCCGCGGTCGTGACACTCTTCGCGAACGGCTTGCGCAAACTCCGGTGGGATAAAAGGCGTGAGGTGCTCGGCAACCGATTCGAGCGCGGCGGCGGCCTCTTGCACTTCCTGTGGTAGCGTCGCCTCCGTGGCGAGGTTCGTCAAACGCGTTGAGAGATCGTAGAGGCGTTCGAGGAAAAAAATCCAGGCAACTTTGCGGTGCGAGAGCAGGCGCACGTTCTGGGTGATGCCGAACGGCGGCCCGGCCGTCAGGCCCGGATAGTTGGGGCCGGCCGGCATCCGCGCGAGCGCTTCGCCCAGCGGACGCAGCCCCGACGCCATCATTCTCAGTGTTCCGCGGGCCAGGAGACGGAGCTGTTCTTCGGTCTCTCCGCCATGCGCGAAAAAGCGCGCCAGCATCATCAGCATCAGCTCGTAAACGCTGTTGAAAATTTCGGCGAGCTCGCGTGACGAGGCATCGGTGATCCGATTCAAACCGTCGCTCGGGCCGAAGATGCGCGTGACCGGATCCGTGAGCATCCTTCGGAAGGGTTCGAAGACGCGACCTTCCGCTTTTGCGCGCTGCGCGAGCCGTTCGTATTCCTCGTGGATCTTGTGGAAGATGTAAAAATGCGCTTCGGGATGGTGGCGCGGCGGCGCTTCTCCCTGTTCGATGATACGCTCGACCGCGCGGTGCGCGGAGGCCGCATCGTGAACGCGGATCAGCCTTCGCGGGAGGTCGAGATAGGTTGGACGGGCTTGGTCGTCGGGATCGCCGATGAAGAGCCGGTCCGGATTGATGGCATCGAACGCGGTTTCGATCTTCTTGTAGAGCTCGCCGATCGTACGAAAATCGACGTCGAAGGGCTCGATCGCGTTTTGCTGGCGCACGATATCGTCGTGGTCGATCTCGGCAGTGGTTCGGCGGCGAATATCGTCGCAGAGCGGGCGGAGATGCGCCGGAATCGCCTCGTCGGCGGGCATCTCGTAGCACATAAAGCGCTCGATCAGCTCGTGTGAGAGCGGCTCGAGCGTGATTTCGATTCCGAACGGAAACGCCGTTGCGGGGAGCGGGAAGTTCGAGCGAAAGAAGTGCGGGGCGCCACCGACCGCTGTCAGGATATTCGAAACCTGCGCGAGGTGGAGCATCTCCTCGACCGCGACGTGCGCGATCTTCTGCTTCCACCCGCGAATTGCCAACAGCTCGTCGTGCGTGATGCCGCCTTCGTCGGGGCGCATCTTAATGGAGTATCCGGCGTACAAGTAGGAGCAAGCCAGGTCGTGCTCCAGCTCCGAAGCGCGCGTCAGCAGATACAGCAGTTCTTCACGCGTCTCGACGGGTGCGAGACGAGTCTCGGCAGCGGCGCTCATGCTGGGCTGCACGTTACCAAGTGATGACGATCTGTCCGTCACCCGGCGGCGCACCGCGCGTTATCCGCACGTGCGTCGCACTGCTCGCGGCGAAGGCTGAGCCGCCGCCCCCACCGCCGCCAGCCCCGGCATAGCTACTCGGGCTGTTGCTCGATTCGCCGCCACCGCCGCCACCGCCACCACCGTTGTAGCCGCCTCCGCCGCCGCCCCCGTCGCCGCCACACCCGGTTTGCCCCGCGCCGCCGGCGCCGCGCTTTCCGCTGGCGCCTTCGCAGTGGCCGCTGCCGCTCGAAGCGCCGCCGGCGCCACCGTTGCCGCCCGCGCTCTGCGTGCCGCCCGTCCCGCCGCCCGCCTTAAGATACCCTTGCCCCGAGCCGCCCGATCCACCCTTGCGTCCACCGCCGCTCCCGCCGGCACCGCCTTCGCTGTAGCCGCAACTTGTGCTGATGCACGAGCCGGCGGAGCCGCCGCCGCCTCCGCCGCCGGCCACCACGACTCGGTCGCCAATCTTGTCACCTCCCTGGCGCACGTCAGAAGCCCCGCCGCCGTCGCCGCCGCCATAGGATGGCGCGCTTTCGCCACCGCCGTTAAAGCCGCCGTCAGTGCCGCTTCCACCGACGAAGACCGCTAAGCGCTCCCCGGGAGTCACCGGTATCGTGGCCTTCACGCGACCTCCCGGCCCCCCGGGGGCCGTATATTTGCTGTAGCGGAAGCCGTACCCCGAGGCACCGCTTGCGCCGCTTGCAACGATCGTAACCTGCGTCACACCGGCCGGAACCTTGAACGATTGCTTCGTCCCGGTGTACACAAATGTCGCCTTCCCGTCGAGGGGCTGCCCGAGGACGCCCGAACCGGGCGCCCCTACATCCAAGGGAGCTCCGCAGGCGCAAAGCAGCGCCGTAAATACGATGCTTGGCCCTGCTACTAGGGCAGAGAGGCTAGCGGGTCCAGACTTCATCTTCTTCCCTCCTCGCGTCCATGACGGAGCGCAGCGGGCATCGAGGCCACCAGCCAATCCTACGCCGAAAGGTGACCCAGGTCTACAGTTCCGAAGGGAGCACGGGCTGCCGGACGGGCCTCGTCGCGTCGGCGTCGTGCGCGGTTTCGGCGGAGATGCAGCGGCAGTTTCTGGTGTGCCAGGCCGCGTAGCGTTGCATCGCGCTCCTTCCGTCGTCAGCCTTCGTTGAGTCGTGATCTTGCGTCATTGTCGTCCTGTCTTTCGCGTCATCAGATGTGCGCCGCAGGCACGAGACAACGACTAACCTAATAATGAGATCGAGCCTTACCGGCGGTTATCAAAATTCCATCTGAATGCTCGAACGCGTCGAACCGTCGCCTTAAGAAAGGGGGATATGCCATGATTGCTTCAGATTGCTGCCGTCGCCTGTTAGGCTTCGTTGCGGCTCTGGCCATCTTGACCGGTTGCTCGAGCGTATTCGCGCCGGGGCCCCCCGCTTCCGACGGCGTGTCGCGCGCCGGCATGTTACTTCATCGACCGACGGGCACCGGCACGATCGAACACATCGTCGTCGTCGTGCAGGAAAACCGCAGCGTGGACAATCTCTTCAACGGTTTTCCTGGTGCGAATACCGCCCAATCCGGTAAGAACATGAAAGGCCAAACGGTCATCTTGCAACCGGTATCGCTCACGGCTCCTTACGATATCTCGCACAGGCACAAGGCGTGGGCCGCCGAGTACGATCACGGCCGGATGGATGGCTTCAGCTCGGAGAATTTGAACTGCTACAAGAAGGGACAATGTCCGAAGCGCGACGTCGCCGCCTACGCGTACGTTCCGCAAAGCGAAATCCAGCCCTACTGGAACATGGCAGAAGAGTACACGTTTGCCGACAATATGTTCCAGACGAATCAAGGACCGAGCTTCCCAGCCCACCAGTACATCATCAGCGGTACTTCGACGATCAATAACCGCTCGGACCTCAAAGCCGCAGAGAACCCGACGGATCCAAGACGCCAGGGTCGCGTAGGTGGTTGCAATTCCTTGCGCAGCACGAGGGTCGTCACGATCGACCGAGATGGCAAAGAGGGGCATCCCGTATACCCATGTTTCGATCGAAGATCGATCATGAACCTGATGAACCAGCGCGACGTTAGCTGGCGTTACTACCAGGAGTACGGCGGCTCCGGACTGTGGCACGCGGTTGATGCCATCGAGACCATTCGGCAAGGACCAAGTTACGAGAACGTGCGCTGGCCCTCGTCGGAAGTCCTGACGGATATCGCATCGGGTAGACTGGCAGCGGTGACGTTCGTAACCCCCAGCGCGGCCGATTCCGATCACGCCGGCAAGAACGACGGCACGGGTCCGTCGTGGGTCGCATCGATCGTCAACGCGATCGGCAAGAGCTCGTATTGGAACAACACGGCCATCATCGTGGTCTGGGATGACTGGGGCGGATGGTACGATCACGTCCCGCCGCAAATCTACAACTCGTACGAGTTGGGCTTCCGCGTACCGATGATCGTAGTTTCGCCTTACGCAAAAACCGGCTACGTCTCGCACACGCCCTACGAGTTCGGAAGCATCCTGAAGTTTATCGAGCGGACGTTTGACCTGGCATCGCTGGGGACGACCGACATCCGGGCCAACGATCTCTCGGATTGCTTCAACTTCGGCGCCAAACCCAGAGCGTTTAGGCCAATCGCGGCAAAGTACCCGGCTCGCTACTTTGAGACTCTTCCGATCAGTTACGAAAGCCCCGACGACGACAACTGACTAAGCAGCTCCCCAAGTCGCTGCATCGCGACTGCGTACCACTCTCGGCCCACGCCGAAAGAGATGCGGAAATGATCGCGCACGCCGAAGCAATCGCCCGGAGCTAACAACAATCCTTGCGCGGCGGCATTCTCGCAGAACTTCCGTGAATCGGCGCCCGATATGAGCCACGGAAACGCGGTCATCCCGCCGCGTGGACGAACCCAGCCTACAACGGCTGCGTGCTCTTCGAGCACCGGCTCCAGAAGCTCAAGGTGCGTTCGCGCCACCTCGCACGTACGCTCGAGAACGGCCTGGCGATGACGAACGGCGATCTCCCCGAGAAACTCGGTGATCGGCGAGTTCGAGACCGTGTAGTATTCGCGCGCCGTCAAATAGAGGTCGCGTCGCCGTTGGTCCGGTTCGACGATCCAGCCGATACGCAAACCGCTTAGGGCAAAGGCCTTCGACAAATCTCCCACTATAGTAGCCCTCGCCAGGCGCGAGGCTGAAGTTACAGTCGTGCCATGATAAATCGGATGGTATACCTCGTCGCAGACAAATTGAACTCCGCGTTCTGCCGCAAAATTGTGGAGCGCTTCCATCGTCTTATCATCGATAATACTGCCCGTAGGATTATGCGGCGAGTTGACGAGGAGAAGCTTCGTGTGCGAATCGATCAACCGGCCTATTTGATCGAGGTCGATCGCATATGAATCCTCGCGGCGTAGCCGGTATGCGCGCACTTCCAGGCCGAGCGCCTCCGGTACGACATTATAGGGAGGAAAGCATGGCGCAGGCACGATGACGTTTGCGCCGGACTCCGCGGCGACGGCAAAGATGTGGCTCAAGGCTTCTGCGGCACCCGTCATGATAAGAACGTGTTCGATCGGAACGTCCTGCATTTGGGCAATCGCCTGCCGCAGAGTCGTCGCTCCAGCTGCTCGCGAGTAGAGGATATCGGATTGGAGCATCCGCTCGAGGCTCGATCGTCCGTCCAGTTCGAGCAGATTCCTCAGCGTCCAGGGCGGCCCCGTACTTCCAGCCAAGGGAAACTCCGGGACCGGCTCGCTATGCGCCTCCAGCCAGTCCTCAAGCAAAAATGCTTTCAGCATACCTGCGGATACCTTTACAGCGATCCTTCTTAACGATACCTTCGACGCCAAGCCCACTTAACGAAAAGGGTACGATCATGATGTTTGCTCAGAGCCTCGTCGCGTTCGCCTTGCTCGCGACCGCCCAACCCCAGCAGACCGCCACCGGCATACCGCTCGATACACCGTGGAAGGTGACGATCTACGATCTCGCCCGCTCGAAGTTCCACCATCCGGCGTGGGGATGGCAGCACTCGGAGCGCAACTACCGCATTGCGCTGGAGCTGGCGCAGGGAGACACCTTACACATCGATACCGACGTGCTCTTCGCTGCGGCGTTCTTGCACGATATGGCGGCCTTCATGCCGTGCCAAAATGCCAAACTCGAGCACGGCGAGTGCGCCGCGCAGCAGAGCGGTGCGATCTTACAAGCGGCCGGATTCCCCATGGCGAAGCTACCGGCCGTTCAAGCCGCCGAACGCGGTCATATGTACTACAGCGATCCAGGCACGCAGCCCGAGGCAATCGTTCTCCACGACGCCGACTCACTCGATTTCTTGGGCGAGATCGGGGCTGCCCGGATGCTCTCGCTGGTCGGTGCAAACGCCGAAAGCTTCGCACGCGCCGTCAAGACGCTCCGCACCTTCGTGCACGACATTCCGCCGCGCCTCATAACGAAGACTGCCCAGAAGATTGGTGCTCGGCGAGCCGCCGCGCTCGAGCAGTTTCTCGACGCACTCGATGCCGAAACATTCGCCGGCCACGCGATGTAGGCCAGCGAGCCGGCATCCAATACGCACAGTAAGGCCTTCGCCCGCAGAACTCGCCCTATTGGCTGGGAACGGGGTCCGCGTCGCGGCTTAGCGTCCAAAACGCATCGTCGGGCGGTTGCAGCGCTTGATCCTGAAGCGTGTCCATATCCGGAAATCGGTAGTACTGAACGCGTCCCGGATCGTGGACGATGACCGAGTGGTTGTCCTTGTCCTCGATCCAGATCGTTCGAGTCTTTCCCGGCCCAATGACTTCAATCGCATCGGTGTTGTGTTTTCTCGTCCGTAACCTGCCACCGTGATACGATACGCCGCAATAGAAGGTTACGTTAAAGATCGACCCCTGAGTCGGGTTCTTTAGGCGACACTCCAGGAAATACTTCGAGCGCGAGGCCGACACGGCGACGAGCGTGCCGCGCTCTTCGTGAGAGATATACTGCGAGTCGCCGGCAGCGCCGTCGATCAAGAAGAGATCGTCTCCCGTACGCATCAGCGAAGTGCGCTCGATGCCGCACGTTCTGATAACGGCGTCGGCAACCGGCTGCGCCTGCGCAACCGCCGCTGCGGTCTTCGTCGGTTGACGAGCTTCGTACGTCACCAAGAGCACGGCTCCGGCAACGAGGAAACTGCAAACCGCGGCAACACCGCTAAAGATGACGGCTAACCAAACGAGGCGCGTATCCCTATTCATCCAAGCGCCACCTCATGAAGCGTCGGCGTTGGTTCATAAGAACCAGACGGAGTGTCAACAGCAGCGCTGCCACAAAGGCGAACGCTCCCGTCGCAAAGATACTCACCTAACGCGCAAGAGTCCTGCCCCGCCAGGCCGGATTACGGGGAGGTCGTTACGTAGATCCGTAGATTCGGGAGGTCGAGCGTGAAGGTGCGTCCCTCCCAAAACGAGTTCCCGACGTCGCAGTCGTAGATCAGGTTTCCAACGCTTACCGCCGGTTGCTCGACGGCCGTTTCACGAGCGCCGTCGAGCGAAATCGAGGCGATGCGCACGCTCGAACCGCCGCTTGGATTGAGCCCCAACGACGCCGCAAACGTTCTGTCGATCGTTATGCCCTGCGAGCCCGTATCGATTTCGCAGAGTCCGGTCTTGCCTCCGCCAAAATCGAAGCGCGCGAAGATACCCAGCGCGATCCCAAGATCGTCCTGCAGGATGACGGGAACCCGGATGGCGGTGCGAACGCGGTCCGGGAACGTCTGCGCGTCTTCGATGACGATCTGATGATTGTGAAAATCGAACGTCGTGGCGATATTGCGAAAAGCCGTCGCCGAGATCAGTCCACCGATTCCAGTGCCGTCGAGGCCGCTCCATATTCCCACGTTCGGCGCCTCTAAATGCACGGGGCCCAACGCTAGCGTAAGGACGTTTCCGATCGGCAGATCGACCCGTTCCCCCGTAAGCCGGAGGCTCACGTACTTGCCCTTAACGACGACGAATCGCCGGCCCAGCTCGGTTGAGAGCACGTCGACGCCGGCCCCGAGGTTGACGAGCATCGGCACGGGCGCTGTTCCGTCGACCGAACCCTGAACTTCGATCAATCCGCCATTGACTTGCGTAAAGGGGATGGTATCGACGGCAAGCGCAGGCCGCGGAACGGTGCAGGTAAGCACCGTTGCCGCGACGACTGCGATGGTTCGCTTAGTTACGTTACTTACTCGCTTCGATCGTGACGCGGGTTGCTTGCGATGCGATTCCGTTTGTCACGACGGCCAACGTGCTGGTTCCAGTGGTGATGGTAGACGGAACGTCGAACATCGTCGAAACGACGTGGTTCGAGCCGATGCCCATGTAACTCTGGTTGTGCGTGCGAGCGTAAACGACGGCTCCCGATGCAGCGTTGGTTATTCTGACGAGCGGATAGTTCGTCGCCTGCGTGTCGTCGTCGCCGTAGAAGTTCGCTTGCGAGAACCCGTTGAGACGCCGGCCCGAGAGCTTGTACGTGCTCCCAGCAGTAAGCGTCTTCGGAACCTTCACGATGACCGGGGCGATGCCGGTC
>DATMKR010000016.1:0-25134 GCA_035571115.1 Candidatus Acidiferrum sp. | reverse complement strand
GAGAACTTTTTGAATCGCGTACTTAGAGGCACTTGCGGGATCGTATCGAGGTGAGCGTCATGCATTTCAAGACCGCCGCATTCAACCGCTCTGCCACCTCTCCATGATGGATTTCGTGCGGCATTCCGCCGCACCAGGGTTTGATTACCGCCCTATGCTCAACCTTTCCTCAACCATTCGCTTGCCTCCGGCGCGAGCGGCCCCGCGCTACCGACCGACCTTCCTCATTACGCGGAACGCCGCAGGCTCCCGCCGATCTGTCCGCTAGGTATAGACGATGCCGATGATGTCTTCGACAAAGCTCTTCACCTTGTTGACCTTCGGCACGTATTTCGTCGGGTGACCGCAATCGTTTCGTAGGTCCAGGCAGTGCCCAAGAACGCGCTGCTCGGCTTTGTCGAATATGCCAAGGTCGCGCGCCGTCTGCAGCACCTGCGAGTCCTTGATGTAGCTAAAGCCCTCTATCGTTTTTAAAACGCGCGCCTTCGGATTTTGCTTCTGCAAGCTAGTGTTGATCGCAGGGGACGGCTGCTTGAGAACTTCTTCCTGAATGACGCGTATCGTTCCTGACCAAAGGAACACGATTGCCGCGCGAAGAGCGTTAAATCGGAGGCACTCGATGCCTTCGAGCAGATAATCGCGGATAACGTCATCCGCGACCTTGGCCGCAATTGCGGTAAGCGACGCGACTTCGTTCTGGGCCTCAACGCTCTCGTCGGGAAGACCAAGGAGTTCGCGCACGTGGGCCTTGCCCGAATCTGTGATGCGCCAAAGATTCTTTCCGTTTTCCTCGCCGATCATCTCGACCTTGGGACCCAACTGATTTAAGGCGACTGCGACGTTCGTGTTCTTTTTCGGGTCGCGCACCTTGACCATGAGCCGCCGTATGTCTTCACTCCCGAATACTGCGCTTTGGCCGTACACGGTCTCGTAGTACATGATCGCTAGTACGCGATTGACGATGGTCGAGCGCTTCAGCGGCGCTAGAAATTCGGTAAGGGAGAGCGCCACGCCTTATTTCTTGCCTGCGTTCGCGGCGGCGACGATCTCCACGTACCGGTCGCGCCCTTTGCGCTTGAGAGTCCACGGCGCGCCGTACTCTTTGCTGGTTTTCGCGATAATGTCGCTAGCCTGCATGTTGGCCAAGTCTCGCACGATGTTACCCGGCTTGTCTTGCTTATAGGTCCGGAAGATGCCCTCAAGGACGTCGAGCGTCACTTCCTCGTTCCGATTTCAAGCTCATGGAAAAACACTACGTAGCGATCCGGGTTCCGCTTGCAGTGCTTGAGCAGATCGGAAACCGATGGATGGTCGCGACCGTGACCGTCGCGATGATCGTGTGCGTGGCGTTCGCGTCCCGAAGCCGGCGTTGGCGCCGGCGTTGGTGCCGATGGAGCCCTCCCCGACAACAACCCAACAGCAAGTTCGAGAGCCTTCTCTTGGAGGTGCTTGGGGAGATCAACTACCGAATCCGCGGCTTGCTCCAGTACGTCTTTAACGCGCTGCTTTTCCATTATGCTTGGGTGCCCATCTGATGCGCGACGAAGTTCTCGCCCTGCACCGTTAGCTTGTATGCGCCGCGGCTTGCCGTTTGGACGAACCCGCGCCGGACTTTCAGATTTCCGAGCGTCGAGGCTGCGTTGTTTGGCTTTGGTATACCGGCCTGCTCGAACATGGCCAGGATGTCGTCCTTGGTCGCGCTCTCCAAACCTTGAACCTTTGTGAGGAAATACAAGAACGCGGTCATCGCGTCCTCGCCCGAGGTTGCGCGGCCAAGGCCCTTGTCTCGGATGAAATCGGACAAGGACACGGCTCCGACATTTTCGGGCGTGACGTCATTTTGACTGGGAAGATTGTTCGTGGCCGCGGCCGCCGCGGCGAGTTTGAGCTCAGCAAGGGCGCGCGCGGTCGGGAGCATCCGCTCCACGAACTCCTCGGAGCCTCGGACCTCGATTTCGCCGGTGTGTGGGTTGACCCGCACGACGGCCTCGCGATGGGCACCGGGCATTTTGGGAAACCTTTGTTTGTTTAAAGAATGGCTCGTGGGTTATCTTTGTTACATTAGCGCTCTCTTCCGGAGTCTGCAAGCCTGTCGCTCGCCTGCGGCCTCCACCGCCGGGGCGGCCGATTACCGGCGATCCCCCGCGTTGGGTCGCGTTTTCTTTGTTATAGATTATCGTAGCCTAGCTACGATATTATGAAATAATTCAAACGCTATGTTTGGAAAATATGCTATAATCGTAGCGTGGCTACAATAACTCGAACTAAACTAAAACGCCTCTATGAGGACCTCGCGCCCGGCAGCCCCCTCACCGCGGCGGCCTTAGCGAACCGCGGCATATCGGCCGACCTAGCGGTCCACTACGCGCGGTCAGGATGGCTTAAACGGCTGGCAAGAGGCGTCTATTGTCGGCCCGGACAGCCGCTGTCCCGCGACTCCAGCCTCTTGACGCTACAAGGTCAAATCAAAGGTCTTCACGTCGGCGGCAAAACGGCCCTCGACTGGTACGGTGTTCGCCACTATGTCGCCAGCCAAGAAACGCTGCATCTATACGGCTGGGCCGCCGCGCAACTCCCCGAATGGTTCGCGCGCCGTTTCCCGGGTCAATATCACCGTAAGCGGCTATTCCGTGAGAGCCCGGACGACATGCTTCAGGTCGAGCCATTCGAACGCCGGAAAGATGGGCCTCTGACGTCTGCGCCGGAACGCGCACTGCTCGAATTGCTCAGTGAGGTCGGAGTCAGGCAGCCACTCCAGGAGGCACGCGATATCATGGAGAGCGCTCACAACATGCGCGCGGACGCCCTGGAGCAGCTTTTGCAGCACTGCACGAGTGTGAAGACTGTGCGACTCTGCTTGCGCCTAGCACGTGATCTTCAGTTGAGTTGGGTAGCGAAACTGGACGTCGAGAAGCTTCCCACCGGCAGCGATCGCCGTTGGGTGTCAAAATCTCGCGACGGCCTGCTGGTGCTGAAGCCTTGAACCAAACCTACCTCGAAACCGCGCGCGCAATGGTACGAGTCGCGCCCCTGGTCTTTACTGACGAAAGGCTCGCCTTAAAGGGTGGCACGGCCATCAACTTCTTTCTACGCGATATGCCGCGGCTATCCGTCGATCTGGACTTAACGTTCACGGATTATAGCGCGCCGCGTTCTGTTGCGTTAGCTGCCATAAACGACGCAATTCGCGAAGCCCAGGCTCGGCTCAACGCCCGTGGTTTTCAGACTCGCCACGCCACAAGATGGTATTGAAGCAAAGCTCCTGGTCACGAGCGGTACGATTCAAGTTAAGGTCGAAATCAACTATGTTATCCGAGGTACCGTTGATCCGGTTCGTCGACGGTCGCTGACACAGAAAGCAAAGGACTTGCTCCTCGCTGATGTGGATATCCCTCTTCTATCACCCAACGACACCTACGGCGGCAAACTGGTGGCTGCGCTCGATCGGCAGCACCCTCGCGACCTCTTCGACGTATCGCAACTGTTTGCTCACGAGGGCATCACGTCGAGCATCCGACGCTGCTTTGTCGTCTATCTCGCTAGCCACAATCGCCCAATCCACGAAGTGCTGTTCCCAACAGAAAAAGACATATCGTACGAATATGAGGCCACCTTCCGCGGAAGGACGAGCGAACCGATTGAGTTGGCCGAGTTGCTGTCCGCCCGCAGCCGGCTGTTGCACGAGCTGCCTCGATCTTTAACAAGCGATGAGCGGCAGTTCTTGAGGTCGCTTGCGAGCGCAGAGCCGCGGTGGGAACTGCTCGACGTTGAACATGCCCAACAGCTGCCGGCAATCAAATGGAAAGTACAAAACCTGCAAAAACTGGCGCGAGAGAACAAGGCCAACCTCCATGAGCAAGCAGATGCGCTCGATCGTCGGTTCGAGGGCATCAAGAGTGTTTGACCGATACATCGGCATCGATTATTCCGGCGCGCAAACGCCGACGAGCAGCCTAAAAGGCCTGCGCGTTTATCAAGCCCCTCGCGGCTGCGAGGCAACCGAGGTGCCGCCGCCACCGAGTCCACGGAAGTATTGGACGCGTAAGGGCGTGGCGGAATGGCTTGCTTCAACGCTCCAAAGCGGTGTAACTACGCTGGTGGGAATCGACCATGCCTTTTCCTTCCCATTAAAATATTTTTCCAAGTGGGGTCTGACCCACGAATGGCCGGCGTTTCTCGACGACTTCCAGCTGCATTGGCCTACGGATGGTGATAACGTCTACGTAGACTTCGTAAGGGACGGCTCTTGCGGCGCAGGCGCCTTGCGCTCGGGGAATCGCCGCTGGCGGCGTATCACCGAGATTCGAGCGCGTACAGCGAAGTCGGTATTCCACTTTGACGTCCAAGGGGCCGTCGCGAAATCGACTCATGCGGGGCTGCCGTGGTTGCAGTTCGTTCGGCACCAACTAGGCGCAAACATATTCTTTTGGCCCTTTGACGGGTGGTGCCCACCCCCGCGCACATCCGTGATAGCTGAGGTCTATCCGGCACTTTGGAACAAGTCATTCCCTCAAGCCGATCGCACCGCCGACCAGCACGATGCGTATGTTATTGCGGAATGGTCGCGACAACAGGATGAACGTGACTCCCTCGAATCGTTCTTCCGCCCCAGCCTTCCCGAGGATGAGAGGACGATAGCCCAACTCGAGGGTTGGATTCTCGGCCTCCAATGTTGATGGCCAAGTACGTGACCAAATGCTCGATTTGGTCACGATTTGGTCACGGATTAAGTCACGATAAGTGCTTTTAAGTCCTGATAAGCCGGCCAATGTGCTTAGTCGGCACTAGCGAGGACGTATCGAGGCGACATTTGGTATTTTCAAGACCGCCGCATTCAACGACTCTGCCACCTCTCCGCGCTAGATTTTATGCGGGCTTTCGCGTTGACCCCACAATCGCCGCTGCGATGCATTCCAGCGCGGTTGCTGCGGGACTCTCACTTCCGTGGCTCACTTCGGGCCGATGGAGCCCATTGCGCTGGTAAGGAGTTCGCAGTCGTTCGTGCCGACTTCCTTTGCCATGAGATCATTGAGCAGCGCGTTCATCCTCAAAATCAACGCTTGGTTCTTTCCGGGATCCAATGCAAGATTTTGAACTTCCTGCGGGTCGGTTTGTAGGTCGAAGAGCTGCACGTCGTTGTTTTTGAAAACCTCCTCAATTGTTCGCGGTGTGTTGCACGCAGTTGGCGCGTAGTACCGACCAAACTTGTAGCGTCCATCAAACACCAAGGCAAGGAGACCTCTCTTAGTCAAATTCGCTTCGGAGAGCGGTGGCGACGTCTCGTTCATAAACTGTGTATCCATCGTCTTGTTGAGGAAGGCTCCGTCAACGGTCGACGGGCCAACGTAGTTGAAAAGAATCGCCGGACGTATCTCCGTCAAACTGGCTTTCTCGGGCTCGGCGAGGAGCGCCGAGAAATCGTGGCCCGGCAGCACCTTCACCGTGGATGGCCGCTTCGAGTCGGGGAGTCCCGTGAGGCCAACGAACGTCGGAAGCAGGTCTAGGTGGCTTGTGAGTGCGGGGCAAGTCGCGCCGGCTTTCGCGTCCGGGTGCGCGATGATCAACGGGACGTGGATGTTTTCCTCGTAGACGAACGGCCCCTTACCTTTGAGCCCTCCGTGCGCGCCGCCCAACTCGCCATGATCGGCCGTGAAAACGACAACCGTATCCTTCCACAAGCCCATTTGGTTCATGACGTCGACAATCTGTTGGATGCTGCGATCGACGTCTTGAATTGCGTTGAGATAATAGTTGTAAAAGATTGTCCACATGTCTTTGCGATCCGTCGGGATCGTGCCGGACCAGCCGTCCCATCCTTTCTTGTATTCTGAAAGGGCACCCGGCATACCGGGAGCAGCGAGCGATTCGTCAAGGCTTGCCGGAAGTGTGAAAGACCAAGTCTTCTCGTAAATCGAGTTTGCCGGTGGTGGTGGAATTGCGGATGGCACGACCGGCTTCTGCACTTCGGGTTGGCCGGGAACGTTGCCGTCACCGTACATGATGTCGTGCGAATTAACGAAACTTGCAACCATGAAGAAGGGCTGGCCCGTCTTCCGCGTCTCCGGAGCGATTTCGAGCAGACACCGAACACTTTCGCCCGCGATGAAGGGGTCGTTGTCGTAACCGCTATCCGGCGTGCTGCCAATATCCCCGCCTGCGCTGAATATATCGAACCCGTAGGCTTGAGCGGCGTTGCTATAGTTGACGCCAGGCTTCGGGTCGAGAATGCTCTTGTCCATTTCGAACTTTCCGAAGTAGGCGGTCTTGTAGCCCATCGCTTTTAATACGGACCCCATATTGGGCATCTCCGGATTCAGGCTGCTCACGAACGAGAACTGCATCTGATCGATAACGCCCGTAACTTGAGGCGGCTGCCCCGTGAGAAATGACGCCCTCGACGGCGAGCACTGGGCCGACGAGATAAAGTGCTTTGAAAACGTTACACCATGGCTCGCCAGCGCACTCATGGCGGGCAGCGAATAATCAGAACCGGCGAGCAACTTTTCGACTCGCTGGTCAACGATGATGAAGACGATGTTATACGGTGGTTTGCCGCTCGAGTCCGAGCCACCCGCAGCGCCTTGCGAAGTCTGCGCCATCGCGTATTCGGGACGGATGCGAAACAGGCCGAGGGCTGTCAGAAACTGCGCACATCGTGTAAGGAATTTTCCTCTCGTTTTTCCAGCACTCGCGCCCTCGGCATTTGGCAACGGCTCTCGCTCCATTTCCATCTCGCACTTCTCCCTGTACGCGGCAGACCGAAGGTGACGCTTAATGGTAGCAGCCCCTCGGAACGAATGACTCCCCGCGGTTCGCCTCCGGATATTGCGGCCCCTGGTGAAGAGTTTAGGCGACCATCTGGTGTTGAAAAGCCTTACACAATAAGATGCTTCGGTAGCTCGTTTTAGTCAGGCGACTCAGTTTGTAAGAGCAGTTTCTGCGATGGGCGCTCTAGGCTATACGTTCCGGTAAGCCCTGCTGGCATAGCGACACCGACGCGGGGCCGCCAATCGGCGCCGCGACGCAAGCGGCCTCGGCCCAATGTGGACCCCACCTGGGGGCGTGAGCCCCTGCAACGGAACTGAGCTCCGCGTCAGCGAACGTCGCCTGTAGCTAAAGTAAGTGCCAGAATAATTATCATGACCGAGAGTAATGAACCCATCGATCGCCCCACCGATGACGTTGTCGTGCCCATCAAACGCTGCGCGGCCGATTATCGAGAGGCGTATTCCTGGCAGCGCTGGCATACCGCGTCATGGCCCGTCTTGCTCCTCGCTGCCCTCGCGATTGCCTTTCTCATGTTCTCAAATTACGATCGTGCCCGCGCCGTCACGTTCATCGTCGCCGACCTGCTAGGCCTCGTTGGTATCTACTACCTAAGTTTGTTTGTAGTTGCTTCGAGGATGCAGAAGGCGCATCTACTTAACGGAGAAACCACCTACACATTTACATCCGATGGGTTCGACTACCGTAGCGATCAGTCTACGTCATCGACCACTTGGACCGCGGTTAGTAAGGCAGTCGAAACACGGCGCAGTTATCTTCTCATCTACGCCAACAGCTGCTTCCTCATCATTCCAAAGGCCTGTGTTCCGGCCAGCAAGATGCAGCACTTTAGGTCGCTATTGCAGACGAGTCTCGCCGACCGTATAATTCTTCGTTCGACACCTATGAATATCCGCGCGGTGGACGCCCTGTAATATGGCCGGCACCCCTGCCTCAGCGCTCGGCGGTGCGCGACGGGAAGCTTGTACGGTAGAAAGATTGGCAGGCGCTCGAAGAAAGACACTCAACTGCCGTTGCTGAACCTGCTTCTCTCCCGATTTCCTAGCCGCCTGAGAAAGTCAGGCAATCGCGTCTACTCAGAAAGAGGTAACTTCGTGAATCCGACTGGTTTCGTAAAATACGTGGGTGCTCTGGTTGCGCTTGCGATATGCTCGGCGTGCGGCGGGGGCCTTCGGCAGGCCCAGGGCGACATGGCGGTCACGCCCTCGACCACTACGCTTAATGGCGCATACGTCGGTAGGATGCTCTTCGTGAACGGAAGGCCGGTGACGGCAGCTCGCCTGAGCGCGACGCCACGTTTCACACAGATTATGCCTGACAAGCATTCGAAGTCGAAGCACTTTGAGTACGTCTTCAACACCTACGGCAGCTACGCCGCCATTTTCGACTATCCGAAGAACACCCGGCAGATCGGCGAGATCGCCGGCGACGGGGGGCAAGGGTGCACGAACGTCCTCTACGGTTATGGGAAGAAGATCTTCTGGAACATCGGGGGCCAGACTCAGATTACGGAGTACCAGGTTCCCCAGACGCCGATCAAGACGCTGTCCGCCCCTTACTCTTTTCCAACCAGCTGCGCCATGAATACCAGTGGCGATCTTGCGGTTGGCATCTTTTTCGAGTCGGGTCCGGGTAGCGGCGACGTCGTGATCTTCAAGAACGCAAGCGGCTCGGGCACCGTTTACACCACGCCGCTGGACGCAGAGTACTTCGACGGCTACGACAACCAAGGGAACCTCTTCGCCGACGGCTTGACCAGGAGCGGTTACTTCGCGCTCGTTGAGCTCCCGAAGGGCAGCGGTACGTTCAAGACGGTCACAACGAGCAACTCTCCGGAGTTTCCTGGCTCCGTGCAGTGGGATGGCACCTACCTCACCGTGTTCGATCAGGACAGGAGCGAGACGTATCAGTACACGGTTAGTGGAACGACGGCGACGTTGAAGAACACCGTATCCTACTCGGGTGCCGGCGACTGCGCGCAGACCTGGATCGTTAAGGGCAACCTCTACTGCGGGGATGCGACCAACGGAGAAGGTGAGGTTTTCAAGTACCCCGCCGGCGGCTCAGCGATTGCAGTCCTAGGGAGCGGCTTGCCCGAGCCGCTCGGCGTGACGGCCGCAGAGAAATAAGGGGTATAACCGTTTCCGTCGCCCCATGGGGTAGGCGCGTCGACAGGTAGGCGTTCGGGGTATCGAGCGGAAGTTCGTAGTTGCGGGAGATTTGAGAGGAGACGAAAGTGATTGATTTGCATCTTGGTCGTTACGCTTTAAGTGCCTCCGTAGCCGCGGTGTTGCTCGCCGGGTGCGGCGGGGCGCAAAGCGGCGGGGTGCCGCAGGGGACTACCCAGGTCGAAGCGTCTGGGGGTTACGAGACGCCGCCGAACGTGGCGGGTACCTATCGCGGCTCGTACGTAGAAACCCGAAATGGCCAGACCGTGAAGGGCAGCTTTAAGATGGTGATTCAGCAGAAGCGATTTAAAATCACGGGTCCTTTTGATATCCAAGGCCACCACGATCGGCTTAGCACCTACTTTGTCGGGAAGGTTAAGCAACCGCCACAGGGTACGCTTCTGCGGCTTCAGGTCGTGTGGCTCGGAGGGTACGGCAACAGCGTTAACATACGTGCGCTAGTAACTGGAATGACGCTTGAAGGCGAAGGTCAGTCGCAAGTCAGAACACGCAGCGAAGGCAGCCGCTGGAAGTTTAAGGCTACGAAAACGCCATGAGTGAACGGCTGAGTTCGTAACTTCAAAATAATTCCGCGCCTCGGACTGCGGTTTAAGGCCGGTCGGGTTGAGCGACGTTCTGAAGAGAACAGTCCGAGCAAAAGCACTTACGACGTACAAGGCGTGTGACCGACCTTCTTTGAATGCCTCGTCATGGCGCTGAGAGCACCGCTTCCTAGCGGCACGGTGACCCTCCTCTTCACTGACATCGAGGGCAGCACGCAGCACTGGGAAGAGCAAAGTGCTGCGATGTCCGATGCATTGCGCCGGCACGACGAACTGCTTCGAGCTGCAATAGAAGCGCACGGCGGTTACGTCTTCAAGACGATGGGCGATGGATTCTGCGCCGCATTCTCGCGGGCGCCGGATGCAGTAACCGCCGCTATCGATGCTCAGCGCGCACTTGCGACGGAAGACTGGGGCGCAGTCGGCGGCGTCGCGGTCCGCATGGCGCTGCATAGTGGGGCAACGCTCTCCGCCGAAGGCTCACTCATCTCAGAGGATCAGGCGGTGGGGGAGGCGCTGGCCGTTTCAGTGTAGCGCCAAAAAGCAAAATGACCTCGCAGAGGACGTGCTGCCACAACGGTGTTGGGCGACGAGCGACGTTAGCGATGGCAACCGTACGCCCTTGCACCTAGGAACCTGACGAACGACTGAGTATCGTAGAGGTGGGGTTCGCGGCTTTTGATTATTGCAAACATAGATTACGGTTCATGCACGCGTGGAGACCCTGTGGCAGTCATTGGGGGTGTGGCGTTTATTTTGTTCAGCTTCCTCGCGATGGGAGAGAATCGAAAAATCGCCGCGGTAACCAAGCGGCTTTCCCTCGACCGGCTCGGAGACTGGCTTGTCAGACAGGAAGTCTGGCAGAGACACTTAGTCGCGGCTGTGGCGTTTTTCATGGGCATTCTGTATATTTGGCTCGGCATCTTCGGATTGTGGGGGCATTGTTTTCGAGGAGCGTAAGACGATGCCACCCACTTCTTCCGCCTGCACTTCAAATGCCGCACGCGGAATTGCCAGGTCGGGCACGTTCAGAGATTCTTCATGAATCCGCTAGAGACTCATTCCAGTCGCCCATTTGGGCGAGAACGTCCGTTGGAGGCTGCACATGCCAGCTAGCAATCGTACCTCTTCGCGCTCGACTCTCGGTTTCGCGGCGATCGCACTCGCACTCGCCGGATGCTCTTCTCTTGCGGGAGCGCCGGCGACGGCGTCGCTGAATGCGTCGAACGGTGCCCATGCGGCCCGGCTCGGCAGGACGCTCGGAAATACGCCTGCGACGGGTTCGCAGGATCTCTACATCGGCAACATCCTTGGCGGAGTGCCGCTCTATTCTACTGGCAAAAACTCGCACGAAGTCGGCGATATCACGAATGGATTGCCACGAGTTACGAGCGTGTGGGTGGATCAAACCGGCGTTTTGTACGCATTCACCGATAACCGTCAGTATCCGTATGAGACGATCGAGGAGTTCAAACCCGGAGGCACGAGTCCGTTTTTCTCACTCGTGCTCAAGCGTTATGGTGCCATCGTCGCCGCCGACTCGGCGCAGAACGTCTATGCCCAGGGAGAGAACGGTCAAGGTCAACAGGTTGTCGACGTCTATCCGCCGGGTAGTCAGAGCGTTGCCAGTGAGTACGTTGTGCCATCGATCGGTCGGGTATCGGCACCTCAGGGCCTGGCATTCGATTCAACTGGCGCTCTCCTCGTCGGGGTCGCCGCGCTCGCAAGCAACAAGCAAGGCCAAGTGGGGGCGGTGTTCCGTCTCGATGCGGGTTCGTCGACGTTCGTCAATCTCAACCTCAACAAGGCCTACGGGGGGCTAATCGCAACTGACCGAGCTGGGAATCTTTATGTGGGCGGCGGGGAGCTGATCTCGGTTTACGCACCGGGTGCAACGAGTCCATCCCGCATCGTGCATACGCGAGACACGACGGTCACTCTAACGGCAGCCTCCAACGGAACGCTCTACGTCGATACGTATGCAGGAATTACGGTGTACGCGCCCGGGAAAAAGAAATCGAAGAACAGCTTCGTCCCGCAGGCGCAGGTGAGCGGGCTCGCGCTCGGGCCCGACTAACTACCGCGCCCGATGGGCGAGACTCAACTTATGGTCCTCCACTGCGCGCAGTTAACCGGGTCCTGCTTCGGTATAGCGGACGTTTGGCGGGAGAAATAGACTCGGATCGTTGGGAAGGTTCGTTCGGTAGAGGTCGTAGCGGAGGACCGCCGTCAGATTGCCTTGATGAAAGTAGCGTACGAAAACCGGAATGCTCGTGCCGGATCGTTCGAGGATCTCTACCGCATCGGGGCCATCCTCTATGCGGTGGACGTCAAGCCCTATACCATCGACTTGGTCGACGCGCACCGGCTTGGGCGCGTTCTCGGCGATGAATTCGGCCTCGCAGCCAAACTCTAAGCCGATGAGCTTTCCCGAAAGTTTCGTACCGAAGACTGGCGCCTTCGCAAGGAACGTGGGCCCCGGATCCACGATGTGCTTACCGGTACCATCATACAGATTAGCCATCCAGATGTTTGGCTCTGCGACGACGACGACGCCGTGGATGCCATTGGCCGCGTCGACTGCCTCCTCGATGCGCAGCTTGTCGCTACCGATCCTATAATAATTTTTCGGCTGCGCCGCAAACGATGCGGGATCGATGCCGCGCGTGGCGTTTACGATCGTGATGTGGACGAGTTGCGCTGGAGCGCAAGTTGTCGCGGACGCTCGCGTGGCAATGGCGAAGATGACGGCCACGAGGACGGTGGATAGATACAGCCTCACGCTAACGACCTCCCGGAAAGTGTCTATTTGCTGAGACTTTCCGTGGTCTTTGGTCGGCCGCCTTCAGACTACAAGCCGGTTATGCTCGCCATTTCAGACTGATTGATTCAGCAAAGCAACGCTATGACTGGCTTCTGGACCCAGACAACCCAGACGTTGCGGCTGCACAGCGTCAAGATCGAAGGCCCCACAAGCATTGACAAGGCTAGAAAGAAGGCGCACCCTGATTCTAGGGAGCTTTCCTCATGGCTTTCCGTCGCATTCTTTCTGCGCCTGACTGAGAGTGGGGTTCAAGGACTTAATGCGTATTTCAGCTAGCATTGGCGTCGGTTTTTTTATCGCGCCCTTTTTAGCCGCATGCGCCGGCGTTTTAGCCGGCTGCGGCCAAGCCTTGCCTTTCGGTGCGACTCCGCGGCAAACGCAATCTGCTTGGAACCGTATCCCCGCGATTACTGCGAGTGAAGAGCGTATCGTCAAGATTCGGGAGTTCAAACTCCGGGCTCCGCAGGACGCGACCTATTCGATAATCGTGGGCCCAGACAGAAACCTGTGGTTTACTGAATATCGCGCAATCGTGCGCATGACCACGTCGGGCAAAATGAGGGTCATCAGAATGCGACCGACGGACAGCGACCCCGGATTTCTAACCATCGGACCCGACGGCTACGTTTGGGCGACTACTGCAGCATCTGCGCCTGGGAGCCGGCTCACGGCGTATCAAATCATCAAGGTAAGACTCGACCTCGGGTTGACTCCCTACGATCTCGCCGCCGATGCTTTCCCGACCAACCTCGTCAACATCAACAAGCAGCTCTATTTCGGACTCGATCAGGAGGTCGAGATAAGCGGCAGCGACGTCTATCGCGACTCGGTGGCGAACATCTCGACAACCGGCAAGGTGAACGTTCTCTTCCAAGTCAATGGGCAGGGGAGTTACGGGTATTTTTGGCTCAACGCTCTCACCACGCCGGACTCGCGAATCTGGCTCTACGATTACGAGGGTTTTGTACACTCGTGTTCGCTTGACGGGAATTGCACGTTAGCGGAATCACCGAGCCCAGAAGAATATGCCGATAACCTTCACCCTGACTCGTTCGCGTACTCGCCAGCCGATAACAACGTCTATGTCGCCAACGGCTACCTCAGCACGATCTACAAGTTCTCCTCCGCCGATAAGCCGATCGAGCAGTACTTCAACGGGTACATCGGCAGCGGCTACACGGCCCTGACGTATTGCGCCGGAAACATCTGGGTGACTCTGGGTCCCGATTCCGAGGGGAGGCCCCTGTTCGGGGCTCTGACTCCGAGTGGCCAGTTCGAGTATTATGCACTGCCGCTCCCGAAGGCGTCATACATCGCTACGGCGCTGGTCTGCGGCCCGGATCATCACCTCTGGTACTTGCGTGGTGCTCAAGTCGGCGAGATCTTATCGAAGATTTAACCTGAGCGCGAAGCTATGGCCGTATTTCGTAGATGACTCCGCACCCATGCGAACACGTCGACGAAGTGCCCCCCTGCGCAGTAGTACCCCAGACGTCGTTTTTTCCGGCGAGCAAAACGCTGCCGCTGGGTTGCGCTCCGTCCTTCCCCAAGAAATCGTGTAGAACCGTTTCAACGTATTTGGAACCCGAGGGATGCAGCATGAAGACATTTCCGCATCCGCAGCCGCGATTGCCACCGAGCTGGGTCGTGCCGTAAAGATCCCCGTTGTCATCGCTCCGTAAGCCCTCGGAGTCCACGGGGCGCTCGCCGTCGGCACAATTACTAACCGAACAAAACGTGTGAAGAATACTCACGGCGTGGCGTCTGCTAGTGAGCGTGAGCTCAAAGACCGTTCCCGGCCCCGAGGCGGCTCCGCCGCCGTACTCCGTAACACCGTAGACGACGCCGTTATTGCCCGCGAGGAGCCCTGCAGCAGGATTAGCCCCGTCGTGCTTCCCGCCTCGGAATCGATGTAGAAGCGTCTCGAAGCCTCCGGGCGTGACCTTATAGACCGTCCCACACGATGCGGCTCCCGACGGCGAGCTAGCGCAATCCGCGTTGGCTCCTCCGCCGAACTCAGTCGTTCCGTAAATTATTCCGCTTTCATTGGCAATTAGCGATCCACTCGGATACGCGCCGTCGGTGCTGCCTTGAAAGCTGTAGACGATCTTTTTTGTATATCCCTTGCCACTCGGCGTCAACGCAAATATGGTACCGCAAAAGGCGGGATCGCACTGTCCCAAGCCGTTGCCGCCCATGTTGGTCGTGCCGTAAAGCACGTCGTTCTTTCCCAGTAGAAGTGCGCCCATGGGAAACTCTCCGTCTCGGGGATCTTTGAACACATACAGCCGGAGTTCTTTATACTTGGTTCCCAGGCGCCTCAACTCAAAAACGGTTCCACAGAACTTTTTGCCGCAGGCACCCCAATTGCCGCCGTACTCAGTAGTGCCGTACAAGTTTCCCTCGTTGTCCGCGATCAAACCACCGGCGGGGTTCTCACCGTCGGACCCACCCTTGAAACTATATAGCACTCGTTCATTCCCCGACCCGGAGATTTCGAACACGGAACCAAGACCACGCTCGCCGCCGCCGTAGGTCGTGCCAAAAAATTCCCCGTTACTGCCGAGAAGCCCGGCGAGTGGGGTATGTCCGTCGGGCCGCTTCCCAAAGTCGTGGAGCACGCTCTTCGAATTCAACGATGCTGTAGGTGGAAGCCGTTTCGTCTCACCGACTCGCGCGAAAAAGGCCGATGGAGTGAAGGTGCCGCTCTCACTGCACGACGTCAAGGCGATCGCCACAAAGCAAAACGCAAAGCGATTTGAGCCGGATTTCCCCATGCAAAGGTCTCGTTCGAGTCGCCACCGCTCGATCCCGGCGGCCGCCGGCGAACGTTCACTTATTAGGTGACTGTCAGGTGACTGTCAGGCGACTCTCCGGCGAGGTATGGATCGGGCCAGGCACCGATCGCAATGGCGCGGCGGAGCGATCGTTCAGTACGCTGAGAATTTCCGCAAGGATCGAGCAGGCCACTTGAGCGTTCGAAATCGCACCGACGTCCAAGCCCGCAGGGCCATGGATGCGGGCCAGCATGTTGGCGCTATAGCCGAGCTCCTCGAGCGACTTGCCGCGCATCGATTGCGATCGCCGGCTACCGAGCAGCCCGATGTAGGCAACGTCGGATTGAAGCGCGCATCGCAACGCCGGCAGGTCGATCTTCGCGTCATGCGCGACGACGACGATCGCCGCCGCATCGCCTAGCAGCGAAGGCAGCACGTCGTCGGGCCACGCGACGAGCACGCGTCGCGCATCCGGATGCCGCTTTGCGGTTGCGAATGCTGGGCGCGGATCGACGATGGTGACGCAGAAGTCGCTCGCGTTTGCAGCGCGAGTGAGGTGCGCGGCAAGATCGGTCGCTCCAACGAGGACGAGCCCGTCTTTGCGTTCGACCCTGATTATGTGGGGGCCGCAGGAAAACTCTACCGGCTCTTCGCCGGCCACGATGCGATCGCCGACGACGGCGAAGCTCGGATCGGGAAGCCAAATTGCCACGGTTAATACGGCGCCGCAGGAAGACCCATCGAGCAACTCGTCGGCTACGTCGAAGTCGATCGTTCGTGGCGATCCGTCGCGAAGTGTCGCGCGAGCGCTCTCCACGAGTTCGGCTTCGTGACAGCCGGCACCAATGTTGCCGATGAACGAGCCGTCCGAATCGACGATCATGGAAGTTCCAATCGCAGCGGGCGCAGCTTGCCGAGCCGCTACTAGAGTAGCCACCGCGCAGGGAAGTCCGATTCGCAGGCGGCCGGCAATCTCACCATAGATCTCACGCATCGGAGAAGGCCTTCCAGTCGCTGGGTACGTCGAGGTCGAGGAACGCAGATCGGTCGCCGCAGGGCCAGGACGCGCGCTGCAGCGATGCGTCGTCACGCGCGATGCGCAAAGTATCGCCGTCGGGCAAAGCCTCCACGATCGGCCGCGCGCGCCCCGAAAAAAGTACCGGATGGCCCGCCGTTCCAGCCGAGTCGACGGGAAAGGCAACGTCGACGTCGCCGCAGAGCATGGCCTCGGTCCGCTCGATCGTCGCTTCGGTCATGCTCGGCATGTCCCCGAGCAGGACGCCAAACGGGTTTTCGCGCTCGATCAAGGACAGCGCAAGATGTAACGAATGTGCCATTCCGCGTGCCTGTTCGCGATTGATGACGATGAATGCAGCGGGAGCAATACGCGCCGCTTCGCCGGACAGATTCGGAGGGACTACGATCAGGGCGCGACGCTGCCCGAGCGCTTCGGCAAGACGCGCGAGCGGGGAACGCAGCCCAAGGGGTGTTACGGTCTTGTCGAATCCCATGCGCCGGGATTGCCCGGCAGCCAGGACGATATATACCGGCCTTCTCACGAAATCAGGACGCCGCCGTCATGGAGCGATCTCGGTCTCTTGTGCAGACAATGCCATCCACGTGCCGTTCTCTTTGACGTAAACATCCGTGTATCGCTCGCGCGCTCGAGCTTTCCCCGATTGCACGAGCGTGTTCAGCCCATGCACGACCGCCGCGTCGCCCGCAAAATCAACGGTTTGCTCGGAAGGATTCATCGTAAACGTCTCCTTCTTAAGAGCCGCGAGTTCCTGAGTGCGATGGAGTAACACGCCGCGAGACGTAACGTGCGCGAAATTCGGACTGAGGATCGAGGCGACTATCTTAGCATCGCCGTTGACGATGGCGTTAAGCCAGCGAGTCTCTTGATGGAGGACTGCCACAGCCGAGTCCGGTGCGCTTGCGCCCGCGGAAGCCGGCGTCAGAAGGAGCGTGCCGAGCGCAGCCACGCAAACCGCCGAACAAATTCGATAATACACGGACGCGTGCTTCGAGCCTGGGAAATGACTATCCCGTGTCGAAGAATGTGGGCCGCTATATGACGCGTCTTCGACGCGTGCTTGATAAAGGTCCGATGAACCTCAATACGATAACCGAGATCAAACAACCAAGGTCGGCCGATGAAATCCGTCACTGGCGCGATGGGTACGCATGGCTTGCAGGGGGAACGTGGTTGTTCTCCGAGCCCCAAATCCACACCGATACGCTGATCGATTTGGAAACTCTCGGTTGGCGAGCAATTGCAGCAGGCAAAGACGGCCTCGAACTCGCCGCGACCTGTAAGATTGCGCAGCTCTACGCGTTCCAGCCGTCGCCTGAGTGGAGAGCCGGCTCGCTCATTGGTGAGTGCTGCCGAGCCTTCTTGTCGTCGTTCAAGATTTGGAACGAAGCGACGATCGGTGGAAACATCGTGATGTCGTTGCCGGCGGGTCCGATGATCTCACTTACGGTGGCGCTCGAAGGCACCTATGCGCTCTTACCGCGCGACGGAGCGCCGCGCGAGGTGCGCGCCGCCGACTTCGTCACCGGAAATCACGCGAATATCCTACAACCCGGCGAACTACTGCGCAGCATCCGCCTTCCGGCAGCGTCGTTGGCGAAGTCATTTGCGTTCCGTCGTTCCGAGCTCACGCATCTCGGGCGCTCGTCGGTCTTGCTCATCGGTACCCGCAGTAAGCCGGATGGCGGCCTGCTGCTCACGATTACGGCGGCAACGGTCAAGCCCGTACAACTCGCCTTCGACGGCACCCCCTCCGGCGAGCAACTTCGCAATGCGATCGATTCGGCGGTCCCGGATTCGCTCTATCTCGACGACGTTCACGGCTCACCGGCGCATCGTCGACATCTGACCTATCACTACGCGGAACAGATTCGCCGAGAGTTGGGCGCGTGAAGCTTCAGGTTAACGGAAAGAGCTTTGCAGCGACGCCGGCACCGGGCGAGTGCCTCCGGGTTTTTCTTCGGGACCTCGGATGGTACGGCGTCAAAAAAGGCTGCGACGGCGGTGACTGCGGCGCGTGCACGGTATGGGTCGACGAAAAGCCCGTGCACAGCTGTCTCTATCCGGCATTTCGAGCCGAAGGCAAAGAGATCACGACGATCGAGGGGCTGGCCAAGAACGGTGAGCTGCACCCGATGCAGCGGGCTTTCCTCGACGCGCAGAGCTTCCAATGCGGCTACTGTGCAGCCGGAATGATCATGACGGCCGCGTCGCTCAGCGACGAGCAGAAACGGGATCTTCCAAGGGCGCTCAAAGGAAATCTCTGTCGCTGTACGGGCTACGGGTCGATTCGCGACGCGTTTGCCGGAGTCAAGAACGTCGCGCCCGATGCCGCTGGGAACTCCTGCGGCGCCAGCGCGCCGAATCCGTTTGCGCAAGGCATCGTTACGGGGCACGCGCGTTACACGAGCGACATACCGCCGATGGATGGCCTCCTGCATTTAAAAGTGTTGCGCTCGCCGCACGCGCACGCGAAGCTTCTGTCGATCGATCGCTCGGAAGCCATGGCCGTGCCGGGTGTCGTGGAGGTATTCACCTGGGAAGACGTTCCGCGCCGCCTCTACAGCACGGCTATCCACGAAGACAATCGCGTCGACCCAGACGATACCTACATGCTCGACAACGTTGCGCGCTTCGTCGGTCAGCGCATCGCCGCCGTCGTCGCCGAAACTGAAGGCGCCGCCGAAGAAGGCTGCCGCCGTCTCAAGGTAGAGTACGAGATCCTGCCGGCCGTTTTCGACCCCGCAGAAGCGATGGAGCCCGGGGCTCCGGTACTGCACGACAAGGGCGGCGATTCTCGCATCCTCCACCCTAACAAGAACGTCTTTCTCGAGCTTCACGGTGAGGTCGGCAGCGTTGCCGGCGGGTTCGCTGCGGCCGATGCGATCTACGAGGAAACCTACGACGCATCGCGTCAGCAACACGTTCATCTCGAAACGATGCAGTCGATTACGTGGCGTGGCGAGGATGGCCGACTGCACGTGCGCACGAGCGTACAAGGTCCGTTCATCGTGAAGGGCAAGCTCTGCTATCTCTTCGGTATCCTCCCGGCGGATCTGCACGTCTTCACCGAGCGCGTCGGCGGCGGTTTCGGCGGCAAGCAAGACATGATGAGCGAAGATCTACCACTCCTGGCGACGATCAAGACCGGGCGGCCGGTAAAGTGGGAATTTACGCGCGAGGAGCAGTTCACCGGTGCGACGACCCGCCATCCGATGAAGACGCACGTCAAACTCGGTGCAAAAAAGGACGGGACGCTCACCGCAATACAGTTTCGCATCGTTTCCAACACCGGAGCCTACGGCAATCACGGCGGCGAGACGCTCGCGAATGGCATGTCCGGCCCGTGGGCCATCTACAGGTGCCCCAACAAAAAAGGGGACGGGTACGCGGTCTACACCAATCTCCAGTGCGGGGGCGGCTTCCGCGGTTACGGCACCGGCCAACCGACGTTTGCCATCGAATCCGCGCTCGACGAGCTCGCCGCGCTCCTCAACATCGACCCAATCGAGATGCGCCGGAAAAACATGATCGGACCGGATGACAAGATGGAATCGGTTTTAGAAGGTGCCTCGGACCTAACGATGGGGAGTTACGGCTTGGATCAATGCGTCGATGCCGTCGAAAAAGCACTGGCGAGCGGGCGCGGTCTCCCCAAACCCGAAGGCGAGGATTGGCTCGAAGGCAGCGGCGTCGCTTTATCGATGCTCGATTGCGTTCCGCCAACCGAGCAGCGCTCCGGTTCCGAAGTGGCGCTGCTACCGGAAGCCGGCTACCACTTTACCGTCGGCTCGGTAGAAATCGGAAATGGTCTCGTCACCGCACAGCAGCAGGTAGTCGCGCAAGTCATGGGCTGCCCGACCGCGCGCGTGACGTTCCTGAATGCCGATACCGATAAGACCCCCTACGACAGCGGCACGTTCGCCAGCGTTGGCATGATGGTGCCGACGAAAGCCGTCGAAAACGCTGCAGTCGCCCTGCGCGAGAAAATGCTTGCGTTCGCTGCCCGGACGACCGGAGCGCCGGTCGAGCAATGCCGCCTCGATGACGACGCGGTCCTGTGTGGCGACCGCCGCGTTTTGCTGACCGCACTCTACTCCGCCGCGCGAACGCAAGGCGAAGAACTCGCCTGTTTCCGTAAAGCATATGGATCGCCGCGCACCGTGGCCTTCATGGCGTACGGCGTCCGACTGGCGGTGCACCGAGTGACCGGCGAGATTCGAATCCTCTTCAACATCGAAGCCGTCGACGCCGGCGTGGTCATGAACCCCAACCAATTGCGTGGGCAAGTCATCGGCGGCGTCGTGCAGGGCATCGGCTGGGCTCTTCAAGAGAAAATGGTGTATAGCGATGCCGGAGCAGTGATCAATCCAACGCTCCGAAACTACCGGATTCCGACGTTTGCCGATGCTCCGATCACCGAGGTTTTCTGTGCCGATACGGTCGATGCGATCGGGCCGCTCGGTTCGAAATCAATCGCGGAAAACACGATCAACCCGGTTGCCCCGGCGATCGGCAACGCGCTCAAGGCGGCAACCGGTGTGCGTTTTACGGCATTGCCGTTCAGCGAGGACCGGATCTTCTCAAAACTTACGGGCGCTTAAAGCAACCGCCACAGAACGGCGATCTCGAGCGCGTAGCATGCCAGCAGCACGAACGGCATTGCAAGCACGAGCGCGCGCGGTTGGCCCTCGGGAAACAGCCAAGGCCGGAAAAAGCGAATCGCCAGCGGCATGAGCGGCCACGTCGTCAGCAAGACGCTGATGGCGTTGCCGGTGAAGGTCGCCAGCGCCGGCGGTAACCCGCGAAGGTGAGGATTGAGAAACTTGAGCTCGAGCATCACGACCGGAAACAACGTGAGCAAGACGAGGCACGCCGTCTTCCACAGATTCGGCGGTTTGCCGGTGGCTGGATCGTTGGGCACCCAGCCCGGAAACGATGTATCGACGCGTTGAGCCTTGAAGCGCTCGACCAACGGCGAGGCTTCCTCGATCAACGCCGCGCGCTGCGGCGAGTCTTGCCACGCGCTCAGGTGCTGCGCGGTGTCGAATCGCAGCACGGTCGTCCAGCCAGTCTCCTTATGCTGGGGCGGCTGGACGAACGACCCGATGTAACCGGGGAACGTTTCCTGAAGCTTTTGAATTTTGTCGGCCCAGGCGCGATACTCTTTCTCTTTGCCGGGCATGATGTCGGTTACGACGACGAAGGTCACGCCGTGTTGGACGTAATACGCCACAGCGGCTTGACCGACGAGCTGCATTACGATGCCGCCTTCGGCAAACGAGGCCGCTTCGGCGATTAGGTGCCGATTGGTGTCGCTGCGTCGCCAGGTTCGCAAGGCTTCTTCGTTCTCGAAGCGCGACAGTGCGACGGCTTCTTCTTGATCCGGCGGTGCCGGCGGCCAGAACTCGAAGCTGAGCGCACCCGGCGAGGCTAATACGGCCGCCTGCCACCGCACGTGCCACTGCCGGAATTCGTCTATACACTCAGGGCGCACTCGCGCGCAGAGCAGCGAGGTCGCAACGTCGTCCGCCACGCCGCCAGGGAACCTAGTCGCCGCCGAGCACCGCCGGAGCGGTTCCCATTCCTGACGAGATCGCGTGCACGCGCGTCGCGGTGAGAGCGTGCGCTTGCGGGTTGGAGCGCACGAGGCGGAACTTCTCGACTTGCACCGAGCCTCCGCCAGTGCCACTCGCGAGCAAATCGGCACCGATCGTGGTCGACGTCGTCGCGACGCGAACACCTGATGCGCCGGCGAACGGCTCGAACGATGCGATCTCGCTGAAATTGGCGGCCATTTCATGCATCATCGCGCTGCGCAAGTACATCGTCGGATTGCCCTGAAGCGCCGTTCCGGTCGAGAACACCTTCACCGTCCCCGTGCCGGAGAGCTGACTGGCCGCGATCGCTTCGGCGCCGCCGTACGAACCGGCCAGCCAGCCGGTGGCAATCGAGATCGGACCGCGATAGCTCGCGCCAAACGGCGTAAACGACGCATCCATATGCGCGTTGCCCGGATTGTTCGGCCACGCCGGCGGGGCACCGATCGGCGTCATCAGCGAGTAGGAAAACACCCTGACCTGCGCGCCCCGTCCGGGCGCGGTCACGATGCTGTTGCGTCCGGTCAAGAAGTCGACGAATCCGGCGGCGAGACCAACGCCGGACGTATCGCTTCCGTACGGCGCGAACGTTGCAAACGTTGCCGGCGCCGTGCCGAGCGCCGGAAGTTCGCTGCTGAAGATCCGAACTCGATCGGTCGTGCCGGCGCCGGACCCGACGATGATATTGTCCGCCGCTCTGCCGTCGATTTGCGTAGACGCGACGCTGACGCCGCCCCGCTGCGCCGCATCGAACGCCTGGAAGCGCGCGAGCTCGGTTGAGAACGGCCTGCCGCCGGTAGGCGCGCCGGAGTATACCACGACTTCGGGCGAGTGTCCCTTACCCGCACCGACGATGAGATCGTAGATCCCGTCTGCGTTGACGTCACCGATCGCCACGCTGAGGGTTCCGTAGAAATCCGGGAACGGCGTGACGGTCGTTATCAAACGATCGCCGTGGCCGTCGAAGACCTTCACCTTCGCGGGGTGGCCCGGCGACCCCGCAACCGCCACGGCATAGTCGGAGATGGCGGGAATAACGTTGATGAGCATCATCAACCCATTGTCTTCGTGGTTGAGCCGATGGCAATGCAGCACGTACAAACCCAGGTAGTCGATGAAGTGCGTGCGCATCGTCAGGGTACCGGCCGCAATGACCGCTTCGTTCGGTCCCATCGACGGCGCGGGAACGTTGGCGTTGTCCTGGCCAAACATCTGCGGCCCCAGTTTGGTTCCGGTCGTTGGATCGTCGTACTTGGTCACCTGAAAGTCGTTGACGTGCACGTGAATCGGATGCGCGTCGTTATTGTGGTTCACGAAGTTCCACTCTTCGACCGACCCGAGGCGCGCTTGAATCAACGGAACGTTGGGGAACGCGTTTCCGTCGAACGCATAGACGAACGCCTTGGGATCGGAGTTGCTGGCGTGATTGTTGAGAAACCCGCCGTTGATGAGCAGCGTCCGGCTCACGTCGGGTTTGAGTTTCGATAGATCGTGGAAAGGCGTCGGCGCGTCGAGCTTCTGTCCGGGGTCAAACGCCGTGGTAACGCCTCGTCCCTCGCCCGGATTGGCATTGAGCAGCGTTTGCGACGGGAAAATGAAGAATCCGTCGGCATAACTGATCGCCGACGGCAGCACGCTGAGCGTTCCCAAGCGCGCCGGCGGATCTGGCGTGCCGTTGTTGGTGTAGAGGACGCCGGGTGCGGAAAGCGTCCTGGCACCCGAGCCGAGACCCGGCAGTGAAAGGCGCAGCGATCCTTTGGCCGGCATCGTCACGGCGATCGCAAAGCGCGACGCCGGCGGAATCAGCAACTGCGTTCCGTCCTGTTCGTACGGATAGTGCACTTCGCCGTAGGCGATGCCGTCTTGTCCGACGATGGCGATCTTCGGATGGTACCCGGTCGCGGTTTCGGTGAGCTCGACGTTCATGTACGCAATGTCGCTGACGTTGGCGAGCACCCAAATCTCGGTTTGCCCGGGGTTTACCTTGAGGACCGGCTCGAACAACCCATTGACCGTAAACTGCGTGTCACGTTCGTAGTCGGGCAGCGACGGATCGGCCTCCAGGTTAACGCCGCCGGAGCCTGCAGCGGCCGTAAAGCTTTGCAAGTTGCTCGGTACGAACTGGAGGCGCCCGCGCATGTTATTGATCGACAGCGGCCCGGCATACCACACGGTGGCCCACCGCGTGCCCTTCTTCGACTCCAAAAAGTTCACCGGTGCGAGCGATGGGTGGTACGTGCCGTTGGCGAGCTCGTTGCCTTTGGGCGGCATCAGCGTGCTCACCCATTGTGGCCAGTTCGGATTGGTCATCTGCGCCAGGCCGCCAACGCGATCGAAGACGGTATTGTACTGCAACAGCATCGTGCGGATCGGAATTTTCTTTTGCGTGACGACCGGAATCTCACTGTCGGCGCGGCCGACGAGCAGCATACCGGCGAGACCGTAGTACGTCTGCGACGCTGTTAGGGTGTGCAGGTGACTGTGATACCAGAACGTGCCGGGCGTCATGTTCTTGGGGATGTCGTACACATAGGTGTTCGACATGCCGGCATCGATGTGCAGCAGCACGTTGTCGGCGTTACCGCGCGGGCTGACGTGCGCGCCGTGCACGTGCAGATTGACCGGCGCCGACGTCATCATCGTCGGATAGAGCGGTACCTTCTGGCCCTTCGGCGTGTACTTCGGGTCGTAAAAGTCGCGGATCGTCAGGTTCCGCAACTCGTTGTTGATGTGAACGATCAATCTCTCGCCCGGTTCGACTTGCAGCGTCGGCGCCGGATACTGGTGGCCGCCCGACATCTGGCCGTTGGACGCGGTTCCGCGCTGCACCGAGTAGTCGAAGAGCAGCATGTTCTTGACGGGTTTGGCGACGGTGTCGAGACTCGCGGTACTCTGACGCGGGGTCAGCGTGACCTCGAGCACGCCGTCTTTGCTGGTTAGCGTCACCGGTTCCGCAAAATCGGGGCGGACGGCGAGATCGCGCGTCATCGGCAGACTTTGAGCCCCGATACGCACTGCCCACAACCCAACGGCGACGAGAATCACTAACGCGACGATGTGTGCGGGAAGCGCTCGCGGGATCCCAGGCATGCTGCGTGTCCTTTCGATCGAGCCTATGTTGTACTTGCTCGCGTTCTATGAGGGATGCCGCGTTCCATCGTAGCGCCGGCGGCCCGGGGCGACGCCATTCCCCGCATCATCGCTTCTCTACAGGAGGAGGTACGTAGGTGTTTGCCGCGACCTTGCCTTCGGGACCATAGACTCTTAGCATGAGGTTGAACTGGCCGCTGGGTACCGGCAACCAGTTGGCCATCGGTACGGCCTTGGGTAAGCGTTGCGATATGTAGATAGAAATCGAGCCGTCTCGGTTTTTTCGCAGG
>DATMKR010000015.1:0-9076 GCA_035571115.1 Candidatus Acidiferrum sp. | reverse complement strand
GGCGGCAGCTACGCGGGCTTCTGCGACGGCGGGTGCGGCACGGTCTACAAATTGCGGCTCGGAAAATCCGGCTACTCCGAGAGCGTGATCTTCACGTTTGACGGTTTGGACGGCGACCTCCCATACGGAGCGGTAACCATCGACGAGCGATCCGGAGCTGTTTTTGGAACGACGTTCTGGGGCGGCACGAAGCGCGTTGGCACGTTCTTCAAGCTCACGCCCAACGGCTCGTACTACACCGAAAGCGTCCTGCACAGTTTTGGGGCTAAGGCGGACGGCTTCTTACCGGAGGGGACGCCGTTACTCGAGCCCGGCGGGACGCTGTACGGCACGGCCGCGCTTGGCGGCGGAGGTTGTCACGGCATCGGCTGCGGCGTCGTCTTCGAGCTGACGCCATCCGGCGCGCGTTATTCGTTCCACGTCGTTTACGATTTCCGTCGCCCAAACCACGGCGCGGAACCGGAACAGACCAACTTGCTTTCAGACGAAAGCGGCGCGATCTATGGAGCGACGCGCTCGGGTGGAACCGAGACGAACTGCGCCGACGGCGGTCCCGGCGGCGCCAAAGGTTGTGGTGTGGTCTTTAAGCTAGCGCCACAATAGTGCCAACCTACCAGTGGCCTGAGCTTTGCCCGCCATCTACATGGGAGATTTCGCCAGTTACGTAGGGTGCGTTTTCCAAATACATCACGGCAGAGACGACGTCTTGGACCTCTCCAATTCGCCCCAGCGGGGTCTGCGCTTCGAGTCCGGCGTACGATGCCTCCGGATGCGTCCTGATGATTGAAGGCGAGACCGCATTGACTCGGATGCCACGCGATGCATATTCGATCGCGAGCGCCTTCGTTGCTGAGTTCAAGCCGCCCTTAGTCAGCGATGCTAGCACCGCCGGAACACCTTTAACGGGTTGCTCCGCCACCGTCGCCGTGATATTGACGATATGACCCCAACCTTGTGTCTCCATCAGCCTCAGCGCGCGCTGCGTGATGTGGAAGAACCCGACGAGATTCGTTGAAAGTATCAAGTCACAGTCAGCCAGGGTGTACTGTGTGAATGGTTTCGAAATGTAGGCTCCTGCATTATTGACGAGTGTGTCGAGCCGTCCGAATCCATCAAGGCCCTCGCTCATAATGAGGTCGGCGGTCCTAGGGTTACTGATATCGCCGGCAACGTTGCGCACATTCGGATCTGTGGTGGGCCCGATCGAGAGCGCGCTGGCGACCACTTTGAAGCCTGCGTCGCGGTACGAGGCCACTAGGCCCGCGCCGATACCGTGCGAAGCACCGGTGATTATGACAACCTTTTCGTCGATCATTTAATCGCACTTGCCGGCGTTCACGTGTACGCGCCTCGCCTCGTTGGGTTCGAGAGACATTTCTTCACCATGCTGCCTCGCGCGGAGTTTTGGTAACGGGCGGCAAAACGGATCGAAACGATGATACCGCTCGTGTTGGCGGCTGCTGTAGCGGCCGGAGGAGAACTGCAGGAGCCTACCCTGGCAGGCGTGACGCTGGGTAGCAACCTCACGCAGGTTCTCTCGGAATATCCCGGAGCCCAACGATCGGCCAATCCCGGCCAGCGGTGGGTTTGGAGCAGACGGCGAGGGGGCACCGTTACCGTTACCGCCGATGATCTTGGTAACATTACCAGGGTTGATTTCGTAGCAGATAAAGGCCCGGACAACGACATCGACCTTCCTTGTGTTGGAGCCTTTCCCGTTCGAGACAGCGATGTGAATCTCAACCTCGCTTTAGGCAAAACGCCATGCGGTGCATTTAACGGTGCGGCCTATGCCTTGCCCGATCGTTCTCTGGTCGATGTTCGCTTTGATGGCCCGGACAATCGTCGGCTTATCGAGGCCACCTGGTATCGCCCTTCCGATCAGAACCCTTCACCCGTTGGACACATGAGTGCGGTTATCCGTTACCTGCGGCCGGCCTTACAATACGTCGGGGGAGCCGCCCGAATATACTATGCCGGCGAGTGCCAAGCGCCGGGAAAAGACACCTCTGACTTCTGGCAGCTTGTTTTTCCAGCAGTATATCTGCAGCCGCCGCGACAGGGAGCCACAGAGATAACGGCGGTCCGGCAGATCTTTCGGGACGATCCGAACGTTACGGTCATGCAAGATCGAGACGGAATGCTTCGGATTACGATCGGAAGCGTCTCGACCGCAATACTGCAAACCAGGATACAAACCCTAGCACTGGATCCAATCGAACAGTACAGCGCGCCCTCAGCGGTCGTCACAATTGAGAACGCGCCCGAACTCCGTACCGCTGAGCGCAGACTGGATGTTCACCTCAAACAGGGTATGATCAACATTATTGTGTCCGGGCCGATCCCGGGAGCACCACATCTTCCAAAGTTGATGCAAAATGTTACGGCGGACGAGGCGTTAGACTCCGTGGCGAGAACTTTCAAAGGCATCGTTACGTACGGCATATGCAAACAGCCTGACGGCAAAAGCCTGTTTCAGTTCGGCTCGACATACGGCTCGTAGAGCGCCGACCACTCGAGTGTCGTCACGGAAGTCTGCACCCGTTGACGCGCCCGGGCTAAGGTACGACGACGATCCTGTACGTGCCGTCTGTCGATGCGGTCCAAGCTTCCGAGATCGACGAAAGCGGCACCGTTTTGGTCGGGACGTCGACGCTGCGATCTGCGATAAGCTGCATGTAGGCGGGGACTTCGGCCATGATATCGGCAATCTGCGCGGAACCCGCACCGCTGCCGGAGATGCGGATGCGGCGGCTTCGTAAGAGCGCTGCCGGCACGGCTGCCTCGGGACCGGCCGCAGCGCCAATTTGCACGTAGGCAATGTCGGCGGTGTCTTCTTCGAGCCCGCGCCTTGCGAGCGACGCGAAGGCAGTCTCGGCTGCCGACGCCCACAGAAAATCGAGGACGATGCTCGGTGTCGTACCGCCTTGAGCGTCGACGATTGCCGCGGCATCGGTCCCGCGATTGCCGCTCAGCGCAACGGTTGTAGCCCCAAGCGCAGCAGCGCGCGCAAGACGCGCCGGATTGCGCCCCACGCCGACGACGCGGTTTGCGCCCAGCAGGCGCGCGTTTTGCACGGCAAGATACCCGGCCATACCGGTCACGCCGAGAACCAAGACCGTTGCGAGCGAACCGATCTCGCGAATGCGCGCCTTGAGCGGCAACCACGATGCGAAGGCCGGATTCAATCCGCCGGCAACCTTCACGGGATCGGCTCCGGGTGGCAGCGGGATGCGCATCGTTTTGGGTGCCGCCATTCGCTCCGCGAACGTGCCGTGCGGGGGGCGCACAAAGCCCGTGTAGATGAAATCGCCGGCCGAGGTACGAGCCACGACGTCGACGCCCGCGACGAGGGGCCACGCCCGCGTGCTTCCGTAATGCCGCCCGGCCGCCAGCGATCGTACGACAGGATGGAGCCCTGCAGCTACGAGCTCTACGAGTTCGTAGGCGTCGTCGACCTGGGGTTCGGAAAATTCGCCGTATTGCGGAGTGGCGTCGGGAGCGGTAACGACGGCAGCTTTCATAAGGTTTCCTCCCAAGGCGTTCGTCGCGTGCCTGCCTAATGGCTGAAGCACGCGACTCTCGTTAAACGCATTTCGCGGTAGGGAGGATTTTTTCTGCGTTACATCACCGCGCTGCTCGCTCTCGCGCTTCTCGCCGCGTCGGCGCCGTCGCCGGACCTCAGCGGGACCTGGCAAGGAACGATAATCGTACCCGGTATCGGCAAACTACCTCGGGTCATGCGCATTACCAAGGCCGGCAGCGGCTACGCTGTAAAGATCTACAGCACCCTGGAGAGCGAAGTTCCCATAGCAACGCGCAACGTCAAGATCGACGGATCGACAATTACGATGGCCTTCGATATGAATAGCGATCCTTGGCTCAACTACCATCGCACCTATCAGGCTACGCTTTCCAGCGACGGGAAATCACTCAGTGGTACGTGGGCAGTGCCCGGCGCGCTCGACGTACCGATGGTGTATCACCGAACCTCGCCGGTGACGCTGCACATGCTGCAGCCAACGCGCGACCTCTACATCGACGTCGCGGACGGCGTCAAAGACGAAGTCCTCGACTGGGGCGGCAGCGGCCGGCCCATGGTGTTACTCGCCGGTCAAGGAGTCACGGCCCGCGGTTGGCACCGGATCATTCCCGACCTCGTGACGAAATATCACGTGTACTCGATAACACGTCGCGGCTACGGCAATTCGAGTAAACCTCCGCCGACCGCGCAGAACTACAGTGCCGAGCGGCTCGGCCAAGACGTTCTCGCGATCCTCGACAAGCTGCAGATTGCTAGGCCGATTCTCGTCGGGCACTCACTCGCCGGCGAAGAACTCAGCTACATCGGAACGCAGACACCGCAGAAAGCAGCCGCGCTTATCTACCTAGATGCAGCATACAACGAGGCATATGACGGGGGCGTTCCCACGCCGCCGCCACCCAGTCCGCCGCCCGGTTTTCCGAAAGAGTCGCCGATTGACGTTACGATCGATAACAATCCAGGGCACTTCACGACGCCGATCGACTTGCCGATCCTTGCGATCTTCGCCAATCCCCACAGCGACCAGCCCCGTCCTGGATTGTCGCCGGCGTACATAGCGGCAGACAATGCGTTTACGACGAAGCAGATCGCGGCATTCAAGAAAGGCCAGCCCAACGCCCAAGTCATCGTCATACCGCGTGCCAACCATTTCGTCTACATAACGAACAGGGACGAAGTTCTTCGCGATATCGACGTCTTCGTCGCGAACCTGCCGACATAGGCCTAGTGCGGCGCCGGCGATCCGTCGGACCAGGTGAGCACCGGTACCATAACCACCGTGGAGAGGTATGGACCGCGGTCAACGGCCTGAGCCGGCGAATTGTCTACGTTGGCGCCCCAGTTAGCGACTTGATCTCGCGGAATGAAAAACATCACGTGGGGATACCATGGCCCGTGGGCATGGTTAAGATGCCCCTGCTTTGAGAGCATAAAGCCAAATGCACCGGGCTCGGGTGGCTTAAAGCTATGATCGACGAAGGCAGCTTTTGTTCTTTCCGCCATTTGCGGCCTGCTGAGCCCGGCCAGGGCCCATTGCGCCTCCTGAAGTAACTGCGGAATCTCGGTGCGCGCCGCGGGAGGATTGTAACAATCGGGCCCGCGCTCTTTCGGATTCCAAAACTCGGTATCGTTAAATGGGGCAGTCCAAGAACGCTCGACGAGGCATACGAAGCCGTTCGTTCCTTTCTCCGCCGTCTCGAAGCCGCGGGAGGTAAGCACGAGCACCTCGGCGTTCGCAGCGATCGACGGCGGAGCCGCGCTCCGCGCCAAGGCAACTTCAGCTTGGCGATCGGGCATAAGATATGGGGCGATTGGGCCCCTCGCCGGCAATCCTTCGCTGGTAGCGGCTTGCGCCACTAATGGCAGCGCCATAGCGCCGAGGAGCAGCACGACTGCTCGACGCACTCGAAATAGGACCACGATCGGTACCTCCGTTTTCAGCAGCGTACACGTTAAACACGCGGCTCCTGGGCATTGTGACGACCGACGGTTTGTTCGATATCAACGGCCGTGCAGAGGGGCACAGGCGCGGGGGCTAGTGACGGTCGAACCAAAGGTATTGAACGGCGACGGCGACCGTGGAAAACTGCTGGCCGAATCGACCGCTCAGCCAGCGCGACCACGACGCTTTCGCCGATAAGGTCGATCCCACGGGCTGCGAAAAGGTGAGTCCGTAGCGCGAGTTGGCCAGCGAGTTGATCGCCGCCGCGGCGTTGATACTGGTCGCGCCCCCAGAATAGTAGTTCGCATCGAGTGCCAACCACTGGTTCTGGCGAAAAGCATATCCGGTGTGAAACTGGAAAATGTCGAGCGGCGCTTGCCGAAGTATCTGACCGCTGAAGTAGTCGGTATTTTCGCCGAAGATCCAGAGGCCCGCGGACACGTCGGCGAACCACTTTCCCATCGGCTGCTCCAGCCCGATTTCCGGTTTAATCGTCCATCGATTCGAACCCGTATTGATGAGTTGCGTTCGGTCATAGGTGCCCGTCGGCGCGATTACGGTCAAGCTGACCCCAAGCGTCGTGCTCGGCTTGCGGCGGGTGAACTCTGCCGGGGTAAGTGCACGGCCCAGGAGATTTACGCCGAAACGTGCTCGGAAATCCGAGAACCCATAGCGCGAGAATGCTTGCGGTAGACCGGAGACGACTGCGCTGACATGGCCGCCGAGATAGGGAACGCTAACGGCCCAGTTCGCCGTGCGATTTCCAAGACGAAACGTGTGCGTGAAGCTCAGGATGATGGTATTAATCGCGGGGCGCACGTCGCTGAGCGGCAGTGAGGGATCAAGGGGTACCGTTCCCGTCGAATTCGATAAAGATCCAACCGCGAAATTGGAATCGATCGGTGAAGCGGAATATGATCGAGGCTCAAGTTCTTGGCTCATCGCCGGCCGGGTTTCCCCGACGAGAGCGATTGCCGCAAGGGCGCTAAGCCACAGCCCGACCGAAAGGACCATCTTTCGGCACTGCCTCGCTCGCAACAGAGGCTCGACAACGCTGGAATCCACGACGTTTCAGCCTTACGGGAGGCTGCCGCGCGACATTCTGGATTCTCTCGGCGCGTCACCGCGGCGCGCTGCAGACACGGCGTCGGCTATCTGCGTCATGTCTGCTTCTGCGACGATTCTTCCGCCGATTACGAACGTCGGCGTTCCGTCGACTCCGAGCGCATCCGCAAGACCTTTGTTCGCGGCCAGCTTGCGCGCGATAGCCGCGTCGTTCATGTCGTGGCGCAGGAGTGCCCAGTTCAGCCCGAAACTTTGCGCGTGCTCGCGAATTGTATCGATCGTGATTTCGCGTGGGTCGCGCATGATCGCATCGCGCAGCAGCTCGTACGCGCCTTGCCGCTGCGCCGCAAGCAATGCGCGCGAGCCGAGTTCGCTTCCCGGGCCCAGAATTGGCAGATCCTTGTAGTCGAGGCGAAGGTCGCTATACTTCGCCAAAAAGTGCGTCATCTCGGGCGCGAGTTCTCTGCAGTACGGACATGCAGGGTCGAAAAACTCGGCGATCACCACTCGTCCGCGAGCGTTCCCGGTGCTCGGGTCGCTTGGATCGAACAGGACCTCGCGCCGCCGTGCGATTGCCGCGCTATCTGCCTCGGCCTCTACGCGCGCGTTATCGGCCTGCAGCGCGAGGATCGCCTCGCGCAGTATACTGGGGTCGCTTTTCATCGCGTCGCGCACAGTCTGCACGACCTGCTTCCGCTGAGCGGGCGTCAAGGCGTCGGGCTTCACAGGAGCGGCGCGCGCGGAACACGCTGTAAGCAGCCCCGTTACGAGCAGCGCGGCGATCCAATGCCAACGCGCCGCACCCGTTCTTCGGACGATACTGGAGCCCGCTAGAGCGCCTTCTCGCACGTATGGTAGCCACCGTCGTTGACGCATTTAAGCCCCTTACAGCATTTCAACGTCAAACACGATTCCAGGTATTTGGCACATTTTTTCTTGTGGTGCTCGGGACTCAGGCTGGGCGGCAGCAGTTTCTGATTCTGCAAGAAATCCGCGACCTGGTGGACGCTGGAGAGCGATGGTGAACCCGCCGGCGGTCCCGCATTCGGCGACCCGCCGCCGCAGGCGGCCAGCATGACGATCGTTGCGCAAATGCCTACTGCACGCTTGACAGAGTTTGAAATCATGAGATGTTCTGACCCTATCCCTTCCGGAAGATGCAACGGATGGGGTGTCCTGTTAATCCAGGACTCCCCGTGTGACCCTGCTCTTCGCGCCACTGCCGAGCGATTCCGTCGTTTTTCCGGGCTATCGGCAATCCGAGGCGTTACTTACTTAACTGTATAGCCCTTCGATTCAAGACAGGCCGCAAAGGCCCGGCGGAAGTTATTCATCTTCTGCGACTGTTGGGCTTGTACGTTGGCGTCCGCATAGTGCTGCTCGGCGTTGTTAGCCGCGGTTTGCCTAAGGCGCCCTCGAACCGCGCCCAGCGCTGCGCCAACCCCGGCACCCGTCCCAGCGTTGCCGCCAATCGCACCGACCGCCGCTCCGACGGCGGCGCCCCCGGCCGCCCCACGGACCGCGCCGCCCTGGCGCTGCGTCGTTGCGGGCGGCGTTGCAGGCTGTAAGTTAGCAGGATCGACGCCCGTTTTCATCTTGGCTGATTTATAACAAACGGATTCGTCGTTGGCTTGTTGGGACGAGGTCTGCTTATTTTTCGGATAAACGTAGACGCCGAACATAGTACTTAACGAATCCGCTAAAACCGGCGCGGCAACAAGGATGAGAGCGATTGCGAGAACGAGGGCGCGCAACATCATTCTCCCTTAAGTTTGAGCCGCTACGGCTCCTCTAGCGCGAGCGCGATCGCGGCACTATTGACACACGAACTCACGTGCAGAGGGGTAGAGGCGCGGGGCGAGCAAGCCTAACTCCCTAGGCCTTGTGCTGGGCGGTGCGCTGATTTTTGCTGCGCGTAATTTCCCGTTCTTGTTTTGGATGTACGCGATCCTTACGGCGATCCTGCTGCTGGCTTTAGCGTACAACGTTTCGTATGTCATTGCGCTACGCCAACCTATGTTGACGCTAAACTCACGGTATCTGATCTATAGAAAGCTTTCCATACCTTGGGAGGTCATTGCGGATGTCACCGAATTGAAGACCTCGCGCGGCGCTACCGTTGGCATTACGCTTCGCGAGGGTAAACTTCGTATAAAGCCTACAGGGTCAAGCCTATGGCCCAAACCAACGATGGGCTTTCTATTGCGCAAGAGCTTGGCAAGATACGGGGCTATTTCTATACCACAAGCACGCGGGATAACGACCGCGCAATTGCGGCGAATTATTGCGGATTACCGCGAGCTCGCCATCACCGAGCGAGCTTAACCCGTGACATGCGACTCGCAAGAATTGAGGAGGCAGTGAGGATTTCTGGTTTTGGCCGAGCGCTAACCGTCCGTGAGATCGGTGCTCTGCCCGACCTCGATAATATAACCGTCAGGATCGCGGATGTAGCACCGAATCTCGCCGTACTTGGCAATCGGTTCCGTGAGGAACTCGGCCCCTCGACCTTTCCATAATTCATA
>DATMKR010000014.1:0-13941 GCA_035571115.1 Candidatus Acidiferrum sp. | reverse complement strand
CCCGGAGAAGTACAATGGGATGGAAAACATCTCGCGGTCGGAAATCAATTTACGGATATCTACGAGTTTGCGATCAAGGGGCACCGGGCGATTAGCGTGGGCACTACTCGGCTCGGCAGTAACACAACGACCCGAGCGAATACGCAGAGGAAGTCGCGAACTATTTACGGCTTAAGCTGGCTGGTGAGTGATCCAAGGATGCCTTGGCGTCCGTACGTCGCCCCCTGCGCCTCCACCCCTCAGCACGGCTTCGCGAAAGCGGGCCGTGTTTGCTGAGCGAGCACTGCAGCATTGCGAGTATCGCTGCGTGGATCGGCATTGCAACTGCGCCAACGCGGCGGCCTCGATCGCATAGCGGCAGAGCCCCGGCTCGATCGCTGCGAGACTGAGCGACCAGGCGCCTGGGGTGCACAATTTTAGGGGCCTAACTCCTTGTATGATGAGCGTAGGCAGGTCACGCTGATTAGCTCCTTGGGTTGAGAACCCCGCGGGATAGATAGGCGGCCTGCCTATTGCGTCCCAGAGAGATCGGACGGTATCGTGAGCGCCGCATGTCGGTCAGCTCGAATGCACAAGGTCGATCGAGAAGGACGCCGTCATGGGAGGAACGCTCGATGGCATCATTCCTGGGAATCGATTTATCGAAGGAAACGTTTCACGCATTTCTCTTGAGCGATCGCGCTGATGCAAAGAGAGCGTTTCCGAACACGCCGAAAGGCTTCGAGGAGCTAACGACGTGGCTTAAGAATCGTCAGGCCGACGAGCTGCACATCTGCATGGAGGCAACGGGCTCGTATTGGGAACCACTCGCGTTGCATCTTCATGGCCTCGAGCGGCGCGTCAGCGTCATTAATCCAGCTCGGATCAAGGCGTTCGCGCAGAGCGAACTGCTGCGCACCAAGGCCGACGCGGTTGACGCGGCGCTCATTGCTCGCTTCTGCAAAAGCCAGAGCCCGGAGCTGTGGGTGCCCCCTCCGCCCGAAATCCGCGTGCTGCAAGCGCTAATCCGGCATTACGACCATCTCGAGAAAACCAGAGCAACAATCGGTGTACGCACAATCGTCGGACGCGGCCGTCGTTACAGCCTCGATTCGGCAGGTCATCGCCGCACTCGACGAACAGATCGCTCAGGTCGAGCGGAAGATTCGCCAGCACTTCGACGACCGTCCAGACCTCAGGCGCCGGCGCGATTTACTGACGTCGATTCCTGGAATCGGTGAGACGACCGCCGGAGCAATACTTTCAGGAGATCCCGCATCTCGATCGCTTCGAGTCGGCCAAGGCAGTCGCAGCATTTGCCGGACTTTCTCCGCGCGAACGGCGTTCGGGAACATCCGTTCATGGTCGCCCTCGACTTTGTAAGACGGGGAACGCTCGCATTCGCAAAGCCCTTTACATGCCGGCAAGGGTGGCTCTCCGATGCAACCCGATTCTCCGGGTTTTCGCCGAGCGACTCGTGGCAGCCGCCAAGCACAAGCGCCTCATCATTGGCGCGGTCATGCGTAAACTCTTGGTTATCGCCTTCGGCATTCTCAGATCGGGGGTGCCATTCAACGCAAACTACGCTTGACGCAGAATACGGCATCATTCCCAGGGTGATGATCCCGGGATAGGAGACAGAGCCTTTTAAAACGAGGCCCCCCTTACAGAGCGCTCGGCTGCCTGGCTCTTGGCGAGTAGCGTTTTGCGACATCCCGTTCGGCGCGCCGATCGGCGGCTGCGAGCCACCACAGGCAGTTACCATTGCCAAAGTGAAGCTTATCGCAAAACCGCATCCCTTGCGTTCTAAGCCGGCCATTGTTTTACCCTATTGTTGTGTATTCGTACGTCTAAGTTGCCGATCAGGCCGCGTTGAGTGCTTACCGCGTAGCGTGAGAATGCCTCATGGCGCTTCACTGACGGTCACGCCTGCCCAGCCACCCGGTGTGTTCAGGGCCTTCGTGGGATTTTTGCCGGCAGGATAGCGCCACATCAAAAGCCGCAAAGCGCTGCCACGCGGTGCGCTACGACCTGTGGCGACCATATGTCCGCCGTCGATCCAGAACTGGCCGCCCGTTGGTCTGTGAAACAGTCCATCGACCGTCGTCGTTCCAACGATTTGTGCGACGCCATTTGCGATTGTCACGCGATAAATATAGTTGGGCGTTTTGCGTTTACCAGAGTAGCTAGAGACCGCGAGCGTGCCGTCGTTCCACTGAACGCTGCGCACGTTTGCTTCATTACTGAGCGGAACTTCCTGAAACGATGTTGCGCCGTCGGGCAGCTCGGCGATCCCCTTGAGATTACCCTGCGCAACAAGCAAGTCGCCCGTATCGTCGTACGTGCAGAAAGTAAACGCGGTCGCCTCTGCGTTGACATAATACTTTGGCTTCCCGCGCGCCTTCTTAAAAACGGCGACGCTGCCATGACCAGATACACTCGAGCGGACGTTCGACGCCGCAAGATCTCCCGTCTCGGGGTCAACGGCGCAACCCGTGGCCCCATATTTCTCCGAAAGGGTCGCGATCGGCGTCTGTCCGCCATGCTCGAATTCATAGACCTGGCCGCTTAGGGATTGCCCGGCGTAATAAATAAGGCCGGCAACATACACATCGCCAGCATTGTCGGTACAAAGACCCTCTGGGATAAAGTACTCGTCGTATTTTATGTACTCGAAGCCGCTCAGCTGCCCGACCTGCTTAAGACCCGGATAGGAGAAGAAATAAACGCTGGTATCCCGCGAGGCGTACAAAAGCGCTTCATCGGTGAGTGCCGCGCTGGTGCGGTGTGCTAGCGGGATCGCGTCCGGCGCGCTCATCGGCGGCTGCGATCCACCGCACCCTGCTAGCAAAGCCGCCGCGACGCAGCTGCTTAGCGCGTAGCAGACGAAACCTGAAATCTTCATCGCGCACCTCCTGGAGCTCGGAACGGATCGGCGGCTAGAGAAGTTCGACTCCCTGCCTCAATTCCATCGAAAGAGCCAAGCGCCCAGCCGAAAAGCGATCGTAGACCACACGGGCTTCAGCGCGCTTCTGACGTGCCGGGGCTCCGAGGTTGCTTAGCCGATCGAGCCTTTCAAAACGAGGCCCCCTCCCCCAGTGCCGCGATCGAAGCTCCTCGCGCGCCGTAACCGTCGGCCCGGCAAAAAAAAAGATCGGGGCCACTACGCTCATCTTGCCGGTACGGCTGTTGATTATTGCGATGACGCTGGGCCCGATGCCTAACAAGCATAGTACCGCAAGTCTGAGAAGCGCTTGCGAAATACGTCTTCTCGGGTTCTTCCAATTGCGGCGAGTACAGGGGCCTTTTAAAACGAGACCTCCAAATGCGCTACGACGTCGCAGGATGCTTGGGCGCGAGATGGGGCAACGCTCATGGTAGCAACGGACTCGATGAGGGAGAACGAGGGCTGCGAAATTGGCAGCGACGATTACGCGGCATGCGACGCATCAAACCTTGATGAGATGGAATTGCCATTGGAGGCACTCATTAAGTCAACGCCCTTCGATGACATTCGCACGATGCAAAACGCATGAATACCTACTACGGCAAGAAACTCGCGGACGCTGAGGCGTTCGAGAAGCATGACGAGGCTTGCAAGGCGGATCATCCAGACCCCAGCCTGCAGTGCGACAATCCATTTGAGTGGACGCCGCCGTCGCCTAAGCCGCAGAATACCTAAGCAATCAGCAAGGAGCGGGTGGATTTGCAGGTTCACTACCCCCTCGCCGCCCGGCGCCCGGCAGAGGGGCCTCGTTTTAAAAGGGTCTGTCTCCTATCCCAGAGTGATGATCCCCGAAGGTCATGGATGCCGCATTACTTCAGTGGAAATCCTGTGCTTAAAAGCAGCTTGCGCCGCTAAGCCATCACTTAGAGACCCTGCGCTTGCGCTAAGAAAACGCGTTGCGCATCAACCGGCATCTCGCCGGGTCCGGACGACAGGCGCGTGTACGTGCCGTCGCCCCGCAGCTCTCTGCTCTTAACGTTGTCGGCGAGCAGCACGGCAAGGATTTGCGACGCTAGCGTTTCGGCCATCACCGGGTCGAGGACGGGGACGGCGAGCTCCACTCGCCGGTCCAAGTTGCGCCCCATCCAATCGGCGCTCGCGATTATCGTTTCGAGCTCGCCACCGTTTTCGAATACCCAAATGCGCGAATGCTCGAGAAAGCGCCCGACGATGCTGCGGACGCGAATGTTCTCGCTAACTCCCGGCACGCCGGGTCGCAGCACGCACATTCCACGCACCATCAAATCGATCGGTACGCCCGCCTGCGATCCGCGGTAGAGCGCTCGCACGACGTCGCCCTCGGTGATCGCGTTAATCTTCGCGCGAATGCCTGCGGGCCGGCCGGCGCGGGCGTGTTCGGTCTCGCGGTCGATGCGGGCGATCAGTTCGCGATGCAACGTAACCGGAGCAACCCACAAATCTTCGTAATCGGTGACCTTCGAAAAGCCGGTAAGCGCATTGAACAGTTGCGCGTCGTCGGTGCCGAGCTCCGAACGACAAGTAAAGAGGCTTAAGTCCGTATAGAGGCGCGCCGTCTTCTCGTTGTAGTTGCCGGTTCCGAAGTGCATGTACCGCCGGAGTCCGTCTTCATCTTCGCGGACGACCAAAAGCGTCTTCGCGTGAACCTTCTGATTGGCGAAGCCATAGACGACGTGCGCCCCCGCGCGCTCGAGCCGTTTGGCCCATTCAATGTTGTTCTCTTCATCGAAGCGCGCCTTGAGCTCGATGACTACGGCAACTTGCTTTTCGTTCTCGGCGGCGGTCAGGAGCGCTCTGACGATCGGGGAGTTCTTGCCGGACGTGCGGTAGAGCGTCGCTTTGATAGCCAGGACCTTTTCGTCTTCGGCGGCCTGCTGCAAGAACTGAATCACCGGATCGAACGATTCGTACGGATGATGCAGCAGAATGTCGCCTTCGCGAATCTGCGCGAAGATGTCGGTGACGCCGATCAAGCGCTTGGGGATAGCCGGCATAAACGGCTTGTCTCGCAGCTGCTCGTATCCGGGAAGGTTGACGATCTGCCAAAGGTCGCTCAACGCCATCAGCCCCTCGGTTTCGTAGCAATCGACGGGTTCGAGCTCGAGCGAGCTGCAGAGAAAATCGCGGATGTATTCGGGCATGCCTCGCTCGACCTCGAGGCGCACCGGCTCGCCGAAACGCCGCCGCCGCAACTCGGACTCGATCGCGCGCAAGAGATCGTCCGCTTCGTCTTCCTGCAAGTCGAGGTCGGCGTCGCGCGTTACGCGGAAGAGATAGGATTCGCGTACGTGCATGCCCGGAAAGAGCCCGTCGAGGTGATGCGCGATCAAATCCTCGAGCAAGACGAAACGCCGTTCCTTCGTGCCCTCGACTGGGACGAAGCGCGGCAGGGTCGGAGGAATCTTCACACGCGCGAAGTGCAGCTCGACACCGTCGCTCGTCGCCTCCTCGAGCTCGACCGCAAGAGAGAGCGAGAGATTGGAAATGTATGGAAACGGATGTCCGCTATCGACGGCCAGCGGCGTCAGCACCGGAAAGACGCTATCGTCGAACGTGCGCTCGAGGGCGACTTGCGTCTCGTCGTCGAGCTCGGCGACGCGCATCAACTGAATGCCTTCGCGTTCGAGCGCGGGCAAAAGCTGTTCGTTGAGCAGCCGCATTTGCAGCGGCAGCGAGGCGCGTAACCGCTGCGAGATGGCGCCGAGGTGTTCGGTCGGCGTACGGCCCTCCTCGGACCGGCGCATGACTTGGGCCTCGATCTGCTGCTTGATCGCGGCGACTCGAATCATGAAGAACTCGTCGAGGTTCGTCCCGTAGATCGCGACGAATTTGAGCCGCTCCATCAAGGGGTTGCGCTCGTCGAGCGCCTCTTCCAAAACCCGGTCGTTGAACTCGAGCCACGACAATTCGCGGCTGATATAGAAAGCGGGATCGTCGAGGCTTGCGACCGGAATCGCCGGCTGCGGGGCGCGGGGCTGCGTTATCACGATGATTCTAGTGCTTAGCGGTTCGGGCCGGGGTTCGCCTCCCAAACGGCCAAAAACTTGCCCGTGGCCTTTTACGACCTGCCGGCGCACGTCGCGCAACACCTTGCCCTGGCTCTTTGCGCGCTCGCCATCGCGCTGGGCGCGGGCCTGCCGTTAGGAGTGGCGGCTACGCAATCTGCCTGGCTGCGCGGCGCGGTCCTCGCCACGGCGGGCGTCGGGCGGACGCTTCCGAGCTTGGCCGTTCTCATGCTTTTGCTGCCGTGGCTCGGCGTGGGCACGACGCCGGCGGTCATCGCCCTCGCGCTTCTCGCGCTGCCTCCAATCGTCATCAGCGTCGACCTCGGCATCCGCGGCGTTTCTCGCGCGGCAGTAGACGCCGCCACCGGCATGGGTATGACGTCGTTCCAACGCTTTACACGTGTGGTCGTGCCGCTGGCGTTGCCGGTCTCGTTCGTCGGTCTGCGCACCGCGACCACCGAGACCATTGCGAGCGCCACGCTGGCGACGTTCATCGGCGCGGGCGGCTTGGGCGACGAGATCGTTCGCGGTCTCCAAACCGACAATGCGACACTGCTCTTTGTCGCGGCAGGGCTCGTCGCCGCTCTTGCGCTGGGCGCCGATCTTGCGTTGGGCGCGGCGGGCCGACTGATGGCCGAGCAGCAATGAGCATTTCTCGCGCGCGCGCGCTGACGCTCATCGCCGCGACGCCGACGTTGGCGCGCTGCGCGTTCGACCGGTCGCAGATTCGCGTTGGATCGAAGAACTTCACCGAATCGTTCCTGATCGCCGAGATCTACGCTCAGTCGCTGGAGAACGCCGGCATGCGCGTCGAACGCCTCTTCAACCTCGGTTCGACGCAGATCGCGATGGCCGCTATGGAGCGCGGCAACATCGATTGCTATCCGGAGTATACCGGCACGGCGCTCATCGACGTTCTGCACCTGCCGCCCATCGCGGATTCGCAAACCGCATACGATGTCGTGGCTCGACTGTTCGCGCAACGTTACGGCATCGTGTGGCTGCGGCCGTCGCCAATGAACGACTCCCAAGCATTGGCGACGACGCGGGAAATCGCAGCGGCGCAGCGTCTTGCAACCCTCTCGGACGTCGCAACCGCGGCGCCCCATTTGCGCCTGGCAACGATTCAAGAGTTTCTCGCACGGCCCGACGGGCTACCCGGGCTGCAAGAGCGCTATGGCGGTTTCCGATTTCGAGAGGTCCGCACGTACGACATCGCGCTAAAGTACCGGGCGCTGCTCGAGAACAAGGCCGACGTCGCCAGCGCGTTTACGACCGACGGTGCGATCGAATCGGATCGTCTCGTGATCTTGCGCGACGATCGGCATCTTTGGTCTGCCTACAACGTCGCGCCGCTGCTTCGAAAGGCAACGCTGCAGGCACGTCCGGCAATTGCGCGCGTCCTCAATGGCGTCTCGCCCGCGATCACCGACCGAGCGGCTCGATCGATGAACGCGGCGGTCGAAAACTCCGCCGCAGATCCGGCCGACGTCGCGGCCAATTTTCTAAAATCGCTCGGAGGACGCACGGACCGATCGTGAAGCCGGCACAGATTACTTTTGAGAGCGTTGTGGTTCGCTACCCAGGCACCGATCGTAATGCCGTCGACGGCGTATCGTTCGAGTTGCACGGCGGCGAACTCGTCGTGCTGCTCGGCCCGTCGGGCTGTGGTAAGTCGACGCTGCTGCGCACCGTCAACCGTCTGGTGCCGCTCGCCGGAGGACGGGTCGTGGTGGACGGGCGCGACGTCACCGAACTCGACCCGGTCGAGTTGCGCCGCAGCATCGGTTACGTCATACAAGCCGTCGGGCTCTTCGCGCACATGAGCGTCGCGCAAAACATCGCGGTCGTCCCATCGCTCCAGGGCTGGACGGGCCCGCAAATTGCCCAACGCGTGGACGAACTGCTTACGCTGGTCGGTCTCGAGCCGGCGGCCTATCGCAATCGCCGCCCCAGTCAACTCTCCGGCGGAGAGGCGCAGCGGGTCGGTGTCGCGCGCGCGATTGCCGCGCGGCCTCGCGCCCTGCTGATGGACGAGCCGTTCGGCGCCGTCGACGTTCTGGCACGTACGACACTTCAGCGCGAGCTCGTGCGGATCGTGCGCGAACTCGAGACCACGACGCTCTTCGTTACGCACGACGTCGACGAGGCGTTCCGACTCGCAGATCGGATCGTGGTCATGCGCGCCGGGCGCGTCGAGCAAGTCGCCCCGCCGCTGCAGCTGTTCGACCAGCCCGCCACGGCGTACGTTCGCGACCTCGTCCACGCCGGCGACGACGTCTATCGGCGCTACTTCGTGCATGCTCGAGAGCTGCTGAGAACGGCGATCGGATGAGCTACTTCACGGCCCATCCGGCGCGCGTGGCAGCACTGGCCGCCGCGCATCTGGAGCTCGTCGGCGTCGCCCTCGCCGTCGCGGTGCTCGTCGCGGTACCGCTGGGGCTCTGGGCGGCGCGGCGCCCGAAGGTAGCGCCGTGGCTGCTCGGCACGCTGGGCGCAATCTACACGATTCCGAGCCTCGCGTTGCTGGCGGTGCTCGTCGAGTGGTTAGGGCTTGGATACACGCCGATCTTCGTGGCGCTGGTCGTCTATGCGCAGTTCATGCTGACTCGCAACATCGTCGCCGGCATCAACGACGTGGATCGTGCCCAGATAGACGCCGCGCGAGGCCTGGGAATGTCGCCGCTACAGATAGCGCTCCGTGTCGAGTTTCCGCAGGCGCTGCCCGTCCTGATCGGCGGCGTGCGCATCGCGTCGATCGCGATGATTTCGATCGCTACTCTCGGCGGCTACGTCGGCGGCGTCGGCTTGGGCGTTCTGATTTTCAACGGGCTGACGTTGCATCAGCCGCAGATGATCGTGGCCGGAAGCCTTGCTGCCTGCGCCCTGGCAATCGCCGTCGACGCGACGCTGCGCTTGGCAGAAGCGAGAACCCGGATTGGTTAGCTATTGTGATCCTTCGACAGGCTCAGGATGACATGTCCTTCGACAGGCTCAGGATGACATGTCCTTCGACAGGCTCAGGATGACATGTCCTTCGACAGGTTCAGGATGACATGTCCTTCGACAGGCTCAGGATGACATGTCCTTCGACAGGCTCGGGATGACATGGGTTATTGACGAACGAGAAGGTGAACGCTGAACCTTTTCGCGGCGTCGTGCCACACCGATTGTGCCCGGAAGCCGCCGCCTTCAGCCAGTCGCGCCACGTCTTCATTGGTAAACTTGTACGACGATTCCGTATGGATTCGTTCGCCGGCTTCGACGGTGATGCGAAGATTCGCACCGGATATCCGAACGGGCATGCGCTCCTGCGCTTCGAGAAACGAGTCGACCGACCCGCGCCGCTCGTCGTAGTGCACGACGTGCCGGAATTTCCCGAGGTCAAAATCTGCGTCGAGTTCGCGATTGATCCGCGCGAGCACGTTGCGGTTGAAAGCCGAAGTTACGCCGATGCGATCGTCGTATGCCATTTCGAGCGTCGCGCGATCTTTCCGCAGATCGGTTCCGATCAGGAGGCCATCACCCGGGCGTAAAGCCGAGCCGAGCAACGAAAACAGCAGCCGCGCTTCATCCGGCTCGTAGTTCCCGATGTTCGATCCCATCAGCATGGCGAGCATTTTGCGATCCGAAAGCACCGCCTGTGACTCGAGCACGTCGAAATAATCGCCGGCGTAGGCGCGCACGTGTAATCCCGGAAAGCTTTCCACGAGCGCTAACGACGACGAGCATATCGCCTCCGTCGAGATATCGATCGGACTGTAGCGCAGCTCGTCCTGCACGCGCAACGCTTCGCCGATCAGCAGACGGGTCTTGACGGCGCTCCCGCTTCCGAGCTCCAAGAAATCGAGGGGTGCATCCAGCAATCGAACCATTTGCCAGCCCCATACGGAGAGTATCTCGGTTTCGGCGCGGGTCAGATAGTATTCGGGCAGACGCGTAATCGCGTCGAACAGCGCCGAGCCTACGTCGTCGTAGTGAAACTTCGAGGGCAAGCGCTTCGGCGCCGCGCTCAAGCCTGCTGCGACCTCCTCCGCGAACGAAGGAACGCCCTTCGCGCGAGGTACGGTAACGAGTTCGAAGCGGTCGGAAACCGCGCTATCTATGGCCACGTGCCCCCCTCATGCCCGAGTACGTGCTCTTATAAACGGCTTTCCCTCGTCGGGTTGCACTTTTTCCGAAGGCTAGGGCTCGATCAGCTTGAGCCGCAGCCGCGAGTTGCGAAAACCATAAAGGGCGTAGACCAAGATCCCGACGGCGAACCAGATACCGTACCGGATCCACGTCGCTACCTGTAGGCCGCTGACCAGATAAAGGCACGCCGCGCCCCCCGCGACCGAGAAAAGCGGCAGGAGCGGGGCCCGAAAAGGCCGCGGCGCCGTAGGATTGACGATTCGAAGCACCAAGACGCCGGCACAGACGATTGCGAATGCGGCCAGCGTACCGATATTCACCAGCGTCAGCAGATCGGTCAGCGGCAATACCGCGGCGAAAACGGCGACGATTGCGCCGGTGATAACCGTCATGCGCGCCGGCGTACGAAATACGTGATGGATGCGCGCGACGCCCGGGGGCAACATTCGATCGCGCGCCATGACGTAGAAGATGCGAACTTGCCCCAGCAGCGACGTGAGCATGACCGTGGCGTTGCCGGCCAAACCGCCGATTGCGACGATCCAATACAGCGTGTGGCTCTTGCTCACCGATCCGAGCGCATCGAGCATTGCCGCTCCGTCGGAAAGGCGATCGAATCGCAGAACGCCGACCGTGCAAAGCGTCAAGGCGACGTAAAGTATGCCCCCGAGGGCGAGGGCGAGGATGATCCCGATCGGCACGTTTCTTTCCGGCCGCTTTGCCTCTTCCGAGGCGACGGTCACCGTGTCGAAACCGATGTAGGCAAAGAAGACCAGGGCCGTGCTTGCGAGCACGCCGTGGTAGCCCATTGGTGCGAAAGGGCGCAAGTTCGACGGGTGTATCGCGTGCGCAACGACGGCGATGAAGACGAGCATCGATGCGATCTGCACGAGGACCAGCGCGCCGTTAACGCCCGTCGACTCGCGTATGCCGCTGGCAACGAGCAACGCGATGCCGAGCGTGACGAGGCACGCAAAGAGATCGACTTGCGGATGGATTCCGTGAACGTTTGCAGTCTGCGCCCACGTCGGAAACGCGATGCCGACGTTGGCGAGCATGTGCTGAAAGTAGTCCGAAAGCGACGATGCGGTGGGCGCCAAAGAGAGCCCGTACTCTAAGATCAGGTCCCAGCCGATCACCCATGCGACCAGTTCGCCAAGCGTCGCGTACGCGTACGTGTAGGCGCTGCCGGCGACCGGCACCATTGAGGCAAACTCCGCATAGCAGAGCGCGACGCACAGGCTGACGAGCCCCGAGAGGACGTACGCGAGAATGACGGCCGGTCCCGCGGCGTGCGCACCGGCGCCGATGGTCGGGAATATTCCGCCGAGCATGGTACCCAGCCCAATGCCGGTCAAGGCAGGCCAGCCTAAGACACGCCGCAACGGAGGCCCGGAGGATGGAGGTGCAGTCCATCCGAGCGGCTGACACGCGATGAGCTGTCTTAACGCATTGAAGCGCGCCAAGTGATTATGAGCCTCTAGGGTTTCGGGCAGACTTCTCGCAACGCCGCGAGGGCTTTGGGGTTGGGTCTGACGACGATCGGCCGTACGTAGACGGCAAAATAACTCGAGCCTCCTATAATCGTGGCCACGGTCTCGATGTCGATCGGACCTCCCTCAGAAGAAGAGCCCCGTGCTTGGACGTACTTTGCGGGTTGCGTACCGCAAATCTTGATCGTTTGCTGTCCAACGATCGTCACGTCTTTCATCGTGTCTTGCAAGTTGGATTTTGAGAAGATCTCGTTCGTCTGCATCGGCCGAGGCGACTTGAAGAGCATGAGCACTTCCCGGTCGTTATTCGGAGGACGCCAGAACTGCAGGTAACCCAATATCCCCGGCGACGCGCGCCAGCCGGCGGGCGCCTCGAATCGCAACCCATCCGCCGGACTCGCCTGCAATGCGCATCCGCCCACCGTAACGGCGAGCATCGCTACGAGGGCGACACGTGGGAGCGAACGCATTTCGACTGCCTCCTAACGGCGGTTAGGCTTCCACCTCCCATCTCAATCTCCGCCGGTACGCTCGTAGCTGACGATGCGGGCCCAGCGATCGTAAATCAGCGCGACGTATTCGCGCGTTTCCGCATATGGCGGCACCCCGCGATACCGGGCAACGGCGAAGGGACCGGCATTATACGCCGCCAGCGCGGCCGAATAGGGATCGGCGTAACGCGCCCGGTACGCATCGACGTACCCGGCAATGAGCGCCGCCGCCGCTTCGATCGATTCAAAGGGGTCGTATGGATTCACCCCGACATCTGCAGCCGTCTCGGGCATGAACTGAGCGATGCCGATCGCGCCCGCCGCGGATAGGGCTTGCGGATCGTAGGCCGATTCTTGCAGGAGCGTTGCGCCCAGGAACTCCGCAGGAAGTAAGTGGCTGCGGGCCGCGCGCGTCGTTGCGCCCGCAAACAGTAATGCGTAGGCCGGTTGCAGCCGAGGATTGGTCCGTAGAATCGCACGCGCAATCGCGAGTTCCGCAGCATCAACTGCGGGCCCGTCGCGAATCAGGACGGCGCCTTTTAGTGCATCGACGTCGGCGGGCGACGGCCAGCTTAACGCGATATTAAAAGCCCGCTGCAGCTGGGGCGGCGCGATTGGCCGAGCCTTGGTATGGTATATGGTAGGTGACGTGCATCCCGACACCACTATAGCCGCTGCAAACGAGACGCCATGAATCAGGAATCCGCCGCATAAGGGGACGAAACGCATGTTCTTTGTTACGGCTCTCATCGTTACGCTCGTCGTGGGAGACTTTGGTTCCACGTTCTTTTATCACGTTCCGCAGCATTTGTGGTTCACGCTGCACTTGCGCACCCATCACGACCGCCGGCGCCCCTACTTCGATCACGCCGTGCTGTCGACCGATCCGGCGGTCTTGCTCGACGGATTTCTGGGCGCCGTTCCCTACATAATCGTCGCCGCTTTCCTCTGGCGCCTTTCGTGGCCCGGAGCCGTTGCCGGTCTAGGCTTAGGGCAGCTCCACGTCTGGTGGCGGCATACGACCGAGCTCGGTTGGCGCACCCCGGGCCGGGCTCGCGCCCTCTTGCGGCCTCTGGGAATCGTCCTTCCCGAGGACCACGACGGGCACCACCGAAACCCCGAGGTCGAGTTTGGCGATATTTTCCGCTTCTACGATGCGCCAGCTCGAGCGCTTCTGGCGTGGCTCGCACCAACGGGCCGCCGGGCGCGAAATGCCGGCCGGCGCACGACGAGGAGGGTTCCGGCCAGAGCTTAATCGGGGGTCCTATGGCCAAACGGGCGCTTCTATTGATCTCGGACACGGGCGGCGGTCACCGCAGCGCCGCGAACGCGATTGTGGCCGCCCTGGAAGAGTCCGGCAGCCACGATCCGTTCGAAACGCGGATCGAGGATGTCGCGGCCCATTGCGCCTTCCCGCTTACGCAACTCGGACTCGGGTACAGCATGGCCCTGCGCTACGCTCCGCCGGTCTACGGCGCGCTCTATTACGCCACCAACGGACGCCGGCGCTACCGCGCCCTGGTGCGCTTCTGCGAGCCGCTCTACCGCGAGCGTTTACGCGACCTCTTCATCAGTTACCAGCCGGACGTCATCGTTTCGGTTCATCCGCTGCTCAACCACGCCGCGATGCGTGCGCGCGACGACGCGCACATGCAACACGTGCCGGTGATCACCGTCATCACGGATCTCGGCAAGGTTCACGAGTCGTGGCTCGTCCCGAACGTCGATGCCGTTGTCGTCCCGGCCCGCGAAGTCTATCAACGCGCGCTCTCGCGCGCCGTGCCGACGCGGCGGTTGCACCTCCTCGGCCATCCGATCCATCCGAAGTTTGACGACGTCACCGGAAGCAAGGC